>JAAZAT010000030.1 GCA_012514185.1 Spirochaetales bacterium | reverse complement strand
TCTGAGGAGCAGGTTTTGGGGTAACAGGAACAATGGAACAAGATTATCTACTACATAAGTGGAAGTAGATATACAGGGGATGAGAGTGGTAGCGAGGGCGTATATACGCACGTGGGACTTTATAGGACCCCCTGTTCCTTTCGTTCCACTCGTTCCTTCGTTCCAAAGGGAGATTTGGGATGCTTGAGAAAGAGATCGAGTTGCAGCTGGTGATTGCTGTGAAAAAGATGGGAGGCCGGGCTGTGAAATTCATAAGCCCGGGCTTCGATGGAATGCCGGACCGATTGGTGCTGCTGCCTGGTGGCAAATGCGGCTTCGTGGAAGTGAAAGCCCCAGGGAAGAAACCCAGGGCTCTCCAACGGGTAAGGCATGAAATGTTGAGGGCCATGGGATTCAAGGCATACGTGCTGGATTCCATAGAGCAGATTGAGGAGATCATCAATGACATATACACCGCATGACTACCAACAGTATGCGAGCGACTTTATAGAACAGCACCCCGTAGCAGCGGTTTTGCTGCAGATGGGGCTTGGAAAAACGGTCATCACCCTGACGGCCCTTTCCAATCTCCTCTTCGATTCATTTCTGGTACGAAAGGTACTGATCATCGCACCGCTGAGGGTTGCACGGGACACGTGGCCGGATGAGATCGGCAAGTGGGATCACCTGGATGATTTGATTTCATCAGTGGCTGTGGGAAGCACCGCCGAGCGCCTTACAGCGCTGGAGCGCAAGGCTGACCTGTACATCATCAACCGCGAGAACGTGCAGTGGTTGATCGAGGAGTCCGCCCTGCCCTTCGACTTCGACATGGTTGTAATCGATGAGCTCTCATCGTTCAAGAACCACCGCTCCAAGCGCTTCCGAGCCTTGATGAAACGGCGTCCTGGGATCAGGCGCATTGTGGGCCTGACCGGCACCCCTGCAAGCAACGGCCTGATCGACCTGTGGGCACAGTTCAAGCTTCTGGACAAGGGTGTGAGGCTGGGAAGGTTTATCGGAGCTTACCGGAATGCGTACTTCAGGCCTGACAAGCGCAACGGACAAATCGTGTTCAGCTACAAGCCCGCCCCTGGTGCGGAGGAACGGATCTACCAGGCGATTGAGGACATCACCATCTCAATGAAGGCCCAAGACCATATCAGGATGCCTGAGCTGATCACCAATGAGTACCGCGTCACCCTCAGCGATGAGGAGCGCTCTGCCTACGAGAAGCTCCGTAAGGAACTGGTCCTGGATGCCGCGGGGGGACAGGTCACAGCCGCCAATGCGGCAAGCCTCTCGGGCAAGCTGCTGCAGTTGGCAAACGGGGCGGTGTACACCGATGACGGCGTGGTCATCGGCACCCATGATCGCAAGCTCGATGCGCTTGAGGACCTCATCGAGGCGGCCAACGGACAAAGCGTGCTGGTGGCCTATTGGTTTAAGCATGACCTAGTGCGGATCACCGGAAGATTGGAGAAGCTGGGAATAGCGTTTTCCGCCTTGGACTCGAGTGAGAGTATCCGAAAGTGGAATGCTGGAGAGTTGCCAGTCGGATTGGTCCACCCCGCATCTGCCGGGCATGGGCTGAACCTCCAAAGCGGTGGCAATTGCCTGATCTGGTTCGGACTGACCTGGAGCCTCGAGCTGTACCAGCAGACGGTGGCGCGCCTGTGGCGCCAAGGGCAGCAGTCCGAGACCGTGGTGGTTCAGCACATCATCACTGAGAAGACCATTGATGAGCGCATCATGAAGGTCCTCTCGGGCAAGGCTCAGACCCAGGACGCCCTGATCGAAGCGGTGAAGGCCGAACTTACAGGGGGCAGCAAATGACCGAGGCAAGTATGAGACATCTGGCAGCGGCCATCGTGGAACGTGCAATCACCGACTGGCACAAGGCCATGTCCCAGTTGGAAGGCAACCCCGATTACGTATATGCATGGGCAGCAAAGGATGAGATCGAAAGGTTTTTCGAGAGCGAGTGGTTCGGGCTCCTGTGCGAGATCAGCCCCGACTTCACCAAGATTCACCTACAGGAGG
>JAAZAT010000178.1 GCA_012514185.1 Spirochaetales bacterium | reverse complement strand
TGACCACCTTTGTCACCTTTGGTCTCATCATTGTCATCTTTTACTTCTTGATCATCCGACCGCAGAAGAAGCGGGACAAGGAGACCAAGGAGATGCTTGCCGCCATCAAGAAGGGAGACAAGGTTGTTTCCATCGGTGGCATCCACGGAACCGTAGTTGCTGTAAAAGAGACTACCGTAGTGGTTAAGGTTGATGACAATACCCGCATTGAGTTCTCCAGGAATGCAATCAGCAGCATTGTCAACCGCAAGGCTGAGACGACTGAACCTTCAAGTAAGAAGAAAGCCAAGAAAGAGCAGGTGAGTGCTCCCGAGGCCGTTGAAGCAAAGCCTGAAGAGGCTGCAGTCGAAGCCGATGCTGAGAAAAAAGAGAACAACTAAATTCTGTTGAAGACAATCTGGAGAGTATCATGAAAAAACGGAGTCGTCTGGTGATCGTTCTGGCTGTCGTCTTGTTGTGTGGATACTTCTTGTATCCCACCATCAAGTGGTATGGATTCGTACCGCAGGACACCAAGGAACTGGCAACAGGCTCAAATGTACAGATTAAGGAGTATGCCCGAGGGCAGGCTTCACGGGACCTGCGTTCCTTGAAGGATTTGGTAGCCCAGGATTCCAAGGCAGCTCTTCCCGCCCAGTATTCCTATCTCAAGGATGGTGCCAAGGCAAATTACAAGGCTATGAAGCGCCCGGTCCCCAAGACCTGGACGTTGGAAGCTCTCTTTGGCGGATTCTACAATGAGCAGAATATGTTCGATACCATCGAGGCGTATTACCGCACAGCACTTCTTGACCTGAAGGCCCTTGGAAACAAGGCTTTGCAGCTTGGTTTGGACCTGCGCGGTGGTATGAGCATCCTCTTGGAAGCCGATACGACAAG
Source organism: Spirochaetales bacterium (assembly GCA_012514185.1). Lineage (GTDB taxonomy): Bacteria > Spirochaetota > Spirochaetia > Sphaerochaetales > Sphaerochaetaceae > Sphaerochaeta. The sequence goes on along the minus strand of JAAZAT010000178.1, from coordinate 9,788 downwards.
TTATGAGGCGAAGAAGGGCGGTTCTGCCTCCTCTTCCGAGATTGCCGAAGCCATCCGGCAGGATATCGAGATTTTGGAGAAGCGCATCGACCAGTTCGGCGTCAGCGAGCCTGTCATCAGGCTTCAGGGCAGCGATCAGATTCTGATCGAGGTCCCGGGGGCTGCCGATCCCGAGCGGGTGAACTCGTTCCTTCGCGGCAAGGGATCCTTGGTCTTCAAGATGGTTGACACCGCTTTGACCGCCGAGCTTGACGCGTACTACAAGGCCAATCCCTCTGAAGTTTATACCGATACCGGTGCCTTGAAGCAGCCGGACTTCCTGCCTGCAGGCAAGATTGCCGCCGGCTACTATGTCAGTGATGCCTATGGCATTGACGAGCTTGAAAGCTATGTGGTCATCGAAGAGGAAGTCGGCTTGGACGGCATCCACTTGGAGAGCGCCACCACGGGAACCGATGGCATCACCGGTCGCCCGGTTGTTAACTTCCAGCTTGACAGCCTTGGAGGGGATATTTTCTACAAGCTCACCTCCACCCACGTAGGCGATACCATGGCGGTTGTCATGGATGGAAAAGTCAAGGCAATGGCCACCATTAATGAGGGAATCCGCAACAGTGTCCAGATTTCCGGTTTCAATGCCGAGGAAGCCAGTGACCTGGCCATCGTGCTGCGAACTGCAGCGCTTCCCATCGAGTTGATCGTCTCCAGCCAACAGGCTGTCGGTGCAACCTTGGGTGAGGATGCAGTCAATACAGGCGTGAAGGCGATTGCAATCGGCCTTGCCCTGGTCGTCATCCTGATGTTTGCATACTACAATGTGTCCGGTCTGGTGGCTGACGTGGCTCTGCTGTTCAACCTCTTCATCATGATCAGCGTGCTGTCCGCCTTTAACTTCACCTTGACTTTGACCAGTGTGGCGGGTCTTATTCTTACCTTGGGTATGGCAGTCGACACCAACGTCATCATCTTTGAGCGCATCAAGGAAGAGCGGCGATTGGGCAAGAGCGACGTTGCAGCCATCAAGGCAGGTTTTGACAAGGCTTTCTGGACGGTCATGGACGCCAACATCACTACGATCATCGCGGCCTTGGTGCTCTCACAGCTCGGAAGCAGCTCGGTGAAAGGCTTTGCAAATACCTTGGCCATCGGTATTGTCAGCTCGGTGTTCACCGCCCTGTTTGTCTCGCATCTCATTTTTGATGCGGCAGTCGCTCACCGCGAGGGCAAGAAATTGCACATCAGCTGGAGGAAAAACTAAATGCTTAAGAACGATATTCCTGTCATCAAACTTCGCTGGTATGCATGGATTCTGGCTGTGGTCCTCCTGCTTGCCGGAGCCGTCTCCTTGGGTGTGTTCGGGGGGTTCAATCTCGGGGTTGACTTCGAGAGCGGCTTGAGCCAGCGCATACAGATTGCTCCTGTCGGCCTCGAAGTGACATACAGCGGCAACAAGGATGCAGTCCTTTCCATTTCCGGATCCGCCCTGAGCCTTGAGGTTCGTGGTGAGGAAGGTGTCGCCTCCACCAGCTTCCGCTCCCAGGCTTATCCGACATCCAAGGATCTTGCTGCAGCACTGAATGCAGTGCCTGATGTAAGTGCGGTTGCGGTTAACGGTTCCTTGAATACTGAGGACTTGCTCTCCGGATACGGATTTCCTGCAACGTTGAGCAGCACCCCTACCAAGCTGAACTTCCAAGGCACCGGCACCACTTCCATCGAGGATGTCCGTTCGGCCATCGCCTCCCTTGGAAATGCCAAGGTGCAAACCGTAGGATCTGCTGAGAACCAGACGTTCCAGATCCGCTTGGAGATCAAGGACGGTGCGACCCAGGCTTCCATGGAAGAAGAGGTCAAGAATGCGCTTGCATCTTTCTTTGGTCAAGGAAACGTAGTAGTCCTGCAGAGCGACTATATCGGACCCAAGTTCAGTGCAACCCTGCTTTCCAGCTCGATTCTGGCCATTGTTGTTGCGATGGGTTTGATTCTAGTGTATGTCTGGATCAGATTCCGCTTTGCCTATGCAGTCTCCTCCCTGATCGCCCTGGTGCACGATATCTTGATGATGCTGACCGCTATCTCGATTTTGCGCCTTGAGTTTTCAAGCACGACGATTGCAGCGCTGCTGACCATCATCGGATACTCCTTGAACAACACCATCGTTATTTTCGACCGTGTCCGTGAAAATGTGACATTGAACAAGAGTGCAAGCCTGGCCAAGCAGATCGACCTGAGTGTGACTCAGTCGGTGAGCAGAACCGTTATGAGTGCCGTCACTACCTTGGTGGCGATTCTTCCGCTTGCAATCTTTGCATCGGGCGATATTCAGCTCTTTGCCATCAACATGATCTTTGGACTTTTGTTTGGAACCTACTCCTCCAACTTCCTTGCTCCTTCAATGCTGTACTGGATCAGCAAGGCTCAGAAGAAACAAGGTACGGTGGTTGCGGCCAAGTAACAGGAACTACGAATTTCCCGTTCCAAGAGATACTGCCGTGGGGTTACCTTGCGGCAGTATTTTTGTCATACTGGGTGCTATGAAAATCATCATGTCACATACCATGGGGTATTGCAAAGGCGTTTCCCGGGCGCTTGACATGGCCCAAAATGCCATCGAGGAAGCCCGGAAGACCGGACTTCCTGTGTACTCCTTGGGAAAATTGATCCATAACAAGCAAGTCTGCAATCAGTTCGCCCAAGAGGGGATGACCGAGATAGCCGGCCCTGAGGGACATGAGCAAGGAGTTGTGGTCCTGCGCGCCCACGGAGTGGGGGATAAGCTGCGTTCAGAATTCCTGGATGCAGGCTATCAGATTGTGGATGCCACCTGTCCGGTGGTCAAACGCAATCTCCTGCATATAGCCCGCTATGCCGCCACCCACACGATCCTGGTTGTCGGGCACTCCAAACATCCTGAGTCGACAGCCATGCAGGAGGTCCTGGTTGATGGCAAGCCCATCACCAGCAAGCTCGTCACGACTCTTGAAGATGTAGGAGAGCCTGAAGAAGGCGTATCCTACGCTGTATTTGTACAGACCACCTTCGACCAGAGCTTGTGGATGCAGATAAAAGCTGTCCTGGCCTCTTGGCAGCAGAAAGGCATTACGGTGATGTTTGCCAATGAAGTCTGTCCCAGCTCGGTGAATCGCAGGACAGCCCTGATCGAGCTTGCCGGGCAATGCGATGCCGTGCTGGTCATCGGGGGGAAGGACAGTGCGAATACCAGGGCGCTGTACTCGATGGTTCTTGAAATGGGCAAGAAGGCTTGGCATATCGAGGATGCATCAGAAATCACAAATGAAATGCGCCAGTGTGCTATACTGGGTATTACAGCGGGGGCATCCACACCGGCCTCTCTCGTAGAGAGTGTCGTCGATGCACTGCAACAGGAGTAATGATGGCAACAGACAATCGTGGGATTCCTATCCCCACCATCAAGCGTTTCCCTTCCTATCTCCGCCTTCTCAAAGGCTATCGCGACGAGGGGATGGAAATGGTATCGGCAACCATGCTCGCCGATGAGCTCGGCCTGAAACCGATTCAAGTCCGCAAGGATATTTCCTGCACCGGAATTGAAGGTAAACCCAAGGTGGGCTTCACTGTAGTCAAACTCATCGACGCAATCGTGCACACCCTTGGTTGGGACAATGCCACCGATGCAGTGCTCATCGGGGCTGGCCATCTTGGATCGGCTCTTGCCCGTTACGAGGGTTTCGAGAGCTATGGATTGAAGATTGTAGCCGCCTTTGACATCGACCAGCAGAAGTGGGGTGCAAAACTGGGCGAGGTTCCTGTGTATCCGCTTTCTCATCTGCAGCAGTACCTCGAGGAGAACCATGTGAACATCGGGGTTCTCGCCGTCCCTGCAGTGCAAGCCCAGGAAGTTGCTGAAAAATTGGTAGCGTGTGGAATTCTTGCCATTTGGAACTTTGCTCCCAAGGATTTGAAGCTTCCACCCCGTGTAGTGGTGCAGCGCACCGACTTGGCAACCAGCTTCGCCGTGCTTTCTGCCAAGGTCAAGCGGAAAATGGCCAAGGAAGACCTGCTCGAAGAGGATGACGAGTGGGAAATTACCTGATTAAAATACGGGGTATCGTAACGATACCCCTTTTTAATATTCTTATAGGAATATTATTATTGATTTAATCAGGTTAATATACCATATAAATACTCAAAACTCAGAATAAAGTTCCATTTTTCTAAGAAATATTGACTCTCGGGGGTGTTAGCAGTACGATTAAACCCAACACCGGACTGAGAGGGGGCGTAGTGATGGAGAAATTGGTTGTGGAACTTTGTCTGGGAAGCTCCTGCTTTGCTCGAGGGAATTCTCAAACCCTGCAGGCCTTGGAAGCCTATCTCAAGGAACAGGGCCTGTCCGATCAGGTTGAATTGGCCGGTCATCTGTGCCTCGGCAACTGTTCAAAAGGTCCGAACCTCAGGATCGGCAATGAAACCTACAGCGGCCTCGATACTGCAAGTGTCCTTGAACTGGTTGAAAAAGAGCTGTACCACAGGGGAGGGAAGGCATGATCCACCCCATCTATACCGAGTTGACCGAGTGCAGGGATTGTTATAAATGTGTGCGCGGCTGCCCGGTCAAGGCGATTCAGGTCAAGGATGGATCGGCGGTTGTGGTGAAGGACCGCTGCATCTACTGCGGTCACTGTGTTGATATCTGCCCCTCCCATGCAAAAAAAATCCGCAACGATCTTGCCCGTGTCAGGCAGTTTTTGACCAGCGGGAGAAAAATCTACTGCAGCCTTGCTCCATCGGCCGCCAGTGAATTCGGCGAGGGCGTGGATGCCTTGGTATTGGCATTGCACCATCTCGGGTTCAGTGCAGTAAGTGAGACGGCAATCGGTGCGGCATTGGTCAATGAATCGATTGAAGTGCATGCGAAGAGAAATGGGGACATCTGCTCCTGGATATCCACTGCGTGTCCCACCGTGGTGCAGACGGTCAAGAAATATTATCCATCCTTGGTTCCCGCCTTAAGCGAGGTTCCCTCTCCGCTCCAGTGCCACAGCGCCTACCTGAGAAAGCTGTATGGGCAGGAAATCGGTGTTGTCTTCATCGGACCTTGCATTGCCAAGAAGGTGGAGGCCGATGAGACGCCCGGATACCCTGATTTCGCCCTTACCTTTGAAGAACTGCGCACGTGGCTGAAATTGGAGAATATCGATTTGGCTCAGCTTGCAGGGCAGGTGGATGCCGATCCCGGCCTGGTCCCCCCGTTTGTCCCCTGCAGGGCGGGTTCCTCCACCCTCTATCCTGTCGAAGGCGGCATGATCGCCTCTCTTGCATGGGGAAAAGACCCGTTCCAAACGAAGGCGGTTGCCATCAGCGGTTCGAACCAGGTGGTCGGGACGCTTGCAGGAATGGAGAAGGGACAGGTCAATTCCGACTTTCTGGAACTGCTCTTTTGCGAGGGAGGCTGCATCAATGGGCCTGGTTGTGAAAAGGGTCGTTCTTCTGCGGCAAAGAAAGGCACCTCTTCGCGGTATACCCGCAGTCGCATCACCGATGAGGGTCCGCTGTTCGCCGGAGACCGGGACTTTGTTTCCATCTTGCTTGAGCAGGGGTATGCGTTGATCGAAAAGTCCGGCGGCAGCAATCAAAACCTGCCGGTTTCGAGCTTTGTTTCACAGCATGGTGAAGCTGAAATTGACAATGCCTTGAAGGTTCTCGGCAAGCGTGACAAGGCCGAGGAGTTAAACTGCGGAGGTTGCGGCTACAACAGCTGCCGCGAAATGGCCATCGCCTATCTTGATGGAATGGCTGAACCCGAGATGTGCGTCACGAAAATGCGCAAGGAGGCCCAGAGCAAGATTGATGTGCTGCTCAGGACCATTCCGATCGGGGTGGTCATCGTCGATGACCAGCTGAAAATCGTTGACTGCAACAACAGCTTCCTCAAGCTTTTCGGCGATTTGGATTTCTCCATCGAAGGTGACTTGCTGGGTTTGGTCGGAGGTTTGCCGCTTGAGCGCTTTGTCCCGTTCCATGAGAAGTTCCAGAACCAGTTTTCCAATCCCCGGGCCCAGCAGTATCGGCTGCATTATCAGGACAAGTTTCTGAAAGTCACCCTCTTCTCGGTGGAAAAACAACATCTGGTCGGAGCATTGTTTGAAGATGTCACCACCCCCACCGTCAGAAGGGAGACGGTGATCAAGAAAGCCGAGGATGTCATTCAGAAGAGCTTGGAGACAGTGCAGCAGATCGCCAGCCTGCTTGGGGAGAATGCCGCCGAGACTGAGATCATGCTCAATAGCCTCATAGACGCATTCAAGGTTCCCGGGAGCAGCCAGAGCGACGGTTTCACCAAGGTGGAGTCATGAACGATCTCTTCATCGATGTCGACTATGCCCAAATCTACAAGGATGGGCAAAAGATCGGGGGAGATGTGTTCCTGCTCTCCCGAAATCCTGAGAAGGACCAGATTGTATGCACCCTCAGTGACGGCCTGGGAAGTGGAGTCAAGGCCAATGTATTAGCCAGCCTGACGGCCCGCATGGCTCACAAGTTGAGTTTCAGCCCGATGGACCTGACCCGTTCGGCACGCATCATCATGAATACGCTTCCGGTGTGCAAGGAGCGCAAGATCAGTTATGCCACTTTTACCATCGCCGATTTAAGGATGCTCCCAAGCGATCAGGTCGCCCTGAACCTGGTGGAGTACGACAATCCCCCTGCCTTGGCGTTCCAAGGAGGCAGAAGCGTGCAATGGGACATCGAGCATATCGACCTGCAGCGTGATGGTGCGTTCAAGAAAGAGGTATTGGGGCACTCGATGCTCACGTTGCCCATCGGCAGCCGCCTTGTGATCTTCAGCGATGGAGTCACCCAGGCGGGGATGGGAAAATCCCTTCCCTTGGGGTGGCGTCTTGATGGAGTCAGGGAGTTCACCCGCAACCAGATCGAGGCAAACCCCGATATCTCCAGCCATGATCTCGCCCAGGCTATTGTCTGTCGGGCACACAGCCTGGATCGTCTCAGTGCGAAGGACGACATCACCTGCATGGTGGTGTATGTCCGCAGGCCCAGGCGCACCTTGGTGGTGACCGGACCTCCGTTCACCAAGGAGCATGATGAGCAGTTGGTGCAGAAAATCAAGGATTTTGAAGGGAGAAAGATTGTCAGCGGCGGGACGACAGCACAAATAGTATCGCGCATCATGCAAAAGCCTTTGAAGGTGGATATGAGTTGCTGGTCCGCCCAGGTTCCCCCATGCTCGATGATGGAGGGAATCGATCTGGTGACTGAGGGGATGCTTACCCTCAGCAAGGTGGCCACCGCCTTGGAGCAAAAGAAGCCGGTCCGCTCGATGACCAACGATGCAGTGAAGAAGTTCATCCAGGTCATGCAGGAGAGCGATCAGGTGCACTTCATCGTGGGAACGAAAATCAATGAGGCCCACCAGGATCCAAGCATACCGGTGGAGATAGGGATTCGAAGAAACCTCATCGGCAGGCTTCGAAGAGCATTGGAAGATGTCTATTTGAAAGAGACCTCGCAGGAATATATTTGAACAGGAGAGGAATATGGGGAAGAAAGAAAAAGTACGTGTACAGATTTGTGTAGGGACCGCCTGTTTTGTGCAGGGGGGTGCCGACCTGCTTCTTTATAATGAATTTCTGGACCCTGCAGTCCTCGGCGGTTGCGAAATCGAGGGAGTCAGCTGTCTGGGCGGCTGCAAAGAGGCAGAGGCCAAGGACCGCCCCCCCTATGTCCGCATCGGTGAGAAGGTCTATGGAAATGTGAACCAGGAGATGCTGTGCAGACTCCTAGCGGAGGCGACACGTGCTTGAACTCAACAACCAATATACGCTGATGAAGCGTCAGGTCCATGCAGAAGTGCTCAAGGAGTTCTTCGCGGGAACGCTGAAGGAGAATGTCGACAAGCTTCCCATCAGGATCATTCCCAAGCAGAGGGTTCCCAACCGATGCTGCATCTACAAGGAGCGGGCGATGGTCCGCTACCGGATCATGGCCCTTTTGGGCATCAACATTGAAACCGATGACGATGAGCTGAAGAGCCTTGCCGAATATGTCGAAGAGGTGATGCAGAACGATACACCCGCAGCCCCGATTCTCACAACCATCAGTACGGCTTGCTCTTCCTGCCCTCCTGACCGCTACCTGATCAGCGATGCCTGCAGAGGCTGTTTTGCCAGGCCTTGTCTGGCAAACTGCCCCAAGGATTGCATCACCTTTTCCGGCGGGCAGGCGCATATTGATGAGAGCCGCTGCATCCGCTGCGGCAAGTGCAAGGAAGTATGCCCCTTCCATGCAGTTGTTCATATTCCGGTTCCCTGCGAGGAAGCCTGTCCGGTCAACGCGGTGAAGAAAAACGAAGAAGGGTATGTGGAGATCGATTACCAAAAGTGCATCAGTTGCGGCCGCTGTGCGATGAGCTGCCCGTTCGGGGCCATCGTCGAGCGTTCGTCCCTCATGCCGGTAGTCAAGATGCTCGCCAAGGAAGAACATGTCACCGCCCTGATCGCCCCGGCCATAGAAGGCCAGTTCCCCGGTACGCTTTCACAAATCAAGGCCGCTTTGCTGGCAGCCGGGTTCTCTTCTGTGCTTGAAGTCAGCGAGGGGGCTGAGACGACAAGCCTGCATGAGGCTGAGGAACTGGCGGAGCGGAAAGCAAGAGGGAAAGGGTATATGACCACCAGCTGCTGTCCTGCCTACATGGAGCTTGTCGACAAGCATCTGCCGTTCCTCGGCGAACGCCGCTCCTCGGCCCTCTCTCCCATGGGGTATGCGGCGCTGAAAGCGAAAGAACTCAATCCCGCCACCAAGAACGTCTTCATAGGGCCTTGCCTTGCAAAAAAGGTGGAAGCTGTCAGGCTGAAGACAATCGATGCTGTCATCACCTTCAGCGAGCTTGCCTCCCTGTTCATTGCCAAAGGCATCGACGTACGAGAATTGGAGGGCGCCGATCTTGGTGATACCTCCTCATTTGAGGACTGCAGGCAGTTTGCACTCTCCGGTGGGGTTGCCTCCTGCGTGCTGAGCCGCTTTGCCCCAAGCCACGAAGTGCAGGTGCTCCCGGTCAACGGGGTAGACAAGAAGATGTTCAGGACGATGAAAATCTGGGAGAAACGACCTGCTGAGGCCGATTTGGTCGAGGTGATGTGCTGTGAGGGTGGTTGCATCAACGGCCCGGGTGTGGTAGTAAAACCCTCAGTGGCGATGAAGCTGCGTGGAGGGAACAAGGCCGCCGCCCCGGTGAAAGCCATGCGGTCGGTAATCCAGTGATGAGGAGCGTGGTATATGGTGTTGCACAAGGATGGCGGGATTCTTGATCAGCTTGCTGCTTTGATCGGTGATTGGGATGGTACTCTGCAAAGGCGTTACTGCCATCTCTCCAATGCCTCGGCTTTTCTTTCTGGATGGTTGGAAGACATCAATTGGGTTGGGTTTTACCTTGTCGATGATTCAGGTCAAAACCTGGTGCTCGGCCCATTCCAAGGGAAGGTCGCATGCACCGACATTCCTTTTGCCAAAGGAGTGTGCGGACTGTGCGCCCGTACCGGCAAGAGTGTTCGAGTCGATGATGTGCATGCATTTCCCGACCATATCGCCTGTGACAGTGCGAGCAGAAGCGAACTGGTGGTGCCGCTGTTCGATGCCAAGGGCAGGGTGATGGGAGTGCTCGATGCCGACAGCCCCAAGCTTGCCCGGTTCACGGCTGATGACCAAGAGCTCCTTGAGGGTGCTGCCGCTGTTATTTCCCGTCTGTTGTACTCTTGACAATTTTTTGCAATGTAAGCATTCTATCT
>JAAZAT010000208.1 GCA_012514185.1 Spirochaetales bacterium | reverse complement strand
TAAACAGGGTAGGTAGATAATACAGATGCTTGATGAAAACATTTCGCAGGCCATAGTCAAGGACATGGTGGCGCGTTCAGCAGAGACCGGACATGTGACGAAAGAGGATATCAGAAAGGCTCTTGGTCCACAGAATGCCACGGATGAGGCTGTCGATGAAATCATGCAGACCCTCAGTGAGTTGGAGATCATCGTCACCGAAAATGATGAACCTCCTGCTGCAGGTCTTTTTTCCGAAGGTCCGTCCGAGGATGAAATCGATACCGACCTGGAAGAGGAACCGGATGATGTCGACCTGCTTGAGGATGATCTTGAGGATGACCTGTCCGTCGATGCACTGATAGATGATTTTTCCGATCATCACGAAGACAAGCCGGAAGCCAAAAAAAACGGCGGTCAGGAAAGTGATGACGATGAAGAAGAAGAGGATGCAGCCCTTGATGATGAGGACGAGCATCCCGCTTCGATGAAACATGCCTGGAGCGGCATGGGTACCGATGATGATACGGTTGGTGGAAGTGATCATTTTGTCGATATTTCCAGTCTTGACGACCATGATGGGGATATTGAACACATCCGTCACAACACCATCCTGGGAACAGACAAGAGCGACACCAGCGGTGATGATCCAATCCGTCTCTATCTGAGGGAAATCGGCAAGGAAAACCTGCTGACCGCCGACCAGGAGGTTGAACTCAGCAAGAAAATGGAAGACGGCGCCTTGATCATCAAGGAAGTCATCCAGGAAAGCGGGGTTATGATCACCCAGTTCTATGAGATCATCAAGACGCTCAACACCAAGATTGAAGGTCAGGAAGAAGAGTACAACGCAAAGGACTACAAGGAGCTTGTCACCAACCAGAAGCGGTTCACCCAATTTTACAAGGAACAGCTGAAGGACGTGCAGGCGAGCCTGAAAAACTATATTGCGAAGAAAGAGCAGATGATCAGCAGCGGTGAGGATGTGCTGCATGATGAGGCTTTGATCAAGACGCGGATGACGCTGCTGAAGAAGCTTGCAAAAGTCGATTTGCAGCCCGAGGAGATCACCTCTTTCACCCACGATTTCGTCGATGCAGAGAACAGGATCCGCTCCTACAAGGAAAAGAAGCAACAGCTTGAGAACAAGCTGCACATTTCATCGGCCAAGGAGTTGAGACAACTCGGACGAGATCTGGCAACCCAATCCAGGAGTGCTAGGATCGAAGAGGAACTGCATCTGTCCAGTGACACGATCAAGGACCTAATCCGGGAGCTCCAATTGACGGAGAAGGATTTGAGGCAGATCGAGTACCAGTTCGAGGAGACCTGCGATAATATTTTGCTTCACTCCACGAAGATCAAGTACGGCCAGAAGATGATGAAGGATGCCAAGGACCGCTTGATCCGCGCCAACCTCAGGCTCGTGGTATCGATTGCAAAAAAATACACCAATCGGGGATTGCACTTCTTCGATCTGGTTCAGGAAGGCAACATCGGTTTGATCAAGGCGGTAGAGAAGTTCGAGTACCGCAAAGGTTTCAAGTTCTCCACCTATGCAACGTGGTGGATCCGTCAGGCCATCACCCGCTCGATTTCCGACCAGGCCCGTACCATCCGTGTTCCTGTGCACATGATCGAGCAGATTAACAAGGTGGTCAGGGAGTCGAGGATGCTCATGCAGTCGCTGGGTCGGGAGCCGACCGACGAAGAAGTGGCTGAGAAGCTTGGCTGGACCGAGAGCAAGGTGAAGGCGGTCAAGAATGTCGCCCGTGAACCGATCAGTTTGGAAACACCGGTAGGCGAGGAGGAAGACTCTTTGCTCTCCGACTTCATCGAGGACAAGGAGGTGGAGAATCCTGCCACCCAGACCGCTTATTCGCTGCTTCAGGAACAGCTCAAGGATGTCCTGGCAACCCTCCCTGCCCGAGAGCAGGAGGTCCTGAAGATGAGATTCGGCCTAGAGGATGGATATTCATTGACACTGGAGGAAGTTGGATTGTATTTTGAGGTGACCAGGGAACGAATCCGCCAGATTGAGGCAAAGGCACTCAGAAGGCTCAGGCATCCCAAGCGCAGTAGGAAATTGAAGGATTTCATTTGAGATACAGGGAGAAGATGATGGAAGAAGCAGAAGTATTTGCAAAACTCAGCCAATTGCAGGAAGACCTGACCTTGCGGTTTGCCCTAGAGGATGAGATTGTCAAGTTGCCCAGAGATCTGAAAGTCAAGCAGGAGCTGCTGGACAAGATCAATTTGGAATATATTGATGAACATGCCAGAAGTGAGACAGCAAAGGATGACCTCAGAAGCCTGCGCATCCAGTATGATGATGCAGTGCATGCCCGTGAGAACTCCGAAAAGCAGATGGAACTGATCTCCACCCAGCGGGAGTTTGAAGCGCTTGAGAAGGAAATCAAGGATGCTTCCGCCAAAGAACAGAGTCTGCTCAAGCAACTGCACGTCAAGGAGAAGCAGGTTCATGAATTCAGTGACCGCCTCACCGAAAAAGAGCAGTTGATGATGCTGCAGAAGCAGGAAGTCGATAACGAAGCGAGCAAGATCGAAGCCCTGCTCTCCGATAAGCGGGACCAGCTTGCCAAGCTTGAGACCAAATGCGAGCAGTACATCGCCGGGGATATCACCGAGGACCTGTACAATAAGTTCTGCAACATTGTGAAGAACAAGAAGGGCAAGGGGATTGTTCCCATCCATGGTTTGGTTTGCCAGGGATGCCACATTGTACTTCCCATCCAGTTCGTCAATGTTGTTCGATCGGCAAAGGATATTGAGTTCTGCCCATACTGCAGCAGAATCCTCTACTATGAAGAGGTTGAGGGTGCGGATGAGCAGTTCCGCAAGAGAATCGAGGATGTTGAGATTGAGGAAGGCGGCCTTGCCGACTTTGTCGATTCCAGCGAATTCGACGACCTGCTCTAGGATGTTTACAAGGTAGGCGAGATGATCGCGGGCGGCCGCAAGGCCGCTTGAGGAAAGTCCGGGCTCCATAGGACATGACGCCGGGTAACACCCGGGAGCGGCGACGCTATAGAGAGCACCACAGAAAATATACCGCCGAGCAATCGGTAAGGGTGAAATGGTGGGGTAAGAGCCCACCGCACCTCTGGCAACAGAAGTGGCAGGGTAAGCCTCGTCAGGAGCAAAATCAAGCAGCAGGTTGGGTTGTCCGCCTTGAGCCTGCGGGTCGGTTGCTACAGCACCCTGGTAACAGGGGGCGTGGATAGATGATCATCTGATACAGAACCCGGCTTATTGCCTGCCTTGTTTTTTTGATAGTGATAGGAGAACAGAGGATGATGAGACCGCGTTATTGCACCCTTCTTCTGTTCTCTTTTTGTTTGCTTCTCACAGGATGCAGCAAAGGCGTCTCTTCTCTCGACCAACTTGCTATACAGGGTGACTTTGAGCGGCTCGAACGTGTTGCAAGAGAGGACTTTTCCCGAACCTATCAAAAAAGTTCCTTGTACTATGTGGCGTTGGCACAGGAGCGGCTTGGCAAGCTTGAGGAAGCACATGCAAGCCTGCACTTGTATCTGGCGATGACAGGCAGGGAGGGTACATCGGTTTCAGCGGCAAAGCTGGCCGTCCTGCTGGGCAACAGGGTGGCCGATGGTGCTCTTGTCATCGAAATGGGTCTGTTGCTTGAAGAAGAGGAGGCCTTGGACGAGGCAACCGCCAAGCAGCTGTATCAAGCCCTGCTTGGCGCAAGACGAACCGGGGATGCCCATAGAATCTTCACTTCCTATTTGCAGGGCTCCATGGACGGCCCGGCCTATGCCAAGGTATTGGTTGAGTCCAATGCCTCTTTCTCCCTCATCAAGGAAGCATTCGCTTCCCTGACGGATGAACAAGCGGTAACCCTGTTTCTCTTGGCAAGCTTGTTGCCAAACGATGTTCAACGTGCCTATGATTACTTCTCATACGCCGCTATGTTTGAGAGCAAGGACCTTGATGCCAC
>JAAZAT010000003.1 GCA_012514185.1 Spirochaetales bacterium | reverse complement strand
GTTCATCACAGGTTTTGGGAGCATTCCTTTGGGAAAAGCACTTGAGATAACCAACGGTGGCTCGCCGGCTTTGCATGCTTCGAGAAAGGATGCAACAGCTCCATCTCCTTCATGATTGGCTATCCCCCAAACGACATGTCCCCACAAGGTGTCGCCCTTAAGTGGTGTACTAATCGCCGAGAGAAGTTCGATGTGCACTCTATACAGTTTCATGGATTAACCTCTTAGAAGCATTACAATGAGATGGAATTCCCGTTTTCATCCTTCAAGTCTTCAAAATCAATCTGGCCATTCCCCCGTGATCCACCGCCCCCAAGGTAATCATCCCTAAGAAGCTTTAGACCTGACAGGACTACATCCTTGAACATTTTTTCATCGGTAGAGCCGCCATCACCCATATCCAGCACACGATAAATCATTTCAAAATCGAAAGAGACTCCGGGGACCACTCGTTCAATAGGACGTGGATTTGCCTCTGCAGTTATCCGGTTCAAACTGTTTTCAGACTTCTCTTCCACAATCGGCTTGCCTTGCTTGAACAGCACACGGTCATCTTCCGACAACATCGCATCCCTGACAATCAAACGCGTAGGACCTTTATTCAAGGATTCATCGTTACCCCTTGAATTGTTGGCACTCCCGAATACCCTACAGATAGGGCAACCGGATTTTCCGCATGAACAAGGTTGGCCGGCGCTTCTTCCTTCCGTTACAATCTTCCCAAGCTTCCATTCAAGCAAGGAGCGCATTTTCCCTTTGATTGAGGACCCAGGAATATAGGGTTCACGATTCAACGGGTTACGGATGATCGGATTATCCATCCCGCCGATCTCAACCCTGTCGTTTCCCGCCCCAATGTGCAGACCGGTTTTTACAACTATTCTTCCGACGATTTTCTTTTGTTTTATTTGTTTGTATTCCATGCCTCAACTCCTTGTATCAATCAGCTTCTATTGGGAGCGTGTTCATAATAGAACCCATACACAGCTTCAAAGAGCGCAAGAAAGACCTCGTAATCTTGTTGCTCATGAATAGCATCGATTCCTTCTATGAGGAAAGAGGACAGTGCTGCATAACAATCCAAAACATCTTGGTTTCTCTCATTCCTAGTCATCCTGGCTATGGTGTATCGGATTTTTGATTTTATCATCTTGATGTAAGGCAATTGGGCATCCCAAGATTCTGAGTCGAGCTGAAGCAAGTAATCAAACCGTTTAACTTCATCAAACACTCGTCTCAACTGCGTTCCACTTACGCCTACCTGCACTGGTCTCTGATTGAATCTGTTAATAGTTTCTTTGTAGAACCTATTTGCAATCTCTTGAGCTTTGGCATCGAATAACTCGGGCTTTACCTTCTTTTTCCCGTCACTGCCGGCGATATAAAATCCACCAATCAGTGCCCTGCTGGAGTTCTGGTTCTCTGGTTTGGGTTGTGCCATTAGGTACCTCCTTCCTACATGTTTCTGTCACGCACTTTGTAAAGTGCATAACTTGATGATACCCGCGCCTTGATCATGGCTGCAGGTGATGCTGCAAATCGGGCAAACCACAACTTGGTCTCATTGCCCTTAATATTCCGATTTATTTGATAGGTATAATTACTGGCCCAGAGCAAATCGCGAAGATTTCCTGATCCCACACGTTCAGCACGATGAGAGAAATCAATGATTTGGTAGACAGCTGCCTTGGTAACTGCTTTTTTTCTGATGTACTGGAGCATTTGTTTCCCATCTTCGATTGCCTGTGCATAATCCGGCCATGATTGGGTTACTCCAAACACGGTGATCCCATCTTTAACCGTAACCCCTCGTTCTGCACGATGTTTTGATGCATCCAATGTCTCCTCAGCCATTGCAGCAAGATTTCGAACAGGAAGAGTACTTGATGCCAGAACAATCCCTCCGGATAGCGTGACCGCCTTATTGTTGTTCGTGAACTTGTCAAGTTGCTTTCTGAAATCCAACGCGAACTCCATTACCACATCCCAAGGTCCTAGGATGCATAAATCATCTCCTCCAGAAAACACTACATAGATGCTTTTCTGATAGGTTTCGTTCTCTGCAATCATCTGAGCTAGGAAAGCTGAGAAAAACTGTTGGAATTGATAGCTCAAGTCCGCATAACGCGACAATGACCAACGGTCACCCAGAGAGGAACCAAAAAGCAGTCCCAAATTGTCAATACCCGCTTTAAACATGGCAAGCTTCTTGGACGCTCTGGTTCCTAGGTCTTGGGCAATTTCCTCAAATGTAAGCAATCCGCTTTCTTCATCTCCACGAAATGGGGCAAGATACGGGAGCGAAATCATAGGTAGACCTGGTTCATAAACTCGGTTGGTGTAGCCATAGCCATTGAACTCACCTGAGACTATTCGTACCATTTTCCCGAATGGCTGCAATGTATCTGCCTTGAGCAATATTCGCTTAGCCTTCATTAGAGAACTTCCAATACCCAGCATATCGTCGCAGCTCTTACAATGGCCAGAACTCTCAGTGGCAGGATTTACTTCACATAGAGGACAAGATCCATACTTCTGCAGAGCAATATAGTTTTGTTCCAATACATGACCATAGGCATGAAGTCCATGTTGGAACTTTTTCATCTTTTGGAGCGCATCATGATTTTGCATCCTAAACTGCAATTGTACGCCATTGGTTTGGATTAAATCAGAGGGATTCTTAATTGGAGTACTCGAAACGATACAAGAAAGTCTTGCAGAGAATTCCTTAAGCATGTAGCTATCCAATTCTGTTTGAATTGCTTCCACAATCGCTTCATAGCTTTGAGAATTTGGCAAGAGCAATAAAAACCGTCCACCAGCAAACGTGATGATATTTGCTTCAGAAACATTAAAACGTGCAACAAGATGCCTTGCGAAGGCAAGGCTAAGCGCCCAGACCTGAAAACTTCTTGCCCGAAGTAGTTTCGCATTAT
>JAAZAT010000233.1 GCA_012514185.1 Spirochaetales bacterium | reverse complement strand
CGAGGAGCTTGAGCAGGCCTCGTCCGACATACTCCGGGCCTGGGAAAAGGAGGCCCGCAAGGCCCGGAAAGCCGGTTACCACGGATTCTAGGAGGAGGAAAAAATCATTTACGGGCTACAGGGAATTCTAATGAATGTTCACAAGGAGGCATGATGGCCAAACGAATCCTGCTTGTCTTGTTCTTGGGTATAGCCTATTTGGCTCCACTTTCTGCGATCGGCAGCGAGCGGCATCTGAACATCAGCTTTGCCGCAGGCCGGCACTCTGGATCTGCTTTGGACTTCGATGCCTCCTATGGTTTGGACATATCCTATCTCCTATTCACACCATTTGAAGGAACCGGTCTGGTGACCAAGGTATCCACAACGTTTGCCGACTCGATCACCCGTATGGCTTTCTTCCTTGGTCCAGCATTTCGCTCTGTATTGGCCGGGGGAGTTGAGGGCCATGTCGCTGCAGGGCTCTCCATTGCCGATATCGAGAATCAGGTTCCAGGGGGAAGTGAAGAGCTTCAGCTTGGCTTGGGAGCGGATCTGGGAGCACGTTTTCGGTTCGCCAGTTCCTCCTCGATGGATATGGCCCTCGTTGCAAGCGTCTTTGCCGACGTTTCTCTTCTCCATCTTCTGGATGGAAAGCGACTATCAGGTTGGGCATTCTCCATCGTTCCCTCTGTCGGATTCTCCTTTTCCTCGATTACTCACTCTGGATTTCCTTCCTATACCATATATTGAACTTTCTTGAACGTTTTTCATGAATTCTTTCGCCTATTTCCGTTGACAGTTGAATGTTTTTGATTGTATTATGGAGATGTAACGGGTAAAAAGTACAAAAACATTCAAGGAAGTGTTCATGTCAACCATTCCTGCCAGCAGACAGCAGTACATCCTGAACCTGATCAAGACCGAAGGTACGGTCACGGTCAGCCAGCTGGCCGAAGAGCTTGGAGTCAGTGAACTCACCATCCGCCGCGATCTCGACCAGCTTGAGAAGAAAGGACTTGTGGAGCGCACCCACGGAGGTGCGACAGCCAGGAGAAACCTCCCTGTCGAACCCGATTACCTGCAGAAAGCATCAGAATATCCCAAAGAGAAGGAAGCCATCGGACAGGCTGTGGCAGCCATGGTTCAAGAGGGTGACACCCTGTACATCAACAGCGGTTCCACCACCTTCGAGGTGATCCGCTCGGTGGTTGCCCTCCAGAAGAAAGTGACCATCGTCACCAACAACATCGATGCCATTTGGCTGTGCAAGGAGAGCGAGCACATCCGTCTCATCCTCGCAGGCGGGGTGTATCGAAGCCGAAGCCACTCGGTTTCCGGCTCCCTTTCTTCCATCTTGGTCAACCAGGTGTATGCGAACAAGGCAATCATCGGTGTCGACGGATTCTCGCCCTCGGCAGGTCTTACCACCCCCATTCTGGAGGAGGCGGAGACCACCCGTGCCATGATCGAGCATACCGTAGGGATGGTCATCGTGGTGGCCGCGGCAAACAAGATCGGGGTGGTGTCGAATTTCAAGACAGTAGGCCTTGATCAAGTGGATGTGCTGGTCACCGATGAGAAGGGCGGTGAAATCGTCAAGCAAATGGAGATCCCTGAGGGTCTTGCAATACAAATAGCAACTACATAGGTGTAGGAGGAGTACCGAATGAAGTATATGGATGAGTATGCCGAGCAGTATAAGGATTGCGCTTGGGTCAGCT
>JAAZAT010000289.1 GCA_012514185.1 Spirochaetales bacterium | reverse complement strand
GTGCTTGACGCAGTAATGGGGGGATTATAGCATAGGTTGGTCGTCGGTAAAAGTAGGAGCAAAGCATGCAAGAGGCCTTGTTGTTTTCGATGGAGCAGGATTACCGCATAGTATGCGGCTTGGATGAAGCTGGCAGGGGGCCGCTGGCAGGTCCTGTGGTGGCGGCTGCAGTCATCCTTGGTCCGGACTTTCCCACCCACCTGCTCAACGACTCAAAGAAGCTGAGTGAAAAGCAACGTCTTGAAGCAGAAAAGGTGATTAAGGAGAAAGCCCTCTTTTGGGCCATCGGCCTGGCAACAGCCCAGGAAATAGACAGGATCAACATCCTGCAGGCTTCGCTTTTGGCCATGCAGCGCGCCTATGAGAAAATCAGCAGAAAAATACAGGTGGACCTGGCCTTTGTCGACGGCAACCAACGGCCGAATCTCGATTGCATCACCCAAACGATTGTCGGCGGGGATGCCCTGGTTCCCCAAATCATGGCTGCAAGCATTCTTGCCAAGAACCAACGGGACAGATATATGGTCCAGAGCCATGCCAAGTGGCCTTATTACAACTTTGCAAAGCACAAGGGCTATCCAACCGCCGAGCACCGCGAAGCATGTCTGCTCTACGGGTTGTCCCCCATTCATCGCCGTTCATTCCATATTGAACAGAAACCAACCAGTACCAAGAAACAGGCAACCCTCTTCTAGAGAAGTCTGATCATCGGTACAAAGCGTATGCCGTCTCTCTCTTGTTCAGGAGCACACTGCTTGAAACCAAAGTGTTGGTAGGCATGTATTGCCGAAAGTGCAGCGTTGACGCTGATCGCTGCAACACTGCTGTCATGCGTCTTGCACAGCAGGACAGCTTGTTCGACCAGTACCTTTGCAAGGCCTTTTCCTTGGTGTTCACATTTAGTGAACAGCAGGCAGATGTGGGAGTTGTTTCGTACTTCTATCTGAGAAGCGAGATTCCCATCCACAAAGGCAACTAATCCAAACCCGTTGTCTGAGAGCCGTCTTCTCATCGCCTCTTCTTCAATGAATGCAGAGAAAGTCTGTCTTCCCTCTTCGGTATAGGTCGAGGCAAGAACCTGGTCGAAGACTTCTTTTACCAGCGCACAGACTGCGGGAATGTCCTGTATCTGTATCTGTCTTATTTCCATCGAGGCGGCTCCTCTACAAGAAAGGCAGCCTCTCGGCTGCCTGCTTGGTTTATTTCTGCTTGGAGTTCTGCTTGATGAAATCCAGGGATTTCTGCAGTTCCTTCAAGAATTCTCCCAAATCTTCCTGATAGACTATCAATGACTGCCTGATGAACCTGTCACTGTCAGGAGTACCCTTGCTCTCAACCAAATTGAGGAACATGTCCCCATAAATGTTCTCTTTCACATTAAAGAAATAGGTCCTGTCATTCTTGACAAGTCTCGTTGAATACACTTCTCCACGCTGTCCCACGCTCATAACCTCGCTTGTATCGCTATGCAGTACTTGTAACAGGCTTTCTGCCCCTCTGTCAACTACAGGTACTTGACGAAGCATTCAGAATACTTTATAAAAACACCGTACCAAGCAACTGCGCCTATCGTATAATGGTATTACCTCAGCCTTCCAAGCTGAAGAAGCGGGTTCGACTCCCGTTGGGCGCTCAAGCATAACCCACACCAGCGCGTGTGGGTTTTTTGCTGTCTTATACATTTCGCTGGTATATCGTATATCAATAATTTGCTATACTATTGAATCGTACTGGAGGATTCATGGAACTCTTACTCAAACGGTATGCACAGCTTATCATTGATGTGCAGCTCAAGCTGACCGAGGGCGACAGTCTTTCGATCAACACCGAAGCAACAACCATGCACTTTGCACGCCTGTTGGCCAGACAAGCATGTTTGACAACCCGGCAAAGCGTGACCATTGTGGAAACCAATCATGGGAAGGTTGTCCAAGCCTACCCGATAGAGCCTGAGGAGAAAGAGATTTTCAGACCGCCGGTACACACGACGGTCATGTGCCATATCTTCGATCTTGATGCGAATCCGTATCGTGATGCGAGCGACCTGGCCCTTGTTGTCGGTGAAGTGACAGCCATTGCAAAATTCGGCCATCTCAGCGACCCGGTGATCCTCGACCGCCGTATTGCCGTGCCTTGGGCGAATGTTCCCTACCCCGGCATCCGGTGGGCTTCGGAACTCCTGGGCAATGCAGCTGGTGAAGAAGAGATGTGGAAGCTGTTCAGCACGCTGTATCGCCTGGAAGACGGGTGGAACGTCTCGTACTGGGAAGAGCAGGGAAATCTGCTGGAGTACCGCAAGCAAGCTCTGAACAAGATCGGCCCGGGCCGGGTAACCTGTGTGTCTGATGGTTGGCAGCTTGAAGCCGCACTAGCACAGAACACACGCTGGGCCGGCGGAAGAACCACGTTGGCAAGCAGACGCTACTTCTGTCCTACCCTGCCCGTCCAAGGCCTCCATGCCCCGTTGGACAGCTTTTCGGCCCAAGGTACTTTTTCAGCCTCTCGGCCTTTCTATGTACTGGGCAGAGAAGTGACCGGAGCATCGTTTACCGTGCAGAACGGAAAAGTCATCGATTGGCAGGCTGAAACAGGAAAAGAAGCACTGTCCGCTTTCTTCAGCATTGATGATGGAGCGAGACACATCGGCGAGATCACCCTTGCTGACAACGACACCATTGAGAGCCGATACCTTGAAAAATCAATCCACCCGCATTTTGCCAAGGAAATCACCACGACGATCACGCTGGGGGGATTCTCCTTGGACACGCTTACCACCCAGGCAAACGACGAGGATATCCTTACAAGCAAATTGTGTGAGTCCTTGGTAAGATTGGAAATCCCCGTGGGAGACAGTCATCTTGGTGTCACCCTCCAAGCCGATGACGGCCAAATCCATGACCTCATGTTCGAAGGGGTGCACACCTCATAGGAGTATACATATGGACCAAAAACTCGTTGCTGCATACGCAGATCTAATTATTGAGAAAGGCATCAATCTTCAGAGGGGAAAAAATGTCCTCATCCTGACCGGACCAGGGACGTATTACTTTGCCCGCGCCCTCAGCAAATCGGCATACAGGAAGGGAGCGACCTTCGTCCAGGTGCTTCTTGACGACCTGGATGTACTTGCCTCCCGACTTGCAGCTCAGGAAGAGGACCAGCTCTCGTTCAACCCGGCCTACATGAAGGCGCTCGACTACGAGCTGTGCACCGAAGGCTGGTCATATATCCGCATCGATGCCACCGAAGAGCGGCTCGACCATGCCGAGCTCGATCAGAGAAAGAACCAGATATATGGAAAGGCAAAGCGCAAATTCCATGAGGCACGAAGCAGGAAACTTATGCGCAGCCAGATTGCCTGGTGTGTCTGCTGCGCCCCCGGCCCCCTGTGGGCCAAACAGGTGCTTGGGCAGCAGGCAACCACCGAAGATCTGATGGAAGTACTCAAACCTATTCTTTTGCTTGACAAGGAAGACCCCGGTCTTGCCTGGGAAGAGAAGAAAGCGATGCTGGACCGCCGAAGAACATACCTGAACGAACAAGGAATTGATTCGCTTCACTTCAAGAGCAGCAAAACCGACCTCACCATCGGCTTTACCGACCAAGCCCGGTTTACCGGAGGGGCCGATGTGATGCCCGACGGGCTTCAATTCTTTGCAAACCTTCCCACCGAGGAGATTTTCACTACTCCCGACCGGATGCGGGCCGACGGATATGTGACGACCACCAAACCGGTAAGCGTTCTTGATGTCAAGACCGAAGAAGTACGCCTTGTCTTCAAGGATGGAAAGGTAGACGACTACAGCGCCCGTGAAGGCAAGGAAGCAATGGACACCTTCTTCTCCATCGACGAAGGGACACGGCGTCTCGGAGAGGTGGCACTGGTGGATGAGACCAGCCCCATCGCACTGAGCAACTACATCTTCAATTCAATCCTGCTGGACGAGAATGCTTCCTGCCACCTCGCCCTGGGTGACGGCTATCCAACGGCACTGGCGAACGGTGCGTTGCTTTCCACCGATGAGCAGCTGCATGAGGCCGGATGCAATACCAGTCTCATGCATGTCGATTTCATGATTGGTTCCAAAGACATGGATATCGACGCCACCACTCGCGGCGGGAAGACTTTTGCAGTAATGCGAAAGGGAGTATTCGTCTTTTAGTTGAGTTCGCTGATCAAACGAAGGCCATCCAGGGTGTGCATGGCCGAAACTTGATTGATCCGGGCGATCAAGGGAGCTATGGTTTGGCTGAGGCCTCCGGTCGCAATGACGAAGACCTCGCAGCCAAGCTCCTCTTCAGTGCGCTCGATGATGGACTTCACCATACCGGCATACCCGAACATGATCCCACTGCGAATCGATTCCTGGCTGTTGCGACCGATGACGGTCTGAGGTATCTTCAGTTCTACCTGCGGCAGCTGGGCGGTATTGCCGAACAAGGCGTTCACCGCTGTGACCAGGCCCGGTGCGATGGATGCCCCGAGGACTGCTCCTTCACTGTCGACCGTGGTCAGCGTGAGTGCTGTTCCGAAGTCCACCACCACCACCGGTTGATTGGGGTGCATGTAGTGGGCCTGGGCGGCGTTGGCGAGCAGGTCGCTTCCCAATTCCTCGGGAATCGTCTCTTTCTTCAACCCTGTTTCCACTTGATGGTCGACCATGAGCGGTTGGACGTCGAACAGCCTGATGATGTTCTTCTGCATCGAGCGGGTCAAGTTCGGTACGACCGAACTGATGACCGCCCTGTTGATATCGTGCTTGTGCAGGCCAGCGTGACTCATCAGGCTGTCCAGCACAACGAAATACTCGTCACTGGTCTTCTTCTGGTCGCTGTACATCCGAAACGACTGCACCCACTTCATTCCGTCATGGACTGCAATGACAATGTTTGTGTTTCCGATATCTACTGCAACCAGCATGGAGCCTCCCTAAAGCGCTATTGCGTGGTGTGAGCCGCTATACTTCTCATCCCGCAAAGCCTTGATGGATTCGTCATTGAAATAATCCTCAAAGCCCATCATTCTGTCAATGACCCCGTTCGGCGTAAATTCAATGATCCGGTTTGCGATTGACTCCACGAACTGATGGTCATGGCTGTTGAAAAGCAGAACTCCGGTAAAGTCAATCAGAGCGTTGTTGAGGGCGGTGATGGCTTCCAAATCAAGATGGCTGGTCGGTTCATCGAAAATCAGGCAGTTTGCCTGCTCAAGCATCATGCGCGACAGCACGCACCGCACCTTCTCGCCTCCGCTGAGCACCGTACAATCCTTGAGAGCCTCGTCGCCGCTGAAAAGCATGCGGCCAAGGAAGGAGCGAATATAGGTATCGTCCTTGTCCTCACTGTATTCGCGAAGCCAGTCGGTGATGGAAATGTGTTCGGTGAACAGGTGGCTGTTGTTCTTGGGGAAGTAGGAAAGGCTGGTGGTCACTCCCCAGGTGAACGTACCCTCGTCGGGTTCCATATTGCCGGTCAGGATTTCGAACAATACCGTTTTCGCATAGTGGTTGGGGCCGACAAAGGCAACCTTGTCCCCGTTGTTGAGCACCAGGTCGAAGTTGTCCAGCACCTTCTCGCCGTCGATGACCTTGCTGAGGCCTTTGATTTCAAGAATGTTCTTGCCGCACTCGCGCATCGGCTTGAATGCAACATAGGGGAATCTTCGGCTTGAGGGCTTGATATCGTCGATGGTGAGCTTGTCGATCAATTTCTTTCTACTGGTAGCCTGCTTTGCCTTTGCCACGTTGCTGGAGAAACGGAGGATGAACTCCTTCAACTCGGAAATCTTTTCCTCCCGGCGCTTCTTCTCATCCTTCATCTGCTTGGCTGCCAACTGGCTGGACAGGTACCAGAAGTCATAGTTGCCGACATAGAGCTGGATCTTGCCGAAATCGATGTCTGCAATGTGGGTGCACACCGTATTGAGGAAGTGACGGTCGTGGCTGACTACGATGACGGTGTTGTCGAAGTTGGCAAGGAAGTCCTCAAGCCAGTGAATCGATTCGAGGTCAAGGTGGTTGGTCGGTTCGTCCAGCAACAGGATGTCGGGATTCCCGAACAAGGCTTGGGCGAGGAGAACACGAACTTTCACGTTGTCCTCAACGTCGCTCATTTTCTTCTGCTGCAAATCAGTCGTGATTCCCAGACCATCGAGCATCTGGGCAGCCTGGGCCTCAGCCTCCCATCCTCCCATTTCAGCAAATTCACCTTCGAGTTCAGCCGCCCTCAGGCCATCCTCCTCGGTGAAGTCCTCTTTCGCATAGATGGTGTCCCGTTCCTTCATTACAGCATACAGCTGTTCATAACCCATGACGACAGTCTCAAGAACCGTATAATCGTTGAAGGCAAAGTGGTCCTGCCTGAGTACCGCCATCCGCTGGCCTGATGAGATGATGATTTCTCCGGTATCGGCTTCAATCTCCCCCGAGAGAATCTTGAGGAATGTCGACTTGCCTGCACCATTGGCTCCGATGATGCCATAGCAGTTGCCGGGCGTGAATTTGATATTTACTTCCTTGAAAAGAACCTGGGTTCCATAGGAAAGACCGATATTTGATGCTGTAATCATAGTGTGCGGTTCCTTATGCTTAGTATACCGATAAAAAAGGGCAACCTACAAGGTTGCCCCTTCCTCATTCGTTTTAGTTCCTAGGGGAATCGAACCCCTATTTAGAGACTGAGAATCTCCTGTCCTAACCATTAGACGAAGGAACCGATGCCTGG
>JAAZAT010000017.1 GCA_012514185.1 Spirochaetales bacterium | reverse complement strand
TGCAACCGACCGCATCAGCGCAAAACTCATCGTTCTCCTTCCCAACCAGATTCTTCCCGAGCATTGGCATCCACCGGTCGGGGACGATCCAGGAAAGGAGGAAATCTTGCGTGGGTTCTGGGGCACCGTGCGATATTTTGAGGAAGGTCCCGATGCACTTGACAGCTCGCTCATACCGGCGGGGAAGCAAGATTGTTTCACGTGCACACAACGAAGAGACCTCAATCCCGGCGATCAAGTGATCATACCACCGGGGGTGAAGCACTGGATGCAAGGAGGAGTGGACGGAGGGTGTGTAATCAGCTTTTCCACCTGTGTTCGGGACATACTTGACCAGTTTACCGATCCGGCTATCGTTCGTACTACCAAGATTGTGGATGACGAGGAATAGGAGGCATAGTGTGAAACTAGGATATTTCCAAAGAGTCCAACAGCTTACAGCAAGTAGATTCTGGATTAACAATGTGACGCTGGAGGAAGCCAGGCTTGCTCTCGATGCCGGCGCATGCGGTTGTACGCAAAATCCATCTTACGTATGGAAAATGATGTGCAGCCCCGATGAGAAAGCCCGTGTCGATGCTGCGGTGAAAAAAGCGATGCAGCAGACGCAAGACGTTGACGATGTATTGGTGCAAGTCCAACGCGACCTCGTCGCCGATGTCGCCGGCATGTTCAAGCCTCTCTACGAAGCGTCTCATAAAAAGCTCGGCTATGTCAGCATCCAAGGCAATCCTTTCAAGGAAGATGCCGCTACCATCCTTGCAACTGCACGATTCAACCGTCTTGCAGGTGAGAACATAATGATCAAGATTCCTGTGACCGATGAGGGGCTCAAGGCCATTGAACAGTGCATTTCTGAAGGAATGCCGGTCAATGCAACCGAAGTGATGAGCATCCAACAAGCCATCGATTTGATACAAGCCTATGATCGGGCAACCAAGGGAATGGCTCATCCGCCGGTAGTGTATCTATCCCATATTGCAGGAATCTTTGACGAATATATCACGGCTTACGTCGCTGAAAACAAGGTTGACATCCTGGAAGACTTGACCTGGCAGGCAGGAAAAATTGTAGCAAAGAAAATTCGATCGTACATGGATGAGTGCAAGACTTCCGTCGGTTTCATCAACGGAGGGGCGAGAGGCTTGCATCATGTTACAGAATGGGTCGGAGCGGACATCGCAACAACAATCAACTGGAAAGGAACTGCTGAGAATCTGATACAAGCAGATTATCCAGTCGTTAGCCGATTCAACAACCCTGTCCCCGAATCGGTGGTCGATGAACTGCTTGCCAAGCTTCCTGATTTCCGCAAGGCTTATCTCTGCAATGCCATTCACCCTCACGAATATGAGGAATTCGGTCCTGTGGTTCTTTTCTGTTCCAGTTTCAGGAAAGCATGGACACAAGCAAGACAGCATATCCAATCACTGAGGTAATCCGGTTCTTGAGAACCACAAAGGTACACGTAATGGAAAAGGTCGATGCAATCATCTGCATCGGCCTTCTTTTCATCCTTTAATTGTCGGTACTTCCCTATTTCCATCCAAAGAGATTCTCTTCGATGAACTTCCAGGTAGCCATGTAATCACCTTTTTGGAGAATCTGTTCGAATCCTGCTTCATCCATCTTATCCAGAACCTTCATCAATTTTGTTGTCAACCGGTTGTTGATCTCAAACGTTCCCTTGATATCCCATCGGGTTGGAGAGGTATCGCTGGTCAAGTAATCGTTATAGTTGAATTTCTTCAAATAATAAAGGAACTCGGCATACATCAGGATATGCTTGCTGCCTGCAAAGTAGTCCCAGTCCCATTTGGCATCATTGTCATTGATGTGAATGTAGTACGGCAGCCCACTTTCATGCAGTATGCACAAGTCTTCAGCCGGGTTGTATCCTCCATACATCGAGTGACCGAAATCAAGGGTGACACCAAGATTGGGCAACCCGATTTGCTGGATCAGCAGGACAGTCTTGGATGCATTGTCCAGAAAGCAGGTACCCCGTGTCTCGCTCGGCTTATACTCGATGAACAAGGGAATCTCGGGACAGTACGCAGCCGCTTCCCCGAAAGTCTGCTTCAGGTAATTCCAGTTCTGTGCATAATCGGCCTGGAAGTTGAATTCATACCCGTCTCCAAGCGGGCAACACGTCACCTTGTCAGCACCAATGGCCTTGGCAAAATCCTTCGCCTCCTTGATGAAGCGGACTGCTTTGTCACGAACTGCCTTATCGTGTGAAGTGAGTCCTCCATTGCGAAACTCCGGCTCAGCTTTCACATTCACATTAACGGCAGAGATGCCGAGCTTGTATTTCGCCATCAAGGCTCTTACCTCTTCCGGCTTGTTGACTTCATACGGATAGACGCATTCAAGACCTGACATATCAGGGATCTCGGATGCAAATCGGAATTTTTCCTCGAGTTCCAATGCCTTGTTGTATTCATGGAACCGATCTTTTGTTTTTCCTAGAAACGAAGAAATTACTGCATACTTCATGTACAGGCCTCCTACGTGGTAATCAAGATTTTTTCTATGAAAGACTTTCCTTCGGTGTAGTCGTTTACAACCTCTGAAGGATGTTTCGATGCAATTTCCAAATCAAAGGATCCGGTATATCCGCACGCCGTCAGGTTATGAATCACCGATTCCCAAGGAATCGACCCACGGCCTGGAGGCAGGGCGAAATTCTCAAATCCAAAGTTGTCCTTGAGGTGTGTCCCGTACACTCTGCCTGCCAATTTCCCAGGCAGTGTGGCGATGCATTCTTTACTGCTATGCGCATGACCGGTATCGAAATTATACCCAATCGTCTCATTGCCGGTCTCTCGGATCAGACGCATCAAGCCTTCAGTACCACCAAGCAGGGATCCCGGCACTATTTCGAGTGCCAGCCTGAAGCCGGAAGTTCTGACAATCTCATCGAATGCAAGCAGCTTCTCGACCAAGCGATCACAAAGCCTCTGGTATCCATCACTTTCCAGCGTATACCCTTTCGGCAGTGCAAAAGGAGAGAGCGGGAGCGTAATGGTCTTGCATTCTGCAAACTGTGAGACGACGCCCGTCACCCTGCGCATCTGCTCGTAGCCATCATCACTCATCAACGAATCACTATCTTTTGTTGCTGAAAGCAAAAAATGTGCAACAAATTGGGTTGCTGTCACATCAAGGTCCCGGCCGCATTGAACCAGGGAAGCACCTTCTTTTTCCCATTCATCCAAGCGATCTGCTTTGAACACCTCTAATTGATAGCCCTCAATCCCGAGACTTTGCAAAACACGCAATCCCCGTATGTAATCCTTGACCGTAAAGTCGGTTGAATATAGAGAGAAAAAGAAAGCTGGAGAGACACCAATCATAGTATGCTCCAAAAATTATGTATTCAAAATTTATTATAGTGTAAAACAGTTGTGTATCTGTGTCAACGAAAACATTGTTACAGACACACCTTAATGAGTATTTATTTGACAAATCGTATGAATGGAGTATACTAAATATATGATATTGTATACAAAATAACGATAGGAGTAGCATATGAACCCAAGGAAAATTGTCGTTGCAGTAGCACCTGTTGCCCATATGGAAAAAACGATTCCCCACGGAGTGAAAAACCCTGTTCTCCCCGAGGATATCGCAGAACAAGTCATCGCGTGTGCAAAAGCAGGGGCTTCCATGGTCCATCTGCATGTACGGGACACCAAGGGAGAGCAAGTGGGTAACCTGCGGACATTTTCCCATACCATAGACCTGATACGCAAGGAAACTCCAATCGTCATCCAAGGTTCAACCGGCGGGAAATCAGCATTATCGCTTGAGCTTCGCTCTGTATCCGTCGATGAGCCTCGTGTCCAGATGGCTTCCTTGAACATGGGGTCCACCAACTTCGGTGATGGTGTGTATATCAATACCTGGAATGATATTCGCTACTGGGCAAAGAAAATGAAGAAAAACAACGTCGTTCCGGAATTGGAAGTGTTCGACCTCTCCATGATCAATGCCATCGTTACGCTCCATGAGGAAGGAACGCTTCAGGCGCCTCTGCACTTCAATTTCTCCTTGGGTTTTACCGGAGCGTTGTCGGCAACCGCAGATAATTTGTTCAGACTGAAACAAGCCTTGCCACCCAACAGCTCCTGGAGCCTCATACACGAGGGAATGCAGGATTTTTCCTTGCTGGGTGTTGCAATCGGCTGTGGAGCGAGTGGCATCCGCGTCGGGTATGAAGATGGATTTTCCATCAAGGCTGGCGAGTATTCCACGAATGTTGAGCTTGTCGAACATGCTGTTTCACTTGTGCGGGCGATGGGGTGCGAAGTGGCGACGCCGCAAGAGGCGAGAACAATGCTGGGAATCATGCGCTAAGTGCATAAAAACAGCTTGCAGATTCAGTAAAATTAAGTTTTTACATTGATGCAAGCTTGTTTACCTATTACAATAGCTCAATATGGGAGCATTCAAAACTGTGTATGACGACTTAGGGACGAAAGTCTACGAGATCTTGAAAGAGATGATTGTCAAAGGCGAGCTGAAACCCGGGCAAAAATTGATTCAGGAAGATCTTGCAGAAATTCTTGGCGTGTCACGTACACCCCTGCTTCAAGCTCTTTCAAAGCTTTCCAAGGATCACTACATCATTACCGTCCCTCGTCGAGGATCGTTCGTCAAGGAGTTTTCCAACCAGGAACACCTTGACATCTTCGATATCCGCGGCCAGTTGGAGCCGATGGGGGCTTATTATGCTGCAGAACGCATCAGTCTTTCAGAAATTGAACATCTGCAATCCTTGATTGACGAAATGGCTGATCTTGTAAAGCTTGACGAGAACGCTGATTCCCTGCAGCTTTTCACCTTCGATTCTGAATTCCACATGAGCATCATGTTGATAAGCGGAAACCACTTCCTCCATGATATCCTGAAAAATCTCAATATAGTGCTTTGCAACAGTGAACGGATATTGAAGACGCCTAAAAAATCATTGGAAGAGCATATTGGAATTTTAAACGCATTGCGCAATCATGATGCCAATGGGGCGAAAGAACTCATGTTCTATCATATCCATGGGGGAGCCAGAGCTCGTTTAGCACAACTATTAGCAAATCAGCAAAGTTCCTTGAAGGAGAACGCATCCAATGCCTAGAGTCGAGAATAAAGCGCTTCGCAACTATGTATACGAACATATCCGTGAGCTGATAGACAAGGGAGAGCTGCCGATAGGCGAAAAGATCAACAAGCATGATCTCGCGCTCAAACTGGGAGTAAGCCAGACTCCGATCAATGACTCCTTGAATCAGCTTGTCGGTGAAAGGTTTCTGGAGCAACGGCCTCGGGACGGGTACTACATACGAGAATTCAGCGTATTGGAATTCTGTGAGTTGTTTGAAATGCGTGCTGCGCTTGAAGGCATCGCAGTTCGCCTCTGCTGTGAAAATGCAAGCGATGAGAAGCTGGCGGTGTTGGTTTCGGCCTTTGATGATTTTTCCCTGCCGGTACCTGAAGAGCAGATGGTTCATTATTATGAGGCTGACCGAAAATTCCATGAGAATGTAGTCCTGTTCGCTGCAAACAGTTTCATCCTCGATGCTTTGCGCACTACAGGATTCCAAGCCAGAACCTATCAGAAAGGACTGGTTCGCGGACCGTCAATCACCTTGCATGAACATAGGATGGTTACCGAAGCCATCAAGGTGCGGGACGGGGAACGAGCACAACAGCAGATGATTTGGCACCTTCTCGGTTCCAGGGATGTGTTCAAGGCCCGCTTGCTGGAAAAGTAAGACAGTTCAACAAGAACAGTGTCTCTCTTGCCAGGTCACTGGATTTTCACCAATCCGATTCATCACCCCATCACCGCCAATGATTGGGCTCTTTGTCTGTGTCTTATCGACTTCCCTCCTTTTATTTCTTCCCAAGTACTTCTTTGCAAGGTGCATAGGGTTGCTACTTGATTTGGTCCTTATTATGCCTTATAAATACCTTATTAAGACGTTTTAAGAAGTATTAAGAAACAATGGAACACTACTACACCGTTGATCAAATCTCTCAGATGCTCAGCATCCATCCAAAGACAGTGCAACGATACATCCGTGAAGGAAAGCTTCGAGCCAGTAAAATCGGCAAGAGTTGGCGCGTCAGCGGCCATGACCTCAGCTTGTTCGCTGAAGACAACACCATCGAACCTGTAACGCTGCCAATCAAGGACCGTGCTACAAGCACCTCGGTGATCGACATCCAAGTACTGGATAAGGATGAGGCATACCGGATCATCACCACGCTCAATGCCGCCATGCATGCAAAACCATCCGAATATGGAGATACCTCCTTGGCGACGCAGTTCATTGAACGTGAGCGTACCGTAAGGCTGATGCTCTGGGGCAGTCTTCCCTTCATGGCGACGATCTATACCATGATACAACGCTATCTGGATGAGCAACAGGAGTGATTCCATGTAAAAGCAATCGGTTTTTACATCAGAAATCGGGAAAGAGAAAATCCGCGGGTATTACAATGCGATTCTTGACGCTTTCCCGCTTGGAAAGCGGTACGTGCAGACAACCTTCGGCCAGACGTTTGTACTTGAAGCAGGGAACAGGGAGAGAGAGCCGATGGTGCTCCTGCATGGTTCGTGCAGCAACAGTGCCGCCTGGCTTGGAGACATGGTGCTGTTGAGCTCAGCGTATCATGTTTTGGCCCTGGATATTCCC
>JAAZAT010000198.1 GCA_012514185.1 Spirochaetales bacterium | reverse complement strand
TAATCTTCTTGGAAGAGTAGTAGCCAATAGCCAGCATCAAGAGCATGTACAATACTACGATGAGAATAATCGTACCATTCATACCAACTCACTCCTTGTGTTCTGTGTATATGGTAGTATTTATTCACACTCAAACTTTTGTCAATAAAATTATGTAATCCAAAACTCACAACAAAAAAACTGCAATAATAGATGTAATTTGTATCTAAAATTGCAGTATAAATAAATAAAATTACATAAAAAGTCAGATGTCTAATTATTTGTTCTTTTTCCTGTCCTAAAACGAATACAGCACGCCTATTGTAGAAGTTACCAAGCCGATAAGAGGGAGAAAAGCATTGAAAGCAACGCCACCGGTAAAGATCTCATCATCCTCTATGTATCCGAATGCCATGACCGGTACATTGAGTGTCAACGTCAAGCCGTAGTTCTTGTTCGGAATCCAGTATTCACCCTTGAACACTGGCCCGGCCAAGCCGAATATTGCTGATTGAAGTTCAGTAAACGCAGTGGCGCCGATTCCTACCTTGATGTCAAAGTTTTCACTGAGCGCGAACGCCTGGCTCACATCGGCAGTCAAGGTTGCAACATCGATGAAGACATCATCCTCACCTCCTGCAAAACCAATATAGGAAAGCCCCAGCGGATATCCGATTCCCGCATTCAGGTACAACGAACCCAATCCTACATCCACAACCGCCCCTGATGCAGCAAAACCCAACTGCGCTCCTACAGCGATGCTGTTTGGGCGGGCTGACAGAGAACCTAAAGCGAGCGAGAGTATCAAAAGTACCAATACAAATCGTTTCATACGCAGCCTCCTTGGCTATATATGATAACACTTGAATCGGTAAATTGTGACAAATTAGTATATTTGTCTAATGGTACTGAATTGTGTTCGCAAGGCGGATAATCTCAAACCGATCCTTTACCTCGAGCTTGGAATAGATGGTGCTGATGTTGTTCCGTACCGTTTGCTCTGCCAATTGGAGCCGTTCTGCAATTTGCTGATTGTCGAAGCCGGTGGCGATCAAGCCGAAAATCTCCTTTTCGCGGTCGGTAAGCGTGTCGAACCACTCAAAGCGGCTGGATACTTCGGGAATCTTCGGACTGGTTCCATCATACATCGCGTTGATCAGCTTGGCGGCAATCTTCGGCGAGATCTGCACCAAGCCTGAGTGAAGCGCCCTGATCGCTGCAATCAGCTCGGTGGGGGAGATGTCCTTGAGCAGGTACCCTGAAGAGCCGATGCGCAGAGCCTCGCGGACATACTCATCCTCGTCATAGGTGGAGAGCATGACGATCTTGATCGAGCGCTGCTTCTCAAGAATGCGCCTGGTGGCGACAACCCCGCTGATGTCAGGCAGATGTACATCCATGAGAATGACATCCGGAACCAGGTCGCAGGCCATAGCTACGGCACTGGTGCCGTTCTTGGCTATGCCGACGACCTGAAAGTCGTCGGTATAGTTCTCAAGGCTCATCCTGAGGCTCTCCACGAAGAGCGGTTGGTCATCAACCAAGAGGATTCGTATCATCGGTCTGCTCCTTCTGTAGGGGAATGGTTACGGTAAGCTGAAAGCCCCCTTCGGGAGCATTTTCCGCCCTCACCACACCACCAAGTCTACTGATTCGTTCTTCCATACCGGCCAGGCCTATTCCTTTGATGATCTTCTTCGCACCGGTTCCATTATCCAGGATGATCATCTGCACCGACTCATCCATGATCCAGAACAGGATTCGCACACAGGTTGCATGACCGTGCCGAAGGGCGTTGGTCAAGCCCTCCTGCACGATGCGGTAAAGAACCAGATCCAGTTCATCCCCGAATGTTGCATCGAGGTTGCCGCTCTCGATCTCTACCCGCACCCCGGTAGTGCTTTCAAATATCTTCTTGATCTTGTAGATGGCGCGCATGCCGACTTCACGTTCTGAATCCGACTTGCGCAGCAGATGCAGCGCTCTTCTTGTCTCCACCAGACCCTCCTGGGCCTGTGAGCGTGCAGCGCTGCACATCTCGCTGGTCTTGTCGCTGTTGCGGCAGCCGGTGGCGACGATGGCATCCATCATGGCAATGATGTTGGTGAACATGTAGCCGCTGATATCATGAATCTCCCGGGAAATCCTATACCGTTCCTTCTTTGCCGCTTCCATCTCAGCCGTTCGGGCATAGCTCTGAAGGCTCTGGCTGAAGACGGTCAGCTTGGTGATGGTGGCATCGAGAATTTCAATCTGGGCCTTGGCTTTCTCATGGAGGGCATGCAGATGCTTGACCGCAATCTGCAGATAGGCGCTTGCAAGAAGAATGGCCGTGAAGGTGATCAACTCCTCGATCCGGGCCGGCCGCACCATGGGATTGAGGTCGTTCTCCCCTAAAAAGGGGGGAAGCCGCTGGAGTGCAAGGGCGGCAAGAGCGAACAGAATGGGGAAGGGCAGGTCGAACGGCCAGGCGATCAGGGTGATCATTACACTCTGGAAGGCCAGGTAGAGCATCAGGCGGATGGTCAGGTAGTCGTTGAGCGAGTAATCGAGAACCAGCAGGACGGTGACGGATAGAAAGCAAAGCAACAGGATTCCCAGCAGATGCCTGGTATGGGAGAGCAGGACGATGAACAGGGCGTAGAGGAGGAAAAACACGAAAAAGGTTCGGTAGAACTCAAAGGGACGGGTGCTGGTCCCCCCGTCCAGCCCATAGGTGGAAATAAAAAGAGCCAGGGCAGTGAGCAGCAATAGTACTGCATATGCCTCAAAGACATATGCAAAGCGTTTCTCCTTTTTCAGGACCGTCTTGATTCCCATGGCAGTCAGTATACCATATCCAAAAATGGTGACGGTACATTTGTACTAAATGAAGTAGTGGAAATCAGAGTTTTCAGTATTTCTGTCCCTTTCGTGCGCTTCATGCCCGGCCTATCATGCAATTGTAGAAAAAGTAGCAAACTTGTTCTAGAAACACAAGGAGGAAATGGTATGAAAAAGACCATGTGTGTTGTATTGGCACTTCTTTTGGTTGTCTCGTCTCTTGCTTTCGCAGGCGGCAAGGCTGAGACCGCTGCAGCGGCAGCCGACCCGAATGCCCCGGTAACCCTCACTGTCTGGTGCTGGGATCCGACATTCAACATCTTTGCAATGAATGAGGCGGCAAAAATATACGCCGTCGACCATCCCAATGTGAAGATCAACGTAGTGGAAACCCCTTGGAACGACCTGCAGCAGAAACTTATCACCAGCCTGTCTGCAAATGCCGCCTCGAACCTTCCGGATATCATCCTGATGCAGGACAATGCCATCCAGAAGAACGTCATGACCTACCCTGAGGCATACGTGGCACTCAACGGGAAAATCGACCTGACCCAGTTCGCCCAATTCAAGGTCGACGTTGGAACCATCGAAGGCAAGCACTACGGAGTACCGTTCGACAACGGGGCCACCGGCACCTTCCTCAGAAGGGACATTGTGGAAAAGGCCGGCCTGAAAGTCAGCGATTTCAACGACATCACGTGGGAACGCTTCATCGAGCTTGGGAAAATCGTCAAGCAGAAGACAGGCATCGCCATGATCTCCACGGTTGCCAACGAGCCCGACTTTCCGATGTTGATGCTCCAAAGTGCAGGCACCTGGATGTTTGATGAAGCAGGCAAGGCCTACATCAAGGACAACACAGTCCTGAAAGAAGCCCTGCGCATCACCAAGGAGATGGTTCAAAGCGGCGTCTGCATCCTCGTTCCCGACTGGAATGCTTATATAGCCACCCTGAACAACGGAACCGTTGCCTCCACGATCAATGGATGCTGGATCAGCGGTTCGATCCAGGCTGAAAAGAGCCAGAGCGGCAAGTGGGCTGTGGTCAATACCCCCAGATTTGCAAACATAGCAGGATCGGTGAACTACTCCAGCCAAGGTGGATCAGGCTGGATGGTCATGGCCAATTCCAAGCATCCCGACGTAGCCATCGATTTCTTGGCAAAGACCTTCGGCGGAAGCGTTGCCCTGTATGAGACCATTCTGCCCGCAAGCGGCGCCATTGCAACCTGGCTGCCTGCAGCAAAGAGCCCGGTTTACTCCACACCCATCGAGTTCTTTGGTGGACAGAAGATTTACGAAGACCTGGTCAACTATGCCGGCAAGGTTCCCAACGTGAAGTACGGTGTCTTCAACTATGAAGCACGTGACGCCATCGCCCGTGCCCTGAGCGAAGTCATGCAGGGTGGATCCATCGACGCAGCGCTTGCGACAGCACAGAAGAACGTAGAATTCTTGATGAGCGAGTAGGAATCAACGCCCATCCGCCCCGATGCCGCTGTATACTGGCGGTATCGGGGTTGCATGATTGAGCACCGAAGAAGGGAAAGGCATCATGGCAAAGACAACACTGACAAAAAAAATCAACCTGTACGGCTGGTTGTTTGTCATACCCGCAGCACTGTTCATATTCATCCTGAATTTCTATCCGATGGTCAGTGCATTTCTTCTTTCCTTGCAAACAGGCAGGGGAAACAATCTGAAATTCGCCGGGCTGAAGAATTATGCCCGCCTTTTCCAGGATGAGATGTTTCTCACTTCGGTGGGAAATGTCATCACCTATCTGGTGATCCAGGTTCCCGTCATGCTTCTCTTGGCGTTGGTCCTCGCCTCGATCCTCAACAATCCCAAACTCAAGGGAAGAGGCATATTCAGGACCCTCATCTTCCTGCCGTGTGCAACCAGCTTGGTCTCCTCGGCCATGATCTTCAAATCATTCTTTTCCATCGACGGAATCGTGAACACCACCCTCATGGGGCTTGGCGTTCTCCAAAGTCCCATGAGCTGGTTGACCCATCCAATCTGGGCGAAGTTCGTCATCATCCTGACCATTACCTGGCGTTGGACCGGCTACAACACCGTCTTCTACCTTGCAGGACTCCAAAACATCGACCGCAGTGTCTATGAAGCCGCCCGCATCGATGGAGCCTCCGCCTCACGCCAGTTTTTCTCCATAACCATCCCGCTGCTCAAGCCGGTCATCCTGTTGACCACCATCATGTCCACAAACGGGACGCTGCAGCTCTTCGACGAGGTGCGCAACATCACCAATGGAGGACCGGGGATTGCAACGCTGTCCATCAGCCAGTACATCTACAATCTCTCGTTCATGTACAATCCGCAGTTCGGCTATGCCGCTGCCGTATCCTATGCAATTTTGGTGATGGTGGCGGTGCTTTCCTTCATCCAGATCAAAGTGGGGGACAAGCGATGAAACAAAAACACCTCGCCGCAATCGCAACTTATGTATTTCTTTGTGTTGTCTGCCTGTTCTCGGTGTTCCCGTTCTATTTCATGATCGTCGGCTCGACCAATCAGAGCGTGGATATCGTCAAAGGGCGGCTCTTTTTTGGCACCCACCTCATTGAAAACTTCAAGACGCTTGCTTCCACCGTCAAACTAGGCAATGCATTCTGGAACTCCATGCGCAATGCCCTTGTCAATACGGTGGCAAGCTTGTTTGTCTGCTCGTTGGCCGGCTATGGGTTTCAGATCTACCGTGACAAAGGCAAGGACACCCTGATGGGCTTGCTGTTGCTTTCCATGATGGTCCCCTTCGCCGCCCTGATGGTTCCACTGTTTCGCATGTTCAGCCAGGCAAGGCTGCTTGATACGACCGTCGGATTCATTCTTCCCACCATCTCAACGGCCTTCCTCATCTTTTTCTTCCGCCAGAGCGCTGAGTCGTTCCCTATGGAAACAGTACAGGCAGCCCGGGTGGACGGGCTGGGGGAGCTGGGAATTTTCTTCAGGATTTTTGTACCGATCATGGCTCCGACGTTCGCCGCCGCCGCCATCGTCACCTTTATGGCTGCCTGGAACAACTATCTATGGCCCCTGATCATCATGCAAAGCCAGGAGAGCCAGACCATGCCCCTGCTTATCACGGGCCTTACCGCAGGCTATACTACTGACTATGGGATCCTGATGCTCTCGGTAACCATCACGACCCTGCCCACTCTGATACTCTTCTTCACCCAGCAGAAGCGGTTTGTCGAAGGTGTGCTGGGATCGGTCAAATAATCACTGGAAGGAGTACGTATGTCCACGCTGTTTTTATCCCATCGCGCTTGGGAGCAACCAAGCATCACCAGTATGAATCGGCTTCAGATGCATTCGCTTCCCAAAGCTTTCCCGAAGCGGGAAGCAGCCTTGGACCATGCCGTCAAGGGCCCGGAGCAGTGGGATGCTTCAAGCAATCCCCTGTATCGATGCCTGGACGGCACATGGTCCTTCCGCTTCTACGATTCTCCCTTGTCGGTGGAGGAGCAGGTGCTCGACGAACACTCCGAACTGGTTTGGAATGAGATTCTCGTTCCCGGATCGTGGAGCGTACAGGGGTACGACAAACCCCATTACACCAATGTGATCATGCCCTTTGCCAATACTCCTCCCTTTCCCCCGGCAGAAAACCCGACCGGGGTCTACCGTACCACCTTCACCCTCGATGAGCAGTGGAAACGGCAAAGCACCGTATTGGAAGTAGGGAGTGCGGAAAGCTATCTTGAAGTCTATGTCAACGGCGCCTTTGTCGGTATGGGCAAGGATACCCGACTTCCCTCAAGCTTCGATGTGACCGACTTTGTGCGTTTGGGACGCAACACCCTCACCCTGATCGTAGTACGCTACAGCGACTCCTCCTATGTCGAGGATCAGGACCAGTGGTGGCTGGGCGGCCTGCATCGGAGCGTCGTCCTTTCCTGCGTTCCCAAGGTGACGATGATAGATGCCAAGGTGACTGCCGTAGTGGACGAGAGCCTCCAAAAGGCTGCTGTTGAAGTGCGGGTATCCACCACAGCGCACAAGCAGCCGCTGGAAGTGAGCCTGTATGACCCGCAAGGGACGCTGCTCAACAGATGGCACGTCGAGGCACAGGATGGATGGTTCGTCAGCTCGATCGATGTCGAGCATCCCCTGCTGTGGAGCAGCGAGCAGCCCACGCTCTATTATGTGGGTCTCTCGCTTGGTGATGAGCATCGCGCTCTTGCTATCGGCTTCAGGCGCCTTGAGATTTCCAAGCGGCGGCTTCTGATCAACGGCAAGCGGGTCCTGATCAAGGGTGTGAACCGCCACGAGCACGACCAGTGCATGGCCAAGACGCTTTCGGTCGCTTCCATGGTGGAGGACATCCGCCTGATGAAGCAGCACAACTTCAACGCTGTGCGCACCTGCCACTATCCCGATGACAGCATCTGGTATGAGCTGTGCGACCGATACGGCTTGTACGTCATGGATGAGGCCAACATTGAGACCCATGCGAACTATGACAGCATCTGTCGTGATGAAATGTGGGCGGCCTGCTTTCTTGAACGAGTGCAGCGGATGGTCAGGCGCGACTACAACCACCCCTCGGTGATAGTCTGGTCGATGGGCAATGAGTCAGGCTACGGTCACAACCATGACGCCTGTGCCGGATGGCTCAGGCGGTACGACCCCACCCGCCCGATTCATTACGAAGGAGCAAACCGCCCTGAGTGGGGCCAGGGGTCCCACACCCTGGACAGCCTCAAGAGAGGCCGTTTCGCCACCGATATCATCGCTCCGATGTATCCGCCCATCTCCCTCATCGAGGCTTGGGATCACAATACCGAAGGCAGCGACGACAATCGGCCCCTGATCATGTGTGAATACAGCCATGCGATGGGCAACTCAAACGGAAGCCTTGCCGATTACTGGAAGACCATCCGCCGCTCCCGCGGCATTCAGGGAGGCTTCATCTGGGACTGGGTCGACCAAGGAATCCTGGTCGATGAACAGGGCAGGCCGGTGGGGCCGAATGCGCAGCTGGCAGCCGATAAGGAAGGGGGTAGGTCCTGGCGGTACGGCGGTGATTTCGGCGACCAACCCACCGATTATGACTTCTGCCTCAACGGCTTGGTGTTTCCTGACCGAACGACCAAACCCGCCATGACGGAGTGCCTGAAGGTGCAGCAGCCGATCCATATCACAAGCGAGCATCCTGCAAGCGGCCGCTTCACCTTGCACAGTGAATTGGATTTCACGACCACAGAGAACCTGGTGCTTCGTTACAAGCTGTTCAGCGAATCTGAAGCAGGACAGTTGGAAGGAAGAATCGAGCTTCCCGTACTCGAGGCAGGCCGAAGCTGGCAATTCCAGCTTGAAATCCTTGTCTCCTCCGAAGCCAAAGATTTGCTGGGAAGCGGTCAAGCCTTTGTACTGTTCGAGTGCTGCCTGAAACAGGACACCCGCTGGGCTGAGAGCGGACACATCGTGGCATGGGACCAGTTCGAGCTCTCTGCTCCGGCTAAGCGCGCCTTCCCCGCCGCCGAGGCATATATTCAGAAACAGCAGGACGGCAGCTATCGCTTGGAGACAAGCGCCTATGAGGCTTCAATCAATGCTGAAGGACTTCTTTCGAGCCTCAAGTTTGTCGGCCAGCGGGAGCTCTTGTCATCACCTCTTTGTATCAGTCTTTTCCGCTGTCCTACCGAGAACGACGGGCTGAAGACGCTGCAGGGCAATAAGGACCTGCCCGAGTATGCCTTCTACCACGACAACAAGGCTTTCGGGCAGTGGCTGGCAAACGAACTGGACAAGACGCATTTGGTGCTTTTGGAGCTGCATATGGAGGATGGACGGCTGTGCAGCCACCATCGGATCGAGAATCCTAGAGGACTCGATCTGGGAACCTTCGAGCAGTACTGGGTCTTCTCCTCAGACGAGCTTTCTTACAGATGCACCATCTTCCTCAGTGATGCTGTCGGGGAGTACCCGAGGGTCGGGCTGAAGTGCGACCTCGATACAAACTGGTCCGCTGTACGGTGGTTCGGCAGGGGTCCCGGGGAGAACTATCCCGACCGCTTTGAAGGCTGCCCGATCGGCGACTACCATGCCACGATCGATGAGCTCTATGTGCCGTATATCGTCCCGCAGGACCACGGCTTGAGGACGCAGGTCAGCCGCCTTGACATCTATGACGGTGATACCGGGGGAGTGCACTTTGCGAGCCACGATGAGTTCTCGTTTGCACTGCACAAGTATTCGCTATCGGAGCTCTGGGAGAAACGGCATGCCGATGAGCTGCTAAGAAGCCCGGTGAACCATTTGTACCTGGACGCGGCTGTCCGCGGAGTGGGAACCGCAACCTGCGGGCCGGATACGCTGGAGCGGTACCGCGTTCGCAGCGGAGTCCACCGACTCTCTTTTACCATCAGTTCCAGCCATTAAGGACTTGCATCCTGCCTCAAAAGGCAGGATGCTTTGTCTAGAGGAGATCAACCATGCATCTATACGATATTGAAGTTTCTGCAATGGACGGAAAGCCCGTCCAGCTTTCTGCTTTTAGGGGCAAGGTACTCTTGATCGTCAATACGGCAACACACTGCGGCTTTACACCCCAGTATGATGAACTGGAAAAGCTCTACAGGCAGTACAAGGACAAGGGACTTGAGATTCTCGACTTCCCCTGCAACCAGTTCAAGGAGCAGGCTCCGGGGACGATCGAGGAGATCAATCAGTTCTGCACCCTGAACTTCGGCACCACCTTCAAGCGTTTTGCAAAGCTGGAAGTGAACGGCGAGAGCGAACACCCGCTGTATACGTTCCTCAAATCCAAGAAGGGTTTTGCAGGCTTCAATCCCTTGCACGAGAAGAGCGCCCGTCTGACCGAGCGGATGCGTGCCTCCGATCCCGAGTTCGAGAAGGACAGCTCCATCAAGTGGAACTTCACCAAGTTCCTCATCGACAAGAACGGCGAAGTGGTGGAGCGCTTCGAGCCTACAACCTTCATGACGGAAGTCGAGGAGAAGATGAAAGTTTTGTTGTGAACAGGTTGCATGGTTTAGTCACGCAATAAAAAGTCGGGCGTACAGTAGTTCGATTGTATCAATCTGGGCCTGCGATAGAGCTTGAAATTCTTTTTCTTGTGCGCGCTTGGAGAGTTTTCCTCCGTTTTGTGATAGAAAATTGTAAAGCAGGGAAACAGTAGTATCGGGCATTTCGATTCCCTCTTGCACTGTTTTCCTGAATGTATCATAGCGAACAAGAAATTGTGCTTCTTCAGGTATTTGATGCTCTATTGTTTCCTTGACACACCGATAGAGAAAAAGAGCGTGCTCAGTAGCATCAAAGTAACGGTAGTAGTCGATGGTATCATTGAGAACACGTACATTGTGATCTTTCGTTGGTTCCCATTGAATGAAGGGTAGGATTGCCTGTGAGTGACCTCTTAATACTGCTCCATATTCAGCCATTCGGTGTAGCATCGAGCTTGATATCGGAAATATCATGCCTGGGGGATTATACCCATGCTCTGCCAGGATATGATGGATGAGATACCGATGGACACGTCCGTTCCCATCCACAAAGGGATGGATATAGACAAATCCAAAGGCAATTGCGGCTGCAGCACAGACAGGGTCGATTTGATGGGTGACTTTTTTACTATATGCAACCAATCCTTCCATCAGCGAATCAATATTCTCACTTTTTGCGCTGATATGTTCCACTATTGGGAGTCCTGTGTCTCTCTCGTGTTCGCCGATGAAACCGCTTGAATCCCTATACCCAATTTTCACAAAACGGCTGTTTCCAATCACAATGTTTTGTAGTCGTACAAGCTCATCTTTGCTGATGGATGTCTTCCCGGCTTCACGAATCGCATCACCCCATCGCATGATTCTGGCGTGGGGAGGCGTTTCATTTTCAATGGTAAAACTTGCTTGTGAATCTTTCAAAATGAGAAATGCAGCCGCACGGACTACTACATCCTTGGGAATATTCGATGAAATGAGAAGGGCTTTCTCTTTGAGATTCATTGCTATGAATGCATCCAACTCCTCGGTTCGTCGTATCAGAGGGCAAAACTCTGGAGTCCCTGGCAGATTGTTTACAACTCGATGCCGCTTTGATTTTTCACCTGTTACAGCCAACTGCTTGAGAGGATCAAGGACATGCACATAGTTGCCTCGCTGTACATCATCCAGATCGAGGCGGGTTCCCATCAACCATTCATAGAGGAACCAAATTCGCCTGCTATAAGATCCTGTTATTGATTCTTGGATCATCTTTCGTATTTCGTCCGGATCAAGTACTTCGAATAATTTCTTGAGAACACATAAATCAACGCCTTCATATTTCAATGCAAAACCAAGATGCCCCTTCAATGAATTTTCCGGCTGATGCCTGGGGGTGAGCATATGCCAGCCATTTTTTTTGACAATGGTGTGTTTCATTCCAATTGCCATTTTAATTGCTGGAAACGGGCAAGGAAGAGCGTATGCATCGATAAAGGCTGCATACCCGGTCGGGATGCCTTTTTCGGGAAGTGAGAACTCATGAAAAACGATTACTGGACCTGAAAAACGATTATCCATACTGCCTTCCTATGAAATATAATTATATTATACAGATTTTTATGAAAAGTACATAATATTAAGAGAGGACGTATCAATGTTGCCGGAATCGACCTGGTATAGGTGGATAATCGATACATTATCTGAAAAGTAATTATAAATTTTGAACGTCACCTCAAATATCTTTTGAAAATCTATAGCGGAATAGAAACTAATCCGTGCTATACTCTAAATTAACACTAATAGCTGTAATTCTTGGGGAGGTGTCTTGTCATGAATAAACCTTACAAAACTAGTACAGTCTTCATACTTATTTTTATGTTTGCATTGGCAACAACAATATTTGCTAGTGGTTCGAATGAAGAAGGTTATGTTCAGATTGGATCGGTCAGTGACGATAAAAAAGCTGTAATTAAATCACAATTAATAGTAGTAAAACAAATTAATCAAATATTTTCTGAATTTATTGGCGATTACGAAACCTATATTAGGCTTTTTCAAGATAAATACGATGAAGAATCCTCGATTATAGAAAATTCAGAACCCTTCATATGGGAGACTGATAACCAATTCGAAGAACGTATAGAAAGTGAATTAACACACCTTATTGATTGCATCAATGATGAGTTTTCTCAAGCCCTTGAATCAATTTCTAAGCCAATGTATGAAAAATTTGAGAAGGCAAAGGAACAGGTAGATGCAATTACCTTACGATTGCAAAATCCCGAAATAATAAGAGTTGCAGAAAAAGATATTGTCTATGGTCCATATCAGCGCAATGAAAGATTGTGGCCGATTCAATTGACATTCTCCGGCTATATGGTTCCACCAACAACGCTATTACTACTAGTAGATTTTGCAACCCCTGGCAAATCTGAAGAGGAAATACGTTCTTCAATCA
Source organism: Spirochaetales bacterium (assembly GCA_012514185.1). Lineage (GTDB taxonomy): Bacteria > Spirochaetota > Spirochaetia > Sphaerochaetales > Sphaerochaetaceae > Sphaerochaeta. The sequence continues at coordinate 567 of JAAZAT010000198.1, read as the reverse complement.
TAGATTTTGACCGGATAAAAAATGAAAAGTTGCTTACAGCTGAAATCAAGTATTATTTCATTCCAGATTTTGATTATGACTCAAATATGATAAGCGTTGCTCGGTATCTCATTGTAATGGACTCAATCATATTACTTGACAAGGCTGGACAGCAACTCTATGCCAATAAAATGGATACACCAATTTTAATTCATTCATTCAATTTCGATGAAAATAATATCATTAAGGATCTTAGAAATGATACAGACCTTGGGTTATCTGACTTATTGTATATAAATTCGGATGAAGATATCAACTTCCTTCAATCAATTGACTCTCCGCTTCTCATGTCACCTCCATCCATAACTACATCCAAGGCATATGAGACAGTTAGGTTGAATGCTGTACAACCAACTACCTCGAAACTTATTGAAACACATCAAGATACTGCCACAAAAGTTGTATTCCGCATTACCAACGGTGCTGAACCCGAATCCTTGGACCCCGCACTCATTCAGGGTGTTCCCGAGCACAGAATTTTCGAGGCTCTCTTCGAAGGTCTGGTAGCAAACGATCCTGAGACTGCCC
>JAAZAT010000290.1 GCA_012514185.1 Spirochaetales bacterium | reverse complement strand
GATGTCAATATCTTTTTGCTATTCAAGAAACTGAACAAAGGAAAGCATCTATGGCTGAGAAACAATCTCAGCACCATCACCAGCCAGTTCATCGACACCGTTATTTTTATGTTTATCGCATTTTATCGGCTAACGCCAAAATTCACCGTCGCGTTTGTCTTCAGCCTGATCATACCCTACTGGCTTTTCAAGGTTCTCTTCGCCCTACTTGATACCCCGTTCTGCTACCTTGGGGTGAAATGGCTTTCCAAAGAGAAGTAGAGACTTTCCTTTGGGAAGAAGTTTGATTACCTTTAGTTCGGGCGCATGGATTGTGTGCCCGAATGTATTTGTCATATGGAGGCGCTATGTCTGAACAGGAACTGATGCCGATCGAGCAACTGCTTCCCAATAATTTGTTTATTCTCCCAGTAACCGGAAACCCTGTGTTTCCCGGACTGTTTACGCCGTTGATGATCACCGACAACCAGGATGTGGAAATCGTCAACCAGGCCATCAAGCATGGTGGTTTTCTCGGTTTGCTCCTCGTCAAGGAGGAGAATGAGAGCGAAGAATACTCCCATGAGAATCTGTATACTGTGGGAACCGTTGCCAAGATTGTCAAGAAAATCAAGCTCCCCGACGGGGGCATCAGCATATTCATCTCGACGCTGAAGCGCTTTGAGACCAAGCAGTACTATCCCAGCGGGCCTTACCTTGTGGCCGAGGTGCAATACCTCGAGGACATCGAGGATGAACCGGAGGAGCTGCGGGCATGGACCAGGCTTCTGCTTTCCGAGATGAAAATGCTCACCAAGAACAACCAGATCTTCAGCGAGGAGATGCGGCTGAACATGGTCAACATCGATCATCCGGGCAAGCTTGCCGATTTCATTGCGAGCATCCTGAATGTCGAACGCAAGCAACAGCAGGCCATCCTGGAAACCCTGGTGGTGCGCAGACGCATCGAGAAAGTGCTGGTATTCATCAAGAACGAGCAGAACATCGCCCAGGTGCAGGCAAAAATCCAAGCACGGGTGAATCAGAAAATAGAGAAAAACCAGCGCGAGTACTTCTTGCGTGAGGAGCTCAAATCCATCCAGCAGGAGCTCGGGCTGACTACCAATCCCAAGGTTGAGTTGATCAACCGGCTCAAGGCCAAGTTCAAGGGTCTTCCGCTTTCAGCTGAAGCCCAGGAGACCGTCGACCGCGAGATGAGCCGCCTGGAGGCGATGGATCCCTCCAGCCCCGAGTACTCCATCAGCCGCACCTACTTGGAGATCATCAGCGATCTTCCTTGGAAGGAGCCGAAACCGGAGAACTTCAGCATAGACAGCGCCCGAAAGATTCTTGAGCGGGACCACTACGGGATGAAGGACGTCAAGGACCGAATTCTCGAATTCCTGGCCGTTCGCAAGAAGAAGCAGGACACCAAGGGCTCCATCATCTGTTTGGTCGGACCTCCCGGAGTCGGGAAGACCAGCGTCGGCATCTCCATCGCCCGTGCACTGAAGAAGCAGTACTTCCGCTTCTCGGTCGGCGGCATGAATGATGAGAGCGAGATCAAAGGCCATAGAAGGACATACATCGGGGCGATGCCCGGAAAGATCATTCAAGGCCTCAGAATCACCAAGGCGAAAAATCCTGTGTTCCTCATCGATGAGATCGACAAGATGGGTGTCTCCTATCAGGGCGACCCTGCAAGCGCCTTGCTTGAGGTCCTCGACCCCGAACAGAACTCGACCTTCCGCGATACCTATCTGGATATCCCCTTCGATGTGAGCGAGGTGCTGTTCATCTGTACGGCAAATACGCTTGACACCATACCCAGGCCTTTGCTGGACCGCATGGAAATCATTCAACTCTCAGGATACACCAGTGACGAGAAGCTTGCCATCGGCCGGAAGTACCTGGTGCCCAAGTCGATGGAAAAGCACGGCCTGACCAAGGATGAGGTCAAGTACACCCCGGCAATCCTGAGGAAGATCGCCGATGAGTACGCCAGGGAGGCAGGAGTGAGAAACTTCGAGAAGTCCCTGCACAAGATCAACCGCAAGGTCGCCCTCTCCTTGGTTGAAAACACGATGGAGAACCTGCCGGTGGTCATCGACGAGAAGCTGCTGCATGAATATCTCGGCCAGCCGGTTTTTGTCGAGGATGAGATCTTGAAGGCCGACCGGCCCGGTATGGCCATCGGCCTTGCATGGACCAGCATGGGTGGCGATACCTTGATCATCGAGGCGCAGAACACTCCCGGCAAGGGTGAGATCAAACTCACCGGTCAGCTTGGGGAGGTGATGCAGGAGTCGGTGGGCATTGCCTATACCTACCTCAAGGCGCATGCAACCGAACATAAGATCGACCCGAGTTGGTTTGAGCACAACGCCATCCATCTTCATGTGCCTGAAGGTGCGACTCCGAAGGACGGACCTTCTGCAGGAGTGACCATGACCGTGGCCCTCTACAGCTTGGTCACCGGCCAAGTCATGGCCCCCAACCTGGCGATGACGGGAGAGCTGACCCTCAAGGGAAAGGTCATGCCGATCGGCGGCTTGAAGGAGAAGGTGCTTGCAGCAAGAAGGAACAAGATCGAAACAATCATCATTCCCAAATTCAACAAGCGCGATCTGGACAAGCTTGACGATGGACTGATAAAAGGCATCACCTTCCACTTGGTGGGTTCGGTCGAAGAGGTGCTTGCAATCGCCTTCCCCGAGGATGCGAAACGGCCTGCAATGCAACCCATCGCGGCCGCCGTCCCTCAGCCGAACACAAGCGAGATAGCCGCCATCAGTGCGGCGGTCGCACAAGCGGTCAAGGAGGCATTGGGTGGGCGTTGAGCTGCTCAGTCCGGCAGGCAATCTTGAGAAGCTGCGTCTCGCCTTCGCTTATGGTGCGGACGCAGCCTATCTCGGCCTTTCAGACTTTTCTCTTCGTTCCAATGCGAAGAATTTCACCACAGACGATCTTGAGCAGGTGAGAGTGCTCAAGGCCGAAAGCGGCAAACGTCTCTACTGCACGTTGAACATGCTCTTTGACGAGGCAAACCTGGCCGCTCTCAAAGAGCAATTGCCGGTGATCAAGACCTGGCCGTTCGATGCCTATATCATCAGCGACATCGGCCTCGTTCCCTTGTTGCAGGACGCATTCGGGCCTTCAGTGGAGCTGCATCTCTCGACCCAGGCAAGCTGTACAAACTCCAGCAGTGCTTCGATGTACCACAAGATGGGATTCAGACGAGTCATTCTGGGCAGGGAGACTCCACTTCAGGATATCAGACGCATCAAGGATGCCAATCCAGACCTGGAGCTTGAGGTGTTTGTCCACGGGGCGATGTGCATGGCCTATTCGGGTCGCTGCCTGCTATCCAGCCACTTGGCCGGCCGCAGCGCCAACCAAGGTGATTGCAGCCATACCTGCCGATGGAACTATCAGCTGCTGGCAAGCGGTGAGCTCGCCTTGGAGGAAGAACAGCGAAAGGGAGTGTACTACCCGGTGATCGAGCAGGACGGTTACACCACCATTCTCTCATCCAAGGACCTGTGCATGATCGACCATCTCAAGGAGCTGGTTGACGCAGGAGTCGACTCACTGAAAATTGAAGGCCGGATGAAGAGCAGCTACTATGTTGCAGTGGTTACCAGGGCGTATCGAAAAGCGCTCGATGCCCTCGCAACCGGCGATGAACGTTGGAGGACGTTCCGTCAGGACCTGTTTGACATCAGCCACCGCGAATACTCCACCGGCTTTTTCTTCGGTCACGGTCCGGTCGACCCCACCATGGGACAAGGAATCGACAAGAGCACTGAACAGGGATACCTCAGGGACTACCTTTTCTGCGGCTTTATCGGCGAGCAGGTCGAGCCCGGAGTATTCGCCCTCGAATTGAAGAATCAAATCCGCAAGGATATGACCATCGAATACATCTCAAGCGCCGTCCATCGCATTGAAGACAATGGATTCTGTTTGCTGGATGAGCAATTCCAGCCGATCGAGCAAGCCGACCATGGCAAGGTGCAGTATCTGAAAACAGACAAATCGATACAGACAGGCTATATCATCCGCCGGGAAACTGTGGTTAAATAGCACATATGAAACGAAGACTCCTTTCATTGGCCATGAGTCTTTGCCTGCTCAGTCCGCTTGCAGGCACCGCCTTGGTGGATGATTTTTCCTTTCTCAAGGAAATACAAGCCTTTGTGCAGTATGTCCACGTGGTGAGGGATGCCGGTGATTATCAAAGAGCGGAAGAATTACGGCTAGCGCTCCAAACAACAGGTCTAGACAAGGAACAGCAGGCCGTACTCGATATTCGCACAGCCACCCTTCTTTCCCGCCTGTATACGGAAGTACAGCCAAAAGTCCCCTCCCGCTCCCTTGCACTGCTCGAAGAAGCTGAGCAGGAATTGAAAGTATTGAGGAAAAATTCCTTCTTCAGCTTGATCCTTGAAGCTGAAATCGATTCCATCCACTATCTCGTCAATCCGAGAAGTCTGGGTAAGGGCATCAGCAGCAATGCGAAAATAAACAAGGCATACAAACAGTACCCGGAGCAGGTGTACGCACGCTTGATGAAGGCAAGCAGCCTGCTTTATGCCCCCTCCATCGCAGGAGGTGATGTGGACAAGGCTCTGCAGATATATTTGGAGCTTTTGAGGGAAGGATTGCCGATTCTCTCCCGTTGGGATACTGCAAGCCTGTACAGCAATATCGGAGTGGTGAGCATGAAACGAAACGAGTGGAGTACAGCGAAGGGTTATTTGGATGCGGCAAAGGCCCTCTATCGGTTCGACCCCACCCTCGATGAATATTTGAAAGAGGTGCAAGACAAGTTATGAATCTGTTTGTATCGATCATCATCCTTCTTGTAGGGATCTGGTCGTTTTTGCTTTATACAAGCAACCGGCGATACTTCGATCGGATGACCAAGCAGTGGGAGGCGTTTGAGTCCGAGGACTTGGTCACGGTTGCCATTCCCGCCCGAAATGAAGAGATGCATATCGAAGCATGCGTTCGATCCTTGCAGCAGCAAAAGCATCAAAATCTGGAAATTTTGGTCTTGGACGACAATTCCACCGATGCCACCGCTTCCTTGGTCCTCGAGTTGCAGAAGCAGGACAACCGCATCCGTCTCATCTCTGGAAAACCTCTTGAACATAGGTGGAGGGGCAAGCTTTTTGCAATGCAGCAGTTGTACGAGGCCAGCAGAGGTTCCTACATTCTCTTCACTGATGCCGATACACGCCATACCCCCGATTCGGTTTCCTACGGCCTCTCTCTTCTTGCTTCACAGAAAGGGAAGATGATCAGCGGATATCCCAAGCAGATTGCACGATCGCTGGCCCTTGAAGTGCTGGTCAGCGTCATGCTTTTCAATCCCGCACTCTTCGTTCCTTTCCGCCTCCAAGCTTCCTTGCAGTGGCCGCTTTTTTCCATGGCCATCGGACAGTACCTGATGATCAAGCGGGAGGCGCTCACCTCCATGGGTGGGTTTGTACCGATAAAAGGCCAGATCTGCGACGATGTCGCCCTTGCACGCCTCTGTGCAAAACGGGGGCACAAGCAACTCTTCGCCCCGATGCAAACTGCCCTGCAGTGCGAAATGTTCACGTCCTTTTCCCAAGGTTGGAAAAGCTTGGAACGGTCCATCAACGGGGTGGTCAAGCAAGGCCTGCTGGGCTTTTTCTTGATACTCCTCATTGTCCTGGTCCTGCTTTTACTCAGCTTTGCTCCTGTCCTGAGCGTAGTATTCGGAGTTTTGGCTTTTTCGGACCAAAGCTATCTGCTTCCCTGTATCTTCTCCTTGGCCGGCAGTTTGCTCTTGTTCACCACCTGGAAACGCTGTGCAATATACTTCGGATTCTCGCCTCAATCAGGCAGATTCGGGCCGTTGACCATCCTGTTGGTGGTGCTCATGTACCTCAATGGCTTGATTCTTCGTCTGAGCGGACGGGGTTTTCTGTGGAAAGGACGCATTATTACCTAAAAAAACCTTAAATTAACGCGTTATATGCAGGTTTTTCCCTTGCACAGCCAAAAAAGCGTGATAGAATTAGGTAACCTAGACACATGGAGGAATCAATGACTATTCACGAACAGATTGTCATGCAGTATGAAACGTACCTCGCAGAGAACCAAAAGTTCACTGAGAAAGGAGTAAAGGT
>JAAZAT010000148.1 GCA_012514185.1 Spirochaetales bacterium | reverse complement strand
TTGGTCCAAACAACAGTAACGGTAGCCTTGGGGTTGATGGCGCGGGCGCCCAGGGCGAATGCGTTGATGCCGCGAACAACTTCGGGAGTGTTGTAGGCACCGACATAGCCGAGCTTGCCGGTGGGGGACATCTTGGCTGCAATCATGCCGGAGAGGTAGCGCATCTGGTACATTCGGCCGAAGTAGTTGGACATGTTGTCATTGGCCAAGTAGCCGGAGCAGTGTTCGAAGTACACATTCGGATATCTCTTGGCCACATTGAGCATGTACTGCTGATAGTTATAGGAGTTGGCGAAGATGATCTTGCAGCCTTCATCGATGAGGTTCTCCATAACCCGTTCGCTGCTCTCGTTCTCGGGAATCCCTTCCATGCGGATAACCTGGACCTTGTCCCCGAAATGCTTTTCCATGGCGATGGTGCCCTGGTCGTGCATGTAGGAATAGCCCATGTCACCAGGAGGACTGATGTAGATGACGCCCACTTTCAGCGGGGCATCTGCCGAACCGGCAGCTTCTTTTGTTCCTTGCGCAAAGGCGAAGGAAGAAACCAACAGCACGATCAACAGAAGAACAATACCTTTTTTCATGATTCTCTCCTTAAAAAGATTGCGTGATGGCGTTGATAGTACTAGAAGAACCTCAACTGTTTCAAATTATACGAGACGTTTTTCCTGCTGTCAAAACATTCTTACGAAACATGAAAAGTGGTATAACTCAGAGTTGATTAAAAAAAAAGAGGAAAATTGTAATAGTGCTTAAAAAATGTACTATTTCCCTCAAAATGCAACAAAAAGAAAAAAATATGTGCAAAAGTATAGCGAATACAGAAAAATATGTTGCAAATCAGTACTTTTGTTGCCTGTAATCACCAAGAGAGCTGAATTATAAGCGCGTATATGATACAATGATGAAGTTCCCTGCAACAATCACGTTCCTTTGTAATAGTTTTTCCCCATTTGTGTTTTCTTGTATATATATCGCATTGATGCTTGTTTCACCTTTTGACAAATGTTACGATGGTACGCATCGCATTGTATTGAATCCACAGATACTTCAGAAGTGAAGGATTTCATAGCATGAAGAAAAGTAGAACGATGTTTTCAATTCTTGTACTGTTGCTATTCGTGTGCGTTACCAGCCTGCAGGCACAAGATGCCGGGTTGGTTGTACGCTCCCCGCTTTTCGGCAATGTCCCAAAAGAAACAACCGATCAAGAAAAGCTTGAAATACAAAGTTATGCAGCACAGCTCGGACTTGCCCAGGCTCAGGTGCAGCCGGACGCGAATCAGCGGGTTCTCAGTGCCATCAGCAATCCTTCCTACCCGGTAACCCCCGGCGACACCTTCCGACTGGTGTATTTGGATGGAATGAAGACGGTCACCCTCGATTTGCAGGCGGATGACCAGACATCGGTCGCCATTCCCGGATTGGGAGTCATCGATGGCAGGAATCTCACCTTCCAAGAACTGAGAAAAAGCATCCTGTCCATGGTACAGACCTATCATAGTTTTTCGAATCCCCAGGTTGTATTCACCGGTACCGGTTCTTTCACCGTCTCGGTGGTGGGGGAGGTGGTGGGAACCAGGATTGTTCCTGCATGGGGGTTGTCCAGACTGTCTGAAGTGGTTCAGAGTGCCAGTCCCTATGCCTCCACCCGTGAAGTGGAAATCACCTCGGTCGATGGACAGACCAAGACCTATGATTTATACAGAGCCCTGAAAAAGGGTGTTCTGGCCGAAGATCCCTTGTTGAAAAGCGGTGATGTAGTACGCCTCAAGCGTGCTCAGAAATTGGTAAGCCTCGGGGGCAATGTCTACCAAGGGGGAACCTACCAGCTGCTCTCCCAAGACAACCTTTCCACGCTTATCGCATCGTACGGGGGTGGCGTGCTTGGCGGTTCCGACGTCCAGAACATCCGTTTGCAGCGGTATAACAGTGCAACCGGAATCTGGAACGTACATTATGTCGATCTTGTAAAAAATCCCGGCTTTGCCTTGCAACATCAGGACCAGGTCATCGTCGATACGCTGATGCCCGGCATGCAGAGCGTGACCATCGAGGGTGCCGTAGCCACCAGTGAGGCCTTCGACACACTCAGTTCCACCGCCTTGGTGGGCTATACTTCGGGCAGGATATTCTATCAATTCTATCCCGGTGAGACCCTCAAGCAGATGTTGTCCGCCATTGCCCCCCGGCTGATGACCGTCAGCGACCTCGATGGGGCGTACCTCTTGAGAAACACGGAGAAAATTCCGATCAAGGCCCAGCAGATTCTCTATGGAACGAGCGAGCAGGCTTCCCTGCGCCTGCAAAGCGGCGACACATTCCTCATTCCCTTCAACCAAAGGTTTGTCACCGTCAGCGGAGCTGTGGTGCGGTCGGGAGTGTTCGCCTATGTTCCAGACAAAGGCATCAATTACTACATAGCCCTTGCCGGCGGCTTGAGCGATGATGCAACCTATCCAACTTCCATTACTGTATACGGAGCCGATGGCAGAAAACTTGATTCAGGATCGCCGATTGAGCCCGAGTCGACCATAACGGTTGCAAAGAACACCTTTGTCCGGGATATTGCTCCAACCGTAGCAATCATCGGATTGGTCAGTTCGATTCTCGGCATCGTAGCCACGGTCGTCAATATCATTCTCGATGCCAAGTCCCTGTAGGAGGAGCAAAGATGAGTCAACAAGATGAGATGCTGAACACGCTTTCACCCTATGATGCAGGGGAGGAAGGCATCTCGATAGCTGAGTTGCTGCATATATTCCGCAAGCGGTTCCGCTGGTTTGTCATTGGCTTGGTCCTTGTTGTCGGCCTTGCAGTGGGATATTTGCAGATTGCTGTTCCCCAGTTTGAAAGCCAGGTCTCCGTATTGGTGGAACCGATCCAGAGATCCTCCTCGTTTGAATCGTTGCTGGATGTTTCCGCATCGACCACCAAGATT
>JAAZAT010000250.1 GCA_012514185.1 Spirochaetales bacterium | reverse complement strand
TATTTGGATGAATGGCAGGTAATCATGTCTGAAAACTATAATGTAGTGGAGCTGTTCGCAGGTGTGGGGGGCTTTCGGGTCGGGCTCGAGGCTAGCGGAGTCTGGAAAGTCGCATTTGCCAATCAGTGAGAACCAGGCAAGAAGAATCAATGGGCTTTTGACTGTTACACCAGGCATTTCACAGACGGAATCCATTCCAATGTTGATATTGCCAAGGTTGAAGCAAAGGATATTCCTAACCATACTCTCCTCGTTGGTGGATTCCCTTGCCAGGACTATTCAGTTGCAGCAACTCTCGCCAAGGGAATCCAAGGTAAAAAAGGCATTCTCTGGTGGGAAATCAGAAGAATTATAGAACAGAAGCAACCAAAGTTTGTTCTGTTGGAGAATGTTGATAGATTAGTAAAGTCGCCGGCTAAGCAACGAGGCAGGGATTTTGCAATTATCCTCTCTTGTCTAAATGCTTTGGGTTATGTCGTTGAGTGGAGAATCATCAATGCTGCCGATTACGGTTTCCCGCAGAGGAGACGGAGAATTTTCATTTTTGCAACCAAACCAAATAAGAAAGTTCGTAAGTTATATACGTCACCTACTTCTGATGTGATTCTCCAATCAGGATTCTTTGCTCGAACCTTTCCTGTTGAGTCAGGCTCAAATCAAAAGAGTATTGAAATTCCACAAGATTTGGTGAAAATTACGGATGAGTTCAGCACGCTTTTTGGAAATGCCGGATATTGTATCGACTTCTCTGCTGTTCATCAGACTGTTCTTCCTCAAGTGATTGAGGGAGGGATGACGCTAGGTGACATCTTGGATACTGATGTTGAAGAATCATTCTATATCAAGGCAGAGGATTTACCAAAATGGGAATACATGAAGGGATCTAAAAGCGAGATGAGAAAGACCCGAGAAGGATTCGAATACAATTATACAGAGGGTGCAATCCCGTTTCCTGAATACTTGGACCGGCCTAGCAGGACGATGCTCACTTCTGAATCGACCAAGAATAGGTCCACCCATGTGATTCTTGATCCCCAGACGAATCGGTTGCGATTATTGACTCCCCGTGAATGTGAAAAATTGGATGGCTTTGAACCAGACTGGACTGCTACAGGCATGCCTTTAAGAATGCGGTATTTTTGCATGGGTAATGCTCTCGTTGTCGGATTGATTGAGAGAATGGGAAAAAGCTTGCTTGAGTTTGCCAAAGAACACAAGTTACTCAAGACTTCTTAAACTGCTAGCTATTATTCTTAAGGTATTCAAGCAGGCAGTTGATCAATTGAAAAAAATTGAATAGAGGTAGATGCTTAGCTTCCTGGGTTGAATCAAGGATTGTTCTGGAGTATTTCCATGATATAGTTCCGATTCAACCAGAAGCTCTGCTTTTTCTCAAAGGTTCCTTGAGGCGTTCTCATTACATCGAATGAATCATTTGCATGCGGTCGGACATGTGCAATTTGTCTGTGACTCGACTTGATGAAATGCTCATAATCTCCGATAGCGATTTTTTGTTGAGCATCGAGCCAGACTTTTTTAACCACTTCGAGGTCTTTCTCAGGCATATTCCAGAAGATAACTCTTTCCAGCACATACGGGTCATCGGGATGGTCATGCTTGAAAATGATAAAAAAGAATTTACTGGTCAATTCCATGTAGAAATCGCTGTCTTCCCATTCTTGATCAACAATCTCTTCATACCGGATTTGCTTGAACGACATCGATTCCTTACATTTTCCGTTTGACTCAATTCTTATGGTTTTGACTTGAATGTCTGCAGCCTTAAATTCATACACTTGCTGTGTTTCGTCAGCTCCAAGTATCCTTTTTGTTATCATCGCGTAGAAATTCTTTGCTTTCAGTTTTAATGGGATTTCTAAATGTCTACAAATCGTGAGCACATTCATACCTATGTATGGTGAGAACTTATTCTGTACAAACTGCTCAAGCTCAGCTTCAGGAGAGTTGATGATATGTACATACGAGACGGCTCGGTTTTGTTTTCTATCCAGAAGTACCTGATAAATATGGTTTACGTACTGTACCTTATAGCAGAAGGCTCGTGC
>JAAZAT010000058.1 GCA_012514185.1 Spirochaetales bacterium | reverse complement strand
GTGCATAGTTCTGAAACACCATCGCAGTCGGACGTTTGTTCGGGGGAATCTGATTCATGCTCACCCCGTCGATATACACATCACCTCCGGTGGGTGTATGAAAACCCGCAATCATCCTGAGGGTGGTCGTTTTCCCACACCCCGAAGGGCCGAGCAAGGTTACCAATTCCCCTTCTTTCACCTGCAGGTCTATGTGGTCCACAGCAATCACCTTGTCAGCACCATTGCCAAAGGACTTCGTCAAATCTTTCAATTCCAAATATGCTTCTTTCATGGCTTCTCTTCCTATTCAATGATTGAGCTGGATTGCATACCCTGGCCCATCCGATCAGTTACGAGCTTGATCAAGCCCAAGGCGACCAAAACGATGGCAATCAGCAAAAGGCTCATGGCGGCGGCCTGAGCATACTGACTATTGTCGACAAACCCGAGTACGGCGACAGTAATGAAGTTCCATCTTCCCGACACCACAAAGATGATGGCACTGATGGCAGTCATCGAACGGACAAAGCAGTTGGCCAAGCCCGAGAAGAACGCCGGGGTGATCATCGGAAGGGTGATCTTTCGGAAGGTAAGGCCACTGTCCGCACCCAAATCAATTGAAGCCTCCTCGATGGAGGGATCTATCTGCTCAATGGCGGCAACACCGTTTCGAATGCCGACCGGCAGGTTTCTGAACACCAAGAGAGCCATGATGATGAACCCCGTCCCGGTCAGGGTCACGGGCATCAACGGTGACGGCGTGTTGAAGGCGAGAATATACCCGATACCTACAACGGTTCCGGGAACCGCAAAAGTCAGCATGCTTGAGAACTCCATCGCATTACGTCCGAAGAACTGTTTTCGGGTGATCAAGTAGGCGATGAACATGCTCAGAATGCCGGTAATCGGAGTTATGATTGCAGAAATGTAGAGCGAGTCAATGATATAGTTCTTTCCCACCCGCCACATCTGAACATAGTTGCGCAGTGTAAGGGTGGAGTCGACACCCCACAACTTCTGGAAGGACCCCCAAACGACCATGCTGTAGAAAAGAAGCACGATCAGGGCGAACAGGATGCAAAAGGCATAAACAGGATACTTGATGTACCACTCAAGATTCTTGATGGTCGCCGATGTAGGCTTGCCGGTAACCGTGACATACGACTTCTTGGAGAGCAGGTACTTTTGCAGATAGAAAGCAATCACGGTGGGGACCAAAAGCAGGATGGCAAGCGTTGATCCGCGTGCAAGGTCATACATGCCGGTGATCTGCAGATACGCCTGGACCGAAAGAACCGAGAAGTCTCCGCTGAGAATCATCGGATTGCCGAAATCAGCCAAGGATTGGATGAATACCAAGAGCCATGCACTGACGATGCCCGGAGTGGCAAGCGGCAGGATGATGGTCTTGAAGATCTTTATCCTCGAAGCTCCGCAATCCATCGCGGCCTCTTCCAAAGCAGGGTCTATAGCCTGCAGCACCCCCACCAGGGCCAGAAAGGCCGTCGGGGCATATGCGATCACCTCAACAATGGTAAGCCCGGTAAGTCCGTAGATGTTTCCTATCGCCCCGGCAAATATACCCGATCTCCCAAAGAGCAGGATGCAGGCGAGAGCCACAACAAACGGCGGGCTGACCATCGGGAAGGTTGCAATCAGACGAAAAGCGCCTTTCGCTTTCATCGGAGTCCTGGTGATGGCATAGGCAAACACAAAGCCGACAAAAGTTCCGATGGTGGCAACAAGGACACCGAGAATCATCGAATTGAAAAGCGGCTTGATATAATACGACTGCCTAAGAACATCGCTGTAGTTCTTGAGGCTGAAATGCCCCTCATACGACAGGCTCGTCTTAAACACCTGATAAATCGGGAAAATGACAAAGAGAATCAAAAGATAGAAGATTACAAGGATGGAAATAAGCAAAAACGGTTCCTGTATCAACTTCTTAATCTCATTGATGCGTTGCATATGGCTGCGGCCCTGATGTTTCATCACCTACCTCATTACAGCAAGGTGCAATCCCGCAGGAAGGCGTTGAGATTGCACCTTGATTTCCGACATGAATTGTTATTTGCCGATACGGTCTCTCCAAGCAGTGACGTACTCATCCTTGGCAAGTCCCATCTTTACAGCATCGTAGTCAATCAACTTGATGTCGGACAACTTGACGGCTCCTTCTGCAACGGTTGCCTTGGGATTGACCGGCAGACGGGAGTACTTCTTGAACAGGTTCTGTGCTTCTTCGGTGAAACACCAATCCATGAATATTTGGGCTTCTTCAACCTGCCTTGCCCCCTTGATCATAGAGACGGCACCTACTTCGTACCCGGTCCCTTCCTCGGGGAAGCTCATCACCAAGGGGTAGCCCATGGCAACACCCTTTGCAACGATATCGTGGGAGAAAGAGATGCCGACTGCACATTCGCCCAAACCAGCTCGCGCAATACAGGCAGTCCCGCTCTTGGTGTACTGGTGGACATTCTGGTCGAACTTCTGCCACCAATCGAGGGCTCCCTCCAAACCTTTCATCTGAATGATGGTGGCCCAGGTGGTATAGGCAGTACCGCTGGTATACGGATAGGCCATTTCAATCTGTCCCTTGTAGACAGGGTTCAGCAAATCGTCCCAGCTCTTGGGGGGCTGGAGATTGTGCTTTTTCAAGAACTCGGTGTTGGTTACAAAGCCGATGGCTCCGGTATAGAAACCATTCCAGCTGTAATCATCCGCATGCAACATCGGTGCAAGCTCGAAATCAGTATTGGGTTTGTAGGGAGTCAGAAGGCCCTTCGACTGGGCATTGATGTGGTCGGTATTGGAACCGCCGAACCAAACACTTGCCTGCGGATTTGACTTCTCGGCCTCCATTCGGGCCAATACTTCGCCCGAGCTCATGCGAACATACTCAACCTTGATCCCGCTGGATTTCTGGAATACGTCCAAGTAGTACTGGGCCTCTTCGGTGTCGAGCGCAGTATACATCTGCAGCGTCTGATACTTCTTCGGTCCGCTTTCCGTTGCCGCCTGGGCGAACAAGGGCATGACAAGCATGAGAACAACTGCCACTACACAGAGCATTTTCTTCATAATCAATCCTCCTTTCTCTACAGCTCCTTTTCCAGGAGCGGCAACGCATCCGAGCTCAAGAACGCAACCTCCTTTGTTCCTGCCTCTTTTTGAAAACGTTACCATACTTCGATGATTGCATCAAAGTTGCCATTTGTCAAATAATTCTCATATTTCTTCCCAGTAACCAGCAACAGCAATGCACTGCAAGAAATTTGCAGGAAAGCTTCAGGCTGGCTGTAAGAACGTTTTCACATTATTGGGACCGGGAGGCAAGCAGATGGGAACGCACCTTTTCTTGAATCGCTTGGTTGAAGGGTTCGAAATCCTCATATGTGTATTCACAGATGAAGCGGCCTTGATACGATTGGAGAGAGGAAAACACCTCATCGAAGGGGACGCTGCCGAAGAAGGGAGGAATATGAATGTCACCCCGACCGAACTCCCTTCGATGGGACATCGACAGACAGTCGTAGGCAAGTCGGTCGGTGATCCTCAGCTCCTCAAAGCGCCCGGTATTGTCATTGAGATGCATGTGGCAGAGATGGGGGGCCATCTGCTTCACCGCATCGAGAAAATCAAAATGAAAGCGTTTTGCAGCCAGGTATGCATGACCGGTATCGAGATTGAGCTTCAAGTTGGGATGCTTGATTTGGTCCATCAACCCTACAACCGGCTCCACCAGTTCCACCTCGATGTTCTCCACCGCCAAGGTAATCCCAAGCTGCCCGCCTAGATCCGCCGCCCACCGATGGGCATCGAGAAACTGCCGTTCCGCCTTCAGGTTGTTGGTCTTGATCTCATAATGCAACACGAGAATATCGATATGCAGGGCATGGCACACCTGAAGGGAGGAGCGCAGGACCGAGGCATGCAGTTCATGGTCGTCGATATTGCGCAAGTCCAAGCCACGCCCGATATGAGCCGAATAGAGGAGAGGGTGGCGGCCAAGCACCGCCTCAACCGCATCCACCCAGACTTTGCATATCTGTCCGTCCAGGATAAAAGGAAACATTTCAAGCGACATCTCAACGGCATCGAAGCCTTGGGCTTGAACCTTTGACAAGAAGGCATCCAAGGCATCCAACGTTCGCACTCTGGGCATCTTCACCCCGACCAGCGGCCATTTCATCAATTTTCATCCCCTTTGCTAGGGCAAGTCTAGCACCGCTGTCCTGCAAACACCAGCATCGTTTGCTTGACAGGGGGATTTTGGGTGGTAGTATGAGGCACAGGAGGATTGTACCGATGCAAATTGGCATAAACAGGATTATTGCACCTTCACTGCCCCTTTTCGACTTCTTCTCCCTTGCACAGCGATGTGGCTGTTCAATTATTGAACTGAGAAATGATTTGAAAAACCAACACCCGTTTGAGGGGAAGAATCCGGAAGAGGTACGCGACCTGCTTGCCAAACACCGCCTTAAGGTGGCCGCCATCAACGCTCTCCAACGGTTCAATGAGTATACAGAGGCCAAAAAGGAAGAGCTCAGAAGCTTGCTGGACTATGCAAAAAGCATCCGAGCTGATGCAATTGTGCTCTGCCCGGTCAACGGCATCGAACGGAATGCCGACCGAGCCGCTTGGCTTGAGCGTACCACCCAGGCGCTCTTTCAGTATGGACCCTTGTTCGAGGAGTACGGACTGTACGGCTATGTGGAACCGCTGGGCTTCAGAGCCAGTTCGCTCAGAACCAAAGCCGAAGCACTCAAGGCCATCGAGGCAAGCGGATATGAGCGATGGTACCGCCTGGTGCATGACACCTTCCATCACCATCTTGCCGACGAACAAGAGTATTTTGCCTCCATGACCGGCCTTGTGCACCTCTCTTCGGTTGCAGCAGGCTTGCGACATACCGAGCCGACCGATGCCGACAGGACTCTCTTCTTGGAGGACGATCTGCTTGCCACCAGGGAGCAAGCGCAAACCTTGGTCAACAGCGGCTACCGGGGAATCTTCTCGTTTGAGCCCTTCAGCCCTGCCGTACAGCATCTCGACATTGAGTCTGTGGAAACAGAACTCAAGAAAAGCATCACCCTGCTCTTCCGCTGAGAGCCTCCAAGCTCTGTAGCGCACGATCGAACAACCCCAGCTCGTAGTAGAGGTCGAGCACGGTATAGCGGTTGCGAATCATCTGGGCTCCGGTCACAGCCCGCTTCAAATCCTCGAGCGTTGCATTGATCTGACTGGGATGAACAGGACAGCCAACCTCGACAAGGGAGGCCCTGAGCTCCTTGGAAGGAGGCAGCTGTCCGGCTATGCGCTCTTTCAGGATCGGAAGCAACTCTATCAGCGCTTTTCGCCTTGAGAGCAAGGCCTCCCCCTCCAAGAACTTTGCCTTGGAAACAGCCAAGGCTTCCTCGGCAACCGCTTGGTTGGGAAAGAAGGAGAGAATTGCCCGTTTCCGCTCCTCCCAACTTTGGCTGGTCTTGCCGTAACACTCAGAAATATCCAGCGAGGCAAGCTCTTCATAAAGGTGGACGATGGCCATCGTACCCACGGCAACCTTGAAACCATGACTCACCAAAAGACCATCCTTGCTCAAGTGTTCCATTTCCCATATGTGGCTGATCAGGTGCTCGGCACCGCTTGCCGGACGTGAGTCGTGCATGATCTGCATGGCAAAACCGCTGGCCGAAAGGGCGTCGAAAAGCAGACCGATCCCTTCACGCTGCCTGTTTGCGATACCACGGTGGTGCTCATACACCAAACGAAGAGGCTTTTGAACCATGTCCCAGACATCGGACCGGATGGCCTGCACACCCAACAGGTCTGCCAGGATCCAATCCATTCCGGCCGTAAATTTTGCCATACAATCGCCGTACCCGCTCGCTATCATCTCGGCGGGGGCTTCACAGAGGATATCGGTATCGGCAAGGACCACCAAGGGAGCGGCACAACTGAGAGTCTGCTTGAACCCCTTGATGGAGACGGCGGCGCCGTAGGAGGTGTACCCATCCACCGACGGAGCGGTGGCGACAACCATGTAGGGGCGATCGAGCTCGGAGCTGGCGCGCTTGGTGATATCGTTGAGCGTCCCCGAACCAAGGACTACGGCAATGCTGTTGTCCATTTCCAAGCTCAGGCGCACCTGGGCGATGGAGTGCTCATCGGCATAGGGCTGTGGATGAGCGGGAAAGACGAACTGACGAACCTCGATGCCGGCCTTCTCCAAGGACCGGGCGGTGGCAAAGCCTCCAACGCGCAGGGTGTTTCCATCGGCGATCAACAATGCCTTCGAATGTCCGAAGGCCTCCACAAACGTCGAACCGACCTTGCTCAGGGCTCCTCTTTGCACCAGCGAAATCTTCGTATCCATGCCAAGCCTCCGCTGCGAGCATACCATAGACACTTGAGCGAAGAAAAGCACTGCGGTACACTGCCTCCATGACACACACAACCTTCTCCATCCTCGGTGATTCCATATCAACCTTTGCAGGTTTCGTCCCTGCTGAAAACGAACTCTTCTACCCCAAGGAAGGCGTGGATGTAACCAAGGTCGAGCAAACATGGTGGCACCTCTTGGCAAAGCGGTGCCACCTGGACTTGATCATGAATGAATCATACTCGGGCAGCCGTATCAGCAGGACCGGGCTCAGACCCATCACGTCCTCGTTTCTGGATGAGAAACGGCAAGCCAGGCTTTCCGGCGACCTGATCATCGTCTTCGGGGGGACCAATGACTGGGGACAGGCCGACCTGCCGGTCACCAAAGAGGTATTCATCCAAGCGTATGAGGAACTGGTAACAACCATGCTTGAACACCATCGCGCCAGCAAGCTCTACTTCTGCACCCCCTTGCAGCGTACCGACAGGGCATTGAACCAGGTGAACATCCACAACTGGACCCAGCTCGAGTTGGCAGCTGCAATCCGAGCCATCGTAGGCAAGCACAGCGGAGCCCACCTCATTGATCTGGCAGCCTATCCGATATCAGAAGGCGACGGGATGCTTGCAGACAACCTCCACCCCACCAAGAAGGGCATGGAGGTACTCTCCCACCTGGTACAAGAGGGATTAGGGTTGCAGTAACGCAGGAATTAATAGGAAATTACAGTACGCAAGCCCGGCCTCCACGAGATCAAAGGAAGCCGAGCTGATATTCCAATCGAGGAAGAGACCGCGGATTGCACGGTTGAAGAAGTTTGCATACTCCGCACTCGATTTTTCTCGCTTGAACAAGCCTTTCTGCTGGCCTTCCTCGATGATCGATCGGATGAAGGTATACCAGAACCGGCTTTGGTCGGTGATGACCTTGTCCGAGCCCTCCTTGAGGACTTGGTTTGCATACAGGACCTTCAGCGTCTCACAACCAATCGCATCGCGGACATACGTCAACTGCAACTCGGTGAACCTCAGCAGCCTGTCGGCAGCTGAAGCCTGCTTGAGCACCTCCTCCTCAATACTGCGATAGTAGGCGTCGATGGCCCAGAACTCCTCGACGATGATGTCGCTTTTGGTGTTGAAATAGTTGTAAAAGCTCCCCTTGGCCGTACCTGCAAAGTCGGTGATCTCCTTGATGGAGACCTGGTCGAAGCCCTTTTTCTTGAAGAGCGTCAACGCACTCTCAAAAATGAGCTGCTTGGTCGCTTCGGCCTTGCCGTGCGGTTTGGGTTGCTTTGCCATGTACGCTCCTCAGTCGAGAATCTTGCCGGGATTCATAATGTACAGGGGATCGAAGGCTGCTTTCAAGGCCTTGAAAAGCCGGTACTCCTCCGGCGCTGTCACCTCCTTCAAATACCCTTTTCGCTTGAGACCTATGCCGTGCTCGCCGCTGATCTTTCCTCCCAGCTCACCGGTTATGAAAGCATACAGTTCAGAGAGAAGCTTCGGCTCCAGCACCTTCCAATCCTCAAGGCTCATCTCAGGATCCTTGACGATGGTCGCATGAAGGTTTCCATCACCGGCATGGCCGTAGCAAGGAATCCTTACCTGATACTTCTCTTTCAGCGCTTCAAGTTTGGGCAGCACGAGCGGAATCGAGGCGATGGGAACCACCACAACCTCCAGGCTTTGAACCGGACTGTACACCTTGATCGCCTCGGCTATGTTGCGCCGCACCGACCAGATGCGCTCGCGGGTGGTGGCGTCCTCGGCGATGTAGACCTCCATCGCACCCTGCTCGCTGCACAAATCCCCTACCTGGATCAACTCGCGCTCGACCGTCTGTTCATCCGTTCCGTCTATCTCGATCAGCAGCATCGCCCCCACCCCTTCAAGAGGCAGGCTCTCATTCAAGTACGAACAGGACATCTCGATGGAACTTCGGTCCATGAACTCAATGCTGGTGGGGATGATGCCCTGCTTCATGATCAGGGGAACCACGGCAATCGCCTGTTGGGCTGTGGCAAACGGAACCAACAAATCGGAGGCGACCTTGGGAAGTCCCAGCAGTTTGATCGTCGCCTTGGTTATGATGCCCAAGGTGCCTTCGCTGCCGATATACAGCTGCTTCAAGTCATACCCGCTGACATCCTTGGTGACCTTTCCACCCAGCTCGACAATGTCTCCCTGCGGCGTGACCACTTCCATGCCCAGGATGTAGCGTCCGGTGACCCCGTACTTGACCGCCTTGCCGCCACCGGCATTCTCTGCGATGTTGCCTCCCAGAAAACAGGTTTCAAGACTCATCGGATAGCCTGCGAAAAAGAGGCCCCGGCTTTTGAGCTGCTCGTTCAACTCATTGGTGACAATGCCCGCCTGGGCGGTAACCGTCAGATTCGCTTCATCGATTTCCAAGACCTTGTTCATCTTCTCCACCGACAGTACGATGCCCCCGAAGACGGGGATGGCACCACCGGAGAGGCCCGAACCCGCCCCACGGGGAGTTACGGGAATACGTTCACGGGTGGCAACTCTCATAACGGCAGCAATCTGCTGAGCAGAAACCGGGGTGAGTACCACCTCGGGGTTGCGGGCGTACTCCTCCTTGGAAGTTTCGTCGTGGCTGTAGTTCTCGATGCGTTCAAGGTCGGTCAGAAGATTGGCTTTGCCGACGATGGCCTCAAGCTCCCCCGCTATCTCTTTGGTGACGATCCCATATGCAGCATTCATGCCTGCCTCCTTGCTTCCAGCCGCCTTTGGATTTCCGGCAGGATGGTGAACAAATCCCCGACCAGGGCAAAATCTGCAAGGTCGAGAATGTTGGCGTGCTCATCCTGGTTTATCGCTACGATGCACTTCGCAGTCTTGATGCCTGCAAGGTGCTGGATGGCCCCGGAAATTCCTGCCGCAACATAGAGCCGGGGCGATATGGTCTTGCCTGAGAGCCCGACCTGGTGGGGATAGGCCGCCCACCCTCGGTCCACCGCATCCCGGCTCGCCCCTACCTCTCCTCCAAACGCTTTTGCAAGGCTCTCGATCAAAGCGAAGTTGTCCCGTTTCTTCAGGCCTTTTCCTCCGCTCACTACTATCTCAGCCTCTTCAATGCTTGCACTTTGCCCTTCCAGGCTTCTCAGGCCAAGGACATCGACCTGTTCGTTCTTCCAAGCAGGAGATGGAGGAATATGCACAATCGTACCGACACGACTGCTATCACGCATTGGTTTCTTGGTGGACCGCGGCCTGATGGTCGCCATCTGGGGACGATGGTCGGGACTCTTG
>JAAZAT010000135.1 GCA_012514185.1 Spirochaetales bacterium | reverse complement strand
CCACCCAGAAGAACTTGTTGGCAAAAATACCGCTGAACCCGAGGTTTGCCAGCAACCCTGCAGGGCCTGCCATGAATACCGTTCCAACCAGAATCAACAGAACAACCGAGAAAACACGCATGACCTGGCGCATGCCGTTGCCGAGATACATTCCCACTACCTCAGGAATGCTCTTTCCGTCGTGCCGCATGCTCATCATACCGGAAAGGTAGTCATGCACCCCGCCTGCAAAGATTGTTCCCAGAACAATCCAGAGGAAGGCGGCAGGTCCGAACAGCGCTCCCATGACCGCCCCGAAGATCGGTCCCAAGCCTGCAATGTTCAAGAACTGGATCAGAAAGATCTTTCCCCACGTCATGGGGACATAGTCGACACCATCTTCAAGTGCAACCGCCGGGGTGATGCGCTTGGTGTCAATACCGAACACGCGCTCCACCACAACGCCGTAGGTGAAATACCCTACCACCAACAATACCAATGACAGCAAGAAACTAGCCATGATTCCTCCTTATCTGTGGATGCGCAGGGATACCCCCTGCTTTACAGATTTCGGAAGCACTGTAGCAGAACTTTCCAAACGGAGTATGGACATCTGCATGAGATGTCAAATCTTGTACATGAATGGAAAGAAAAGGAACGTCACATGGGTCATGCGAGGTGTAAAAACTGTTTCAAGGCAGCAGTGCTGTTCCTGCTGACCGGAACCAAGGTGTCACAATTGGTCATCTTCAGACGATAGGTGGAGTTCACCCACAGCTCAACCGACTCAATGCAGTCCAGGTTCACCAAGTACGAACGATGACAGAGGAAAAACCGTGAGGAGGGAAGGATTTCCTGCAGTTCATGCATGCTGTATGCAGTAGGAAAGTACCCGGCCTTGGTCATAACCTTGCAACAGCGACCACAGGATTCTGCATAGATGATCTCATCGATGCGGATCGGGATGATCTTATCCCCTTGGTAGAGGGCGATTCGGCAAGCTGGATTTGGTTGACCGCCCTCCTGCAGGGAGGAAATAAGACGAAGCAGACGCTCCTGGCCCTGTTGGGGATGCGTAGCCTCGAGCTGCATATGAATTCGCTTCAGAACCATATCCAGCCGCTCCTTGCGAACCGGCTTGAGGATGTAATCGATGGCGTGCAGTTCAAAGGCTTTCACTGCATAAGCATCATAGGCGGTGACAAACACGATGAGGGGTGGTTATGATTGGCAAGCAGCTTCTCAACCGTCTCGATGCCGCTCATTGCCGGCATCTGGATATCAAGAAAGACGATGTCAGGTCGAAGAACCATCGTCTGGGTGAATGCATCCAAGCCGTTCTCCGCCTCTCCGATGACAAGCAATGAGGGATCTGCACAGAGCAACCGCTTAAGCTCACGCCTGGCTGGAGCCTCATCATCTGCTATAAGGACTCGGTGTTGTGTGGAATTTTCAACCATACCTTCGTCCCCTCCCCGACCTTGGATTCAATCTTCAAACCATACTCACTTCCATACAGATTGATGAGTCGTTGATGCACGTTGTCCAGACCGTGCGACTCCCCGAAAATATTTGCAAGCAGAACTTCATCCATCCCCACCCCGTTGTCGGATATGCAGATGGAGGCTCCAGTATCGCTGATCCTTGCAGTTATAACCACACAACCAGGGAGCAGGCTTTTCTGCAAGCCATGCTTCACAGCGTTCTCCACCAAGGGTTGGAGAATGAGCGGGGGGATGAGAAAGGAGGTATCGCCCTCTATCTCATACTGCACTGCAATCTTGTCCCCAAAGCGTGCTTGCTCAATCGCCATGTAGGCGTTGATGTTCTCAAACTCAGATTCCAAGGTGATGAAATCCTTGGCAAGCTGCAAGCGGCTTCGGTAATAGTCGCTGAGATTCAGCAGCAACTCTTTAGCTTTCTCCTGGTCCTCACTGATCAGTGATGAGATGGTATTCATGGCGTTGAACAGGAAATGCGGATTGATCTGGCTTTGCAAGGCCCTCAGACGCGCCTTGCTTAAAAGTTGCTCACGCTTGTCGAGCTGACTCAGCTCGATCTGCAACGAGAGAAGACCTGCCAATCCCTTTGCAACCTCGATATCAACCTCGCTGATCGCATTATCCCGTTCCCGGTAAAGTTTCAACGCTCC
Source organism: Spirochaetales bacterium (assembly GCA_012514185.1). GTDB lineage: Bacteria > Spirochaetota > Spirochaetia > Sphaerochaetales > Sphaerochaetaceae > Sphaerochaeta. Next base: position 906 of record JAAZAT010000135.1, on the reverse strand, counting down.
GATGGGAGTACCGGAGTTGAGCAAGGGTACGATGACCGCCGACTTGAGGGGACAGTCGGATCGGGAGCATTCGATGTCTCCTCTTGAGTGCGCCACCTGCACCGTCCCTTCGACGATGGCCTTGCGGGTCATCTCGGTCTGGATCGGCATGCCGGGCTTATGGTGGTCTTGTGCAATTCCGACATGTGCAAGTATCTTTTCCCGGTCGGTGAAAGCAACGGCGGCGATGGAGAGTTCGGCCTTGATGACCTGTGCAGTCTTCAGGGCCTGCTCTTCATTGTAGCCCATGCGGAAGAAGGGCAAGGTGGTACCGGCAATTTCCAGAACTTTTTGGGACTGCCGGGCAGCTATCTTCTCCTCTTCCCGCAGAAGGGTTTCACTGATGGCGATGAACATGCCGATGCCCAGGGCGTTGCCTGCTATCATGGGGATGCCGATAAGTGACACCAGCTGCACTGCCTGAGCATAGGGTTTTGCCACCAGGAGAATGATGATCATTTGCAGCACTTCTGCAAAGGCCCCGCCAGCTATACCGAAAAGCCACTTATCCTTGGATGTAATAAAAGCACGGTGCAACAAGGCGGCAAGACACCCTTCGACGATGGTGGAGAGCATGCAAGCCAAAGAAGTGAACCCTCCGATATCGATGGCCCACCGATGGATGCCCGCAAGCAATGCGGAGGCTACCCCGACCACAGGGCCTCCGATGAGGCCGCCGACAAACACCCCTACGATACGGGAGTTTGCAAGCGCTCCCTGCACGGGGATGCCGGTATAGGTACCCAGAATCCCTATGCCGGCGAAGTAGGCGATGAGCAGTAGATAACTGTAGAATTTCTTGTGTGCCTGCAGGACAATCCTGCGAAACAAACGCACCCTGAAGAGTATGAAGGCAAAGACCACGAT
>JAAZAT010000031.1 GCA_012514185.1 Spirochaetales bacterium | reverse complement strand
GCTCCTTCGATTTGCTTGAGAAGAAGCTCAACTACTACCACTAGGAGATCAGGATGGAAATCATATCGGTCGCAAACCTGAAGAAAGAGTTCGACGGTCTGGGAGTACTCAAGGGCATCTCCTTCACTCTCAACAAGGGAGAAGTCCTTTCCATCATCGGCCCTTCGGGCAGCGGAAAAAGCACGTTGCTGCGCTGCCTCACCCAGCTTGAACCCATCGATGGAGGGAAGATCGAAGTATGCTCCAAGACCATGGTCAGTACGAATGACGAGGGCAAAGTGGTCTATGCCGACAAGCAGACGCTCAAGGCGGTGCGCCTCAACCTGGGCTTGGTTTTCCAAAACTTCAATCTGTTTCCCCATATGAGCGTACTGCGCAACATCACCGAAGCACAGATGCACGTACTCGGCCGCAGCAAGGAGGAAGCAGTACAGACGGCACGTATGCTTCTTGCAAAGATGGGGTTGGAAGAGAAGGAAAAAGCCTATCCCTGCCAGCTCTCAGGCGGCCAGCAGCAACGGGTGAGCATAGCCCGCGCCCTCGCCCTCAATCCCGATGTGCTCTGTTTTGATGAGCCGACCAGTGCACTCGACCCTGAGCTGACGGGCGAGATATTGAAGGTCATCAAGGATTTGGCCAAGGAGAAAATGACCATGATCGTCGTCACCCACGAGATGTCGTTTGCCAGGGATATATCGGATCGCGTCATCTTCATGGATGACGGTCTCATTGTAGAGGAAGGAAGTCCGGATGCGCTCTTCAACAACCCAACCAATCCCAGAACCAAACGCTTCCTCAATCGGTACGAACAGGCTTAGCGAGCAACACCGAACCGCTCTGGCTGTCGGTGTACCTCCCATCCTGGAAAGCAATCGTTCCGTTCACCATAACCAGGCGAAGCCCGATTGACGGAGCGTCAGGGTGACGCTCATCCGAGCAATCCTTAAGTGCAATCGGATCGAAAAGCACCAAATCGGCTTGATAGCCCTTGGCGATCAGACCTCGGTCGGACAGTCCAAGGCGCTTGGCTGAGCAACTTGTCATTTTTGCTATCAACAGCTCGAGGCTGAGAACAGCTTCCTGCTTCCAATACCGGTCAAGCAGATGCAGGGCGGCTTGGTGGCTTCTGGGGTGGGTCCTTTTGCCTGCATAGAGGGCGTCGGTTCCAAAGCACATCAAGGGATGGGAGAGAATGCACTTGATCGAGTCCTGGCTTTGGGTCACATCGGTCATCAAAGCCGATCCCCCTTCCTCGGCAAGCAAGTCAAAGAAGGCTTCATACGGATCCTGATTACGCATAGCAGCAATCTCGGCCATGGTCATGCCCTCATAGCGGGGATTGCTTTGCAATACCAGCACCTTGATCTCTTCCCAGCCGCAAAGCTCTGCAATGCTGTCCCAGCCCCTGCCCTCCTCCATCATGGCCTTGATCGTGTTTCGCTCGGTTTTGCTTCCCAGCTCTTGTTGCAATTCCGACCTGCTGAGCTTGAGGTAGGGAGGAGGAAGCAGGCTGAAAAGACTGGTAGAGCCGTACTCGTAGGGATATTGGTCGAACATGACATCCACGCCCTCCACCCTCGCCTCTTCGATCAGGGAAAGCATGTGAGGAACCAGGTTCTGATTCTTCTTCCCGATGACTTTCAAGTGGCTGATCTGAAGCTTCACCCCGCTTTGGCGGGCAAGGTTGAGCACTTCCTGAATGCTGGACAGGATCTCCGATCCTTCACAGCGCATGTGTACGCAAAAGAGTCGATCAAAAGACTTCACCACCGACAATAATGCCAACAGCTCCTTGGTGTCGGCAAAGATGCAGGGAGCATAGTACAGTCCGCTGGAAAGCCCGATGCACCCCTCCTCGAGGCTCTGCTGAAGGTACAGGCACATACGCTGAATCTCCTCTTCAGTGGCTGTACGATTCGCCTTACCCTCCATGGCATGGCTTCTGAGCGTGCTATGAGCCTGCAGAAAGGCCATATTGGTACCGCTTCCCCGCTGTCTGATCGCTGTGAGGTAGGAGGAAAACGAGGGCCAACCGACATCGGGATAGCGGCCCAGCACATCGGTTGTGAGTTCGGCAAGAGCAGGACTGCCTGCTTCAGCGGGAAAAACCCCGATACCGCAGTTTCCGGCTACCTCGGTGGTAATCCCCTGCCCGATCTTGGGTCTCATGGATGGGCTGCGAAGCACTTCCAAATCGCTGTGACCATGGATGTCCACAAACCCGGGGCAAAGCACAAGGTTGCTGCAGTCGATGCATGAGGCATCGTCGATGCTCAACGGGGGCAGCAGGGAAGCAATCCGGTCGCCCTCGATCACCACATCCGCCCTAAAGGGTGTGGATGCACTGCCATCGACCACCGTTGCATTGGAGAACACCATCATGAGAATTACTCCCTGCTCCCAAGTCTAGAGCACTCAAGAACGAGCATCTGTTCGAGCATCCTCAGTGCATTCTGGTAGTTGCCGCGACTTCTGGTCAAAATCATGGCAGCCTTGAACTCATCGACATGCTCGGCGTCGAAAAGACTCGGAGGCAAGCCCGAGCTGATCAACTCCTGGGCGAAAGCCAGGGCGGAGAGCAGAGCGTCGAATCTACCGAACGGCTTGATCCGCAAGAGCTCTCCGTAGAGGAAAAGCGAACGTACCACCGGATGCAGATGGGCCCAATCGCGGTCGTACTGGACAAAGAGTGTTTCCATGTGTTGTCCCTTGTCCGCATCGAGATAGGCGACCGGTCCCTCATCCTCGATTCCTTGGCACATCATCTGATACAGGTCTTTCAATCGCTGCTCACACATCTGAGGCCGGCTTTTGCCTTCAACCGGACCCAAGCCGTACTGATACAGCATTCGCACCAGAATCGAGCGGGCATTGAGGGCAAGCAGCTGGATCTCAAACGGCAGGGAAGGAACGAAGCAGCGGTTGTACAGCACAGCCAAGTCCTGGGCATCCACGACTATATCATCGCTTGCAAAGGCGGTGAGTACATACCGGGTCACCAGGCTCTGGTAGGAACGAATGAATTGCTGGCGGTCGACAATCTTTTTCAGGCCTTGGGTCTCGGCTTCAAGCCGGGAGAAATCCATGCCCCCGATTCTCAAGTCATGATTTTTCATGTGCCTGAGGTGCCTGCCGTCACCGGGTTTTGGGGCATCGGAGGGAATATTCCAAGCCCAAGAAGTCCTGAGCACCCCGTCGACCCTTCCCTCGGAACAGAGAATGCGTACCCTCCGTTCGGAGATACCCCACTTTTTTGCTGCTTCCTTGGCACTTATGTACATTATCACCTCACAACAACCATTCCTACTTTGGTGTAATACCAGAAATACATGCTCTGTGCAAGGCCGGTCACCCCGACAAGGGGTTTACCAAACACCCGACAATAGGGATAATTGGTTGGAAAGGGAGAACCTTTCCTATTACACCTGGGAGGCTCTTCATGGACATGTACGATGTTGTCATTGTAGGAAGCGGACCTGCGGGCATGGGTACCGCCTTCACACTCATCAAGAAACGACCGGATTTGAAAATCCTGATGATCGACCGCGAAAAGGTTTCCACCGGCGGTATGCGCAATGACTGCAAAATGAACTTCACCTACCCGATCGGCTTTCCCGTCGAATATTGGACCGAAGAGGCTGCAAAACACTATCTGGGTGAGGTCATCGACTTCCTCAAGCCTTCGTTTCTGGAAAAATCGAATATCGAAATGTACCAGAAGCGCGCCGAGCGCCTCGGCTGCACCCTCTTGGAGATCAAACAGACCCATTTGGGAACCGACGGCGGCCTGCTTCTGATCAAGGAACTTTTGGCAAGACTAGCCGATGCCGGGGTGCAGCTCTCACTCGGGGAGGCTATGGAGAGCGTGAATGCTGAAGAGCGTTTCATCGTCACCGAGAAACGGGAAATAGGCTATAAGAAACTTCTGGTCGCCCCCGGCAGAAAGGGTTTTCATTTTTTACAGGATCTGATGCGCTCACTTTCAATACCCTTCATCGACAATATCGTGGACATCGGACTGAGGGTGGAAACGAGAATCGAGCGCTATCCGATCGTACGCGACTATTATGACCCGAAATTCTACTTCCCTGAGAAGGTACGAACCTTCTGTACAAACAGCGGCAACGCCCATGTGGTGCGCGAGCGGTATGCAACCAACCGGGGAGACCAGTGGTACTCGGTCAACGGTCATGCTTTCGCCCCCGATTCGCGTCATGACAACGGCTTGGTCAACTTTGCCATCCTCAAGACGGTACGGTTCACAGCCCCTTTGGCAAGCGGCCAGGCATTTGCAGAGAATTTGGGATTGCAAGCGGCCCTCATGGGCGGCGGCCAGCCGCTCATGCAGCGGGTTGGAGACTTCCGCCTCGGCTCACGCAGCAAGGAAGCGAGTTTCAGCGACGACCTCTATGATTTTGAACCGACGCTCAGGACGTGCTGCCCCGGCGACATCTCCCTGGCGATTCCTGCAAAAATCCTCCGGGCCATCTGGAGGGCGATGAAGAACCTCGATACAATCGTGCCCGGGGTGCTGCATCCCTCCACCATCATGTATTATCCGGAGATCAAGCTGTACGCAAACAAACCAGCCTACCTCGACGAGAACTTCCGTGTCACCGAGGATATCTGGTTTGCAGGGGATGGAGCCGGCACCAGCCGCGGCATCACCGGGGCATGGGCAAGCGGGATCAGGTCGGCTGAGGGGATGCTTGCAACCCTATAGGGTGTGATGAAACCGGCTGTTCAGCCAGGTGGAGGCAAGACCGACCCATTGCCTGCAAAGGGTATGGGGGGTTCCGACCTCCTCGGTGCACATGGACAGCCCATGGTTTCCACTCTCAAAGAGATGCAGCTCGAACGGCACCTGCTCGCGCCTCAACGAAAGAGCGAGCAATATGCTGTTCTCCACCGGGACCGAGGCATCGGTGACGGTATGCCAGATGAAAGTCGGACTTGCCTTGGAATTCACCTGATGCTCCAGACTCATCAGGTCCTTGAGCTTTGCATCACCGCCGCTGACCCAGCCGATGCTCTCCCGGTGGGCGTACTGGCCGCTGGTGATCACCGGATAGCAAAGCACAGCCGCATCGGGCCGGTTGTTCTCGTCCTTGATATTTTGCCTGGAGCTGAGCACCTCATGATTGTGAAGCACAGCCAAGGAGGCTGCCAGATGCCCTCCTGCACTGAAGCCGAGGATGGCGATGCGCGTCGGGTCGCACATCCATGACAGCGCATGTTCCCGAATCTTGATCAAGGCATCACTGGCTTCAAGCAGCGGGTTGAGGTCCTTTGCCTTCTCTTGCACCGAGTAGTCCAGGATGAAGACGTTGTAGCTCATGTTCAAGAAGTGAAGGGCAACAGGGTCGCGCTCGCGTTCGGAGCGGAATCGATAAGCCCCTCCGGGGCAAATGACAACCGACGGCCTGATGTTGTGAATCCCCCCGTCGCTGGTGATATCCTGCAAGTACCCGGTAAGAGGGACCTGGTTCGGCCCCACTGCAATTTGTATGATTCTCATACCGCCTATAGTAGCATATTTTTTTGTATCGCCTGCTGCAATTGTGCTACCATCGGATCATGAAGCAAGCAAGCATTTTCGAACTGGATGGAAGGCCACCGCTGCGGGAAGCTCTTCCGTTGGCGATCCAGCACGTGGTCGCCATGATTGTCGGCTGCGTCACTCCCGCCCTCATCCTAAGCAGGACAGCGAACCTTTCCAGCTTGGACTCCATTATTTTGGTGCAGGGGGCGCTGGTCATCGCATCCTTATCAACCTTCCTCCAGCTTTTTCCGATCGGGCTGTTCGGATCGGGGCTTCCGGTCATGCTTGGTGTCAGCTTCGCCTACCTGCCCAGCATGCAGGCCATCGCGGCAGGCTACGACATGGCAACCATTTTTGGCTCACAGCTGGTTGGAGGCTTGGTTGCCGTATTGGTCGGGCTCAACGTAAAACGACTGCGTCCTCTCTTCCCTCCCCTGATCACCGGCACGGTGGTATTCACCATCGGCCTCTCGCTCTATCCCACCGCAATCAACTACATGGCCGGAGGGGCGGGCAATCCCTCCTACGGGTCGGCCCTGAACTGGCTGCTCGCCTTTCTCACCCTTACCATCGTCACCATCCTCAACCATATGGGCAAGGGGATTTTCAAGCTAGCCTCCATTCTCATAGGTATTGCCGTCGGTTATATCATCTCCTTGTGTTTGGGAATTGTCGACTTCAGTCCGGTCGGTAGTGCGCATCTCTTTCAGGCACCCAAGCTCATGCATTTCGGTCTCAACTTCGAAGTGGCTGCCTGTTTCTCGCTGGGCATCCTGTTTGCCATCAACGCAATCCAGGCAATCGGCGATTTCACCGCCACCACCGTCGGCTCGATGGACCGCGAGCCGACGGACAACGAGTTGAAACGGGGTATCGTCGGTTATGGCTTTTCCAACGTACTGGGAACCTTTATCGGTGGTCTTCCCACCGCCACGTACAGCCAGAACGTCGGTATTGTGACCACCACGAAGGTGATCAACCGCTTTACCCTCTCCCTCTCTGCATGCATTTTGATCATAGCCGGCTTGGTGCCCAAGTTCTCCGCCCTGCTCACCACCATTCCCCAGAGTGTGTTGGGAGGGGCGACGATCAGCGTGTTTGCCTCGATTGCCATGACCGGGATGAAGCTGGTAGTATCGGAAGAGATGAACTATCGAAATACATCCATCGTCGGTCTCTCGGCGGCTTTGGGTATCGGGATTGCAGACTCGTCGGCCGCTCTCTCAACCTTTCCCGCCTGGTTTCAGACCATATTCGGACAATCGCCGGTAGTCATCGCCACCATCGTGGCTGTCGCCTTGCATATCATGTTGCCAAAGAGGAATTAGATGGAACGAATTATCTTGGATGTCGATACAGGATTGGACGATGCAGTAGCCTTGTTTCTTGCTGCAGGATTGGACGAGATCAGCATTGAGGCGGTCATTGCAACTGCAGGCAATGTGGGGCTGGACAATACCCTTGAGAACACACTCAATATTTTGGAAACGGCAGGGGTGAAGTGTCCGGTCTACAAGGGAGCCGACAAGCCGTTGGTGCGAAATCCGGTGCAAGCCGGTGATTTCCATGGGAAATCAGGGCTGGACGGCCCGGTGTTTGCCCCGAGGAAGTTCCAGCATGCCCAAGAGGAAGATGGTATTGAAGCACTTGTTCGTATGGTACGAAAGAACCCTCATCAGCTCAGCATCGTCAGCGTAGGTCCGCTGACCGATTTAGCCCTTGCGTTTCGCAAAGATCCTTCAGTGGCTTTGCTTTGCAAGCAGATCGTGGTCATGGGAGGCTCGTTCAGTCAAGGCAATGTGACCGAACATGCCGAGTTCAACACCTTCGCCGATCCTGAAGCTGCGAGCTTGGTCTTCTCATCCGGGGCGAAGCTTGTGCTCTTTCCCTTGGATTGCACCCGCCGTGTCACCCTGTCCCCCACACGGCTTGCCGACTTTCAGCGAAGGCAAGGGCTCAGTACCGCCGTCTTCTGCGCCTGCATGGAGAGCTATACCGCCAACTATACCAAGCGCGGGCAGGGAGAACCGCAGATGCACGACCCCTTGTGCGTTGCATACCTGATCGATCCTTCAAAGGTGGAAACCGAGCATTGCAGGGTTGCGGTGGATACAGATCCGGGACGAACGTATGGGAAAACAACCAAGATACCCACCGATTCCGACGGCGGCGTCCTGGTTGCCAAGGACATCGACATCCCCTGGTTCTGGTCCTTGGTGGACCGCGCTCTGGCCAATCTGCCCTAGTGGAAACTTACCAGATTTTCCAGGCTCTCACGGATCTTCGGCCGCTCTGCCTCTGCCGGGTAGCCGAAGGTTGCAAGCAATGAGACTTGCCATTGCTCGGGATTCACATCCAAAATCCTGAGGACTTTCTTCTCATCAAAGCCTTCAATTGCACAGCTTTGGATGCCCAGAGCAGCGGCTCCCGTCATCATGTTTGCAATGGCCAGATATCCTTGGCTTCTCAGCCAGCAATCCAGCCTGCCCTCCGACTTGAGAAAATCGTAATAGGGCCGATAGTCGTCGATAAAGACGTGCACGGGATCGGGAAACCGCTTGCCGCGGCTGTGCACCAGATCGCCGTCAGGATTGGCGAAAGGTGATGTACGAACCAACACGGCCACGGTCATTGCACTGGTTCTGACCGACTCTTGGTCGAAGCAGGCGTGAAACAGGGCCTCTTTCGCCTGCGGTCCTTTCACTACATGGAACGACCACAACTCAAGTCCGAATGAAGTGGGGGTAAGCCTGCCGTACTCCAGGATCCTCTGGATTTCACTGTCGTCGAGCATCCGCTGACGGTCGTACAGCTTGCAGGCAAATCGATGCTGCATGGCAGAAAGAAAATCCATCGCTACACCTCCAACGCTACGTTCAGGGCAACTTCAATCATTGGATAGAGGCCCTTGATTCGCATCTCAGGACCGAACCCCTCGCCGGTGACACAGCTGTCGGTCATAGTGAGAATCGAAAGAGCCCGTTTCTGCGTCCATGCCGCTGTTGCATACAGGGCATAGGTTTCCATATCCTGGGCAAGGGCTCCCATTCGGGCCCATGCCTTCCAACTCTCCTGTCCCAATGCGTTATAGGATGAGAACAGGTCGCTGGAGAGCACCATGCCGGCATGGCAGGGAAAGCCGAGCAATTCTGCCTTTTGTACAGCTTTGAACAGCAATGCACTGTCGCAGCAGGGACTGAGCGTACCTTTGAGGTTGTACTGATGAGCCCAGGCTGAATCGGTACTCGCCGTCATGGCGTATACCAAATCCCCGACCCCGATGTGTTTCTGCAGACCTCCACAGGTGCCGATGCGGATGATCGCCTTCACATCATAGGTCGTAAAAAGCTCGTAACTGTAAATCCCGATCGAAGGCCCGCCCATGCCGGTTGCCATCACCGACACTCTCTGTCCCTTGAACAGGCCGGTATAGCCCAACACATTACGAACGTCGGTGACAAGGCTGGCTTCCTGCAAGAACTGCTCAGCCACCAGCTTGGCACGTAGAGGATCGCCGGGAGCAAGGACAACAGGGGCTATGTCAGCTTTGTCTGCGCGATTATGGGGTGTCATCAGCTCGCCCCCTTCTCATACGCCTTTCCAGCAGCGCTGGGTGCGTAGTTCTTGCCGCTGAACAGAACGAGTGCTGCAAGGGTAACCACATAGGGAAGGATATTGAATACCTCGGTGGGGAGCACCCTGAGGGCGGGAATGTTGTTGGCGATGATGGCAAACGCCTGGGCGGTGCCGAACAAGAATGCAGCTCCGGTGACCCCGAGCGGTTTCCATCGTCCGAAGGAAACTGCTGCAAGGGCGATGAAGCCGCGGCCGTTGATGGTGTTGGAGGTGTACTGGATGGTTTGGGTGAGCACCACGCACCCACCTGCAAGCCCTGCCAGGACACCGCTGGCCACAACAGCGAAGTACCGCATCTTCTTGACATTGATGCCCACGCTCTCGGCGGCTCCCGGATGCTCTCCGCAGGCTCTGAGGTGTACGCCGAAGGGAATCTTGTAGAGGATGAACCAGGACAGGACAACCACCGCGACGGCGATATAGGCCGTAGGATAGATGCCCAGAGCGTCGGTCTGCATCCCCATGCGGAACTCCCGGGTACGGTCGGCGCTGAAGAGGATCTGGCTGGCGAAGATGGTCACCCCGTTTGCCAGCAGGTTGATGCCCGTTCCGCTGATGGTCTGGTCGGCATTCAGGTTGATGGCAGCCAATGCGTGCACCAGCGAGAAGAGACCTCCGACGACAAAGCCCATCGTCAAGGCTAAAAAGAGGGAGAGGGTGTGATTCATCCCCGAAGCCTCCATCAACACATGGGCTGCGGCTGCCGTGCAGGCTCCGATGGCCATCAGGCCTTCGAGAGCAATATTGACGACACCTGCCTTCTCACAAATCATTCCACCGATTGCGGTGATGAGAATCGGGGCTACGATCATCAGGACTGAAGGAAGCATTCCCCATAGCATACTCATTTTACTCCTACCTCCTTCTGCAGCTGTTTCTTGTCCAGATACTCCTGATAGAGCTTGAGTGCCGAACGAAGGGCGATGAAGATGACTATGAGACCTTGGATGATGAAGGTGATTTCCTTGGGAATCTGCTTGCCCTGCATCAAGGCCTGTGCGTTCTTGAGCAGCCCGAAGAGAAAGCCGGCCAGCGTCGTGCCCAGGGCGGTGCAGTTGCCTACCAGTGCGACGGCTATACCGTCGAAGCCATAGTTATCCATCCCTGAAAGCACCCGCCCGTACTTGAAGGATCCGAGGGCGACGATACCGCCGGCTAGGCCTGCGAACGCACCGCTGATGGCCATGGATATCGAGATGGATTTGATTACGGGAATACCGCTGGCTCTTGCCGCATCCTTATTGAAGCCGGTGGCCCTCATCCCATATCCGAGACTGGTCTTCTCCATGATGAACCAATAGACCAGTACTGAGCCGGCCATCATGAAAATGCCGTTGTTCAGCAGTGAGTTGTTGGTGATTCGCTGGAAGAATGCATTGCCGATCAAGGCGGTCTCGGGAAAGTTCGCCGTCTTGTAGGTGGTGGCTCCGGGCAGTTGCAGACAGATGATCCGGCTCAGGTACAGGGCAACATAGTTGAGCATGATGGTGGAGACCACCTCGCTCACCTCGTACTTTGCCTTCAGAAGACCTACCACGCCTCCCCACAGCGAACCGATGACAACGGCCCCGAGCATGGCAAGCATCCAATGCAACACAGGAATTCGGGGTCCAAGCAGTGCAATCGCCTGGGCGATGGTCATGCCCATGATGTACTGGCCTTCACCGCCGATGTTGAACAGGCCGACGCGCTTGGCAAACCCCATGGAAAGTCCGCAGAGAATGAAGGGAACCGAGTAGTTGAGCGTCTCGGCGATGTACCGGACATTCATCCGTCCGTTGTCGATATTGTACCCGCTCAACGCTTGGAAAAGCGCCTTGTACATGTTCAAGGGGTTCTTTCCCACCAAGGCGACCAATACGGTGCCTACGAGAAAACCCAACACGACAACCAGAACGGAGACGGCCCCATCCGATTGGATGAGCTTTTGACGAGTGAGTTTCATCAAAGCGCCTCCTTCTTCGACCCGGCCATCATCAAGCCGATGTCATATTCGGTGACCTCGTCCTGTTTGTTTACTGCCACGATACGCCCCTTGCTGATGGTTGCAATGCGGTCGCAGAGATTCATGATCTCATCAAGCTCGAAGGAGACCAGCAGGATGGCCCTGCCCTTCTCCCGCTCGGCGATGATCCGCTTGCGGATGTACTCAATCGCTCCAACATCCAAGCCCCGGGTGGGCTGCGCAACCACCAGGACCTTGGGCGAGAGGGAGATCTCCCTGGCAACGATTACCTTTTGCTGGTTTCCCCCCGACAGGCTTCCCGCTGTGGTCTTCGCTCCCTCGGCGCTGCGGATGTCGAATTGCTTGATGAGGTTCTCAGCCTCCTGATTCATTGCTTCATAATCGAGGATGCCCATTCGTTTTCGATACGCATCCCGGTAGTAGTTCTTGAGGGCGGTGTTCTCGGCTATGGAGAACTCTCCGACCACTCCATACTTTTGTCGATCTTCGGGGATATACCCAAGCCCCTCTTCGATTCTCTGGCGGATGGAAAGGTTTTCAATGGGTTTGCCGTCAAGCAACACCGAACCGCCGGCAAGCGGCAGCAAACCGGTGATGGCGCCTAAAAGCTCGCTTTGCCCATTGCCGTCGACACCGGCAATCCCGACGATTTCACCTTCGTGGACATCGAGGCTTACATCCTTGACCCGCATCGTTCCGTTCTGATCGGCAACCTGCATGTTTTTCAGGCTCAACATCACCCTGCCGGGCTGCTTTTCGGGTTTCTCGATCTCAAACTTCACCGCCCGGCCCACCATCATCTCTGCAAGGTCCTGCTCACTGACATTCTGTACCTCGACCGTCCCGATACTGCGGCCGCGTCGAAGGACGGTGCAGCGGTCTGCGACTTCCTTGATCTCCTTGAGCTTGTGGGTGATCAAAACTATGGTTTTTCCTTCCGTACGAAGTTTCTTGAGAATGTCCATCAACTCATCGATTTCCTGGGGAGTCAGGACGGCGGTAGGCTCATCGAAAATAATGATGTTCGCATTGCGATAGAGTGTTTTGAGAATTTCCACACGCTGTTGCTGTCCGACCGTGATGTCCTCGACCAACGAGTCGGGATCGACTTTCAGGGCGTACTGGCTGCTCAGTCGGGCGACGTGCTCGCGGGCGCTTCGCATATCGAGCAACCTGCCCTTCGTCGGCTCCATACCCAAAACAATATTCTCGGTAACGGTATAGTTCTGTACGAGTTTGAAGTGCTGATGCACCATTCCTATCCCCAGAGCGGTGGCCACATTGGGATTCTTAATCTCAACAGGCTTGCCATCAAGCAGGATGCTACCGCTGTCTGCACTGTACGACCCGAACAGGATGGACATCAAGGTCGACTTTCCTGCACCGTTCTCACCGAGCAATGCATGGATTTCCTGATGCATCACCTGCAGTGTCACCGTATCGTTCGCCACCACACCGGGAAAGGTTTTGGTGATGTTTGTCATCTCTATTGCGTATTCACCCACCATCAGCTCCTCATTCCAAAGCTCTCTCTCTGCCCACTCAACCCAATGGGCAGGGAGAGAGCCGGCAGTCTCCTGCCGGCTTATGGTTGCTCAGTCGTCGAGAGCTGCGAGCCCTGCGGGGGCCGCCCCTGCTGCGAGGGCCTCACGATATGTCTTGTAGAGTTTGATCTTGCCGCTGATGACATCAGCCTTTGCTGCATCAACCTGCTTGACCACATTGGCCTTGAGTTCGGGGTTTGCCGTTGAGTAGCCAACGCCATCGTCGGCCATGCCCATCTGGACCACGCCACCGGTGAAAGATCCATCTGCAACGGCCTTGAGGACCATCAAGGAAGAGTTTTCCACCCTCTTGAGCATGGAAGTCAGAACGGCGCTCTTAGTACCGGTGTAGATGCCATCGGCATACTGGTCGCTGTCAACACCGATCGCCCAGACGTTCCTGCCCTGCATACGATACTCCTTGGCTTGGGCAATGGTTCCGTTTCCAGTTCCGCCGGCTGCGCTGAAGATGCAGTAGACACCCATATCGTACCAGTTCTTCGCCTGTGCCTTGGCAAGTTCGGGCTTGCCCCAGTCGTTGGCATAGTAGTCAAGGATCTGCGCATTGGGGAATACCGAGCGAATGCCCTGGACGTAGCCCATCTCGAACTTGGTGATGGTTGCTCCAGGAACGCCGCCGATGAAACCGAACTTCGGGTTCTGGATTCCATCTTCCTTGGCCTGCAGGGCGGCTGCCAACCCAACGAGGTAGGAGCCCTGCTCCTCAGAGTAGATGAACTCCAAGACGTTCGGCTGTCCCACCCAGTCAACGTCTACGATGGTGTACTTCTGGTCCGGATACTGGGGAGCTACTTCGCTCAGGGCGTCAGCCCAGGTGAAACCGGTGACCATGATCAGGTCGTAGCCTTCATCGGAGGCCTGCCTGAGGTTCGGGATGTACATGTCCTGAGTCTGTGCTGTCACTACATCATAGAGCTTGCCGCGGTTGGCAGCATTCTCAACGGTATCGCCATAGTACTCGACGATGCCTCTCCACGCAGCTGCGTTGAAGGACTTGTCATCGATTCCTGTTGCGTCCGTGAGCAGGCGGATGGTCGGTCTGCCGTCGGCAGCCGCGACTTCCTTGCCGCCTTGGGCGAAGAGCATGGTTGCCACAACCAATACAATTACCAGCAAAGTTACTTTTTTCATGGATTACCCTCCTTATGGTTGGTCCGTGATGCATGTAACTGGTATTGTACCACAACAAAAAGTATTGTGAATGAAGAGTTTTTGCCCTATTGGGTAAGAATATGGCGTTCTATGGCCTTTGCTGCACCGTCCTCATTGTTTGATGCAGTGGTGGTATGGGCATGCGCCTTCACTTCGTCACTTGCATTGTCCATGGCGACGGCAAGGCCTGCGATGCCGAACATCGGCACATCGTTGAGGCCGTCGCCGATGACCATGAGATCTTGTGCAGTATGGCCCAGCAGCGCAAGCAACGTAGTCAGACTCGATGCTTTCTGCACTCCTTTTGCCGTGATTTCCATGAAGAACGGGTCGCTGAATCCCAGGTCGGCATGTTCGCCTACCAACGGGAGCAACGTCGCCCTGGCTTCAAGAAGCCGCTTCGGTTCACCTACGATCATCACCT
>JAAZAT010000185.1 GCA_012514185.1 Spirochaetales bacterium | reverse complement strand
TCCTTCATGCAGCGTTTTGCCAGGGCATACCCTGTCTGGTGCTCGATATCAAGGGTGTTGAGCTCGGTAAGGGAGGAAACCTCGGCCGTGTAGAGACTGAGTCTTGCCGGCGGGCCGAACTGCTTGATTGCTTCCTTCAATCCTTCGAAACGCCTGACACGGGCGCTGTGTTCACTGTTGAGACTGGTTGAGAGATAGGCAATTTTCCGATGGCCAAGTGAGAGCAGATGATTGGCAACCAAGGTGCCGGCATTGAAATTGTTCACATCCACCGTATCAAGGCCGATATCATTCTGCTTGTCCCCGACTGCAACAACCGGAACGGTCTTGTTCAACTCCCGAACAAGCTCGGGCTGCTGGGGGATCATGGCAAAAATCACCCCGCCCACCGAAGGCTCTTTTGCAAAATCACAGACTCTCTTCTCCTTGTCGATGTCCCAGTAGGTGGTAAAGAGAACAGTCTCCAGACCACGCACCTTTGCCTCCTGCTCCATGCCTTGGATGATGGAAGCAAAATACGGATTGATGACCGAAGGACATACGATGACGACGATCTTGCGGTCCTGCTTGGCATGTTTGCTTTCATACCCCATTTGACGACTGACCGTATAGACAGAGTTGATCGTCTCATCGGAGAAGCGATTCAAGCTCTTGGAGGCCAGAATCATGGAAACACTGGCGGAAGAAATACCAACTTTGTCTGCAATATCCTGCAGGGTGACCTTTTTTTTGCGCATCGACGTACCTCATCGCATTCGATGTTTAATATTAAACAGGAATGCGGCTGCTTTGCAAGAAAAAAGAAACCTTGCTTGCAACTGTCATTCTTGTTCTTTACCTTACAAGGCATATAATTACAACCTAATTGGTTTGCTTTATCTTTTTGAAAAAAGAAATGCTTCAGCAAAAATTGATAAAGTTTCAACACACAAACGACACTACCAACAGGAGGGAGGACTAGAAAACACGTCTTATACCCCTGGGGTTCAAGCTGATGAGGGAGCATCTAAACATAGCATTTTCACAGATTATCCACACCTTTCAGACATTTGTTGATGGACAACCACTCCCGGAACATATAGAATTTGTACAT
Organism: Spirochaetales bacterium; assembly: GCA_012514185.1. GTDB lineage: Bacteria > Spirochaetota > Spirochaetia > Sphaerochaetales > Sphaerochaetaceae > Sphaerochaeta. The sequence goes on along the minus strand of JAAZAT010000185.1, from coordinate 802 downwards.
AGATGAGAATAGTGTCTAAAAAGCCATTATTTATACGGATTGCTCAGCCAACGTACGGCGCTTATCTTCTCAAACATAATCGTGTCGAATCGGTTGGCATGGAGCAATTGCGTACGCTGAAGCCTCCGTTTCTGGTGATCGGCAACCACGTCCACACCATGGATTCCCTCTTCATCAGCTCAGCTTCCCCCGTACACATCCGCTGGGTGGCGGGTGCATACCTCTTCAAGCTGTTCGGGCTCAGGCCCATGCTTGAGCGCTGGATTGGAGCGATATCGAAACAGCAGGGACGAAGCGATCTCTTCACAATCCGTGCAATCGGGGATGCCCTCAAGCAGGGGGATATCGTGGGACTGTTTCCTGAAGGAACCCGCACGTGGGACGGCGAACCGGTAGGATTCGACCAGGCGATCGCCAAGCTGGTCCGCATGTTCAAAGTTCCTATTGTTGTCATGCACCTCGAAGGGTTCTACGGGCTGAAACCCCGATGGGCGGACAAGAAACGAAAAGGCAAGGTATGGCTGCGGGTTCTTCCGCCGATCATGCCCGATCATATCAGCGGGATGTCGGTAGCAGAACTCTATGTGAAGCTCCTCTCCGACATTGGATTCTCCTACCGTGATTGGCAGGAGAAAAATCGGGTTCCCTATCTCTCAAGACGCGCAGCCGAAGGCGTTGAGCAGGTGCTCTACCTCTGCCCCGAGTGTAAAAAGGCCGGTACGATCAGAAGCAAAGGCATTACCATCACCTGTACGCATTGTGCGTCTTCTGCTTCACTGGACCCCTACGACAAGCTGCATAC
>JAAZAT010000177.1 GCA_012514185.1 Spirochaetales bacterium | reverse complement strand
TCGTGCTGTTAGGCAGCGAGGGCGTATTCTGCGTTGAAGGAGACTTCGTCTTCTTTTTTGGCAGTTAAATGTTTTTGCTAGTTTTAGGAGTTGGCGCTCCGCTTGCAGCCCCTGGCCTGATCTTCCGCCAGTCGAAACCGAAACACCCCCTTTGGATTACTCCATTGAGGTAAGACAACTATACTCATATCCGAGCAAATAATCAAGGGAGGGGTTGACCCTCCTTGAATATCGGATCTTCTCTGAAAGAAAGTCAAACCAGTGGCTTTCGGCTCTCCAAGGTAGTGAGAAAGTCAGCAAGGGCTGAAGAGAATTGTTGCAGGTCGGTAAAACGCAGTGTTGCAGATGAGTCAAAACTGGTTTTCTGGGCGTTCACAATAACCAGCGGTGCACCTCGGTGTACTGTATAGGCTGGAAAGGAAGCTGCGGGTTGCACTATTAACGAGGAACCCAACACCAGGCAGAGCTGGGCATGATTGAACATCTCATACGCTCTTGAGAGGGTGAACCCGTCAAGATTCTCTCCATAGAAGACAATGTCGGGTTTAATCACTCCACCGCATTCAGTACAGCGGGGTACCTGACCTTCCAACACGAGGGGGGCGACGTGCTTATAGGGATAATAGGCATTACAGTTCGTACAATGGTGATGCTCAGCGCTTCCATGCACCTCGTAACACTTCTTGCTTCCCGCTTTCTTATGCAGCATATCGATGTTTTGGGTGAACAAGCCTTCCAGATAACCCTTCTGCTCGAGCGTCGCCAAAGCAGTATGCACTGTATTGGGTTGATACGCATCAAGGTTGTACCAATACTCTTTCGCCCATTCATAGAATATCTGGGGGTTGTTCTTGAAAAATGAGATGCTCAGGATTTCTTCCACTTGATAGGTCTTCCATTTGTTTGCATACACTCCGCTGGAACTGCGAAAGTCAGGAATGCCTGAGAGGGTGGAAATGCCGGCTCCGGTGAGCACCACCGTAGAACGGGAGTTTTTGATAAGGGCCTTGAGGATTTCAAACTTCTTGGAAAATACTGCTTCTTTCTCTACCACACCGACACTCCTTCACTTCTTTTACTAACATTGTACACCAGTATAGGTATTCCCGCTGAGTGCTGTGAGCTTGACGGTTACAATTTCTCCTTTTTCCGCTGTAGAGGGAAAGGCGACCATCTCGTTGTGTTCGGTTTTCCCAAGCATGCTCTTCTGATCGTTTTTCGAGACTTGTGTTACCAAGACCTCTACCAAGGAGCCGACCCGCTTCTGCTTCTCCTCGGCAAAAATAGCATGCTGGAATTCAATGAGTGTCTGGAGCCGCCTGCCCTTTTCTTCCTCGTCAATTTGTTCCTGCATCTGAACAGCTTTCGTGCCTTCCCTAGGATTGTAATAATACATGAAGGCTTCGAGACACTTCATATGAGAGAGGGCGGAAAGCGTCTCTTGGTATTCTTCTTCGGTCTCAGAGGGAAACCCTACCATGACATCGGTCGAGAACGTGATGGTTGGAACGGCAAGTCGCAGGTCATTAATGAGCGCAAGGAACTGGTCACTGGTGTATTTGCGGTTCATCAGGGAGAGAATGCGGCTTGAGCCGCTTTGCAGCGGCAAATGCAGGTGCCTGGCTATCTGCTTCTCCTCCTTGATCACAGTGATGAGCTCCTCTGAGAAATCCTTGGGGTGCGGACTGTCAAAACGGATCCATTTGATGGAGTTCTGTTCGCTGCATATTCTTTTCAACAGCTTGGGGAAGTTGATCACACTTCCGTCTTCCTGCACATAGTGGTAACTGTTGACGTTCTGGCCGAGCAGGGTCACTTCCTTGACTCCCTTGGAATCGAGGAAAGCAAGTTCCTTCAGGATATCCTCCACCGGACGCGATACCTCGCGGCCTCGTACATACGGGACGATGCAATAGGCGCAGAAGTTGTTGCATCCGTTCATGATCGGGATGTAAGAGCTGAACTCACCCTCCTGATAATAGGAAGTCCCAAAGGTATAGGACTCAGAGTGTTCATCCATTTTACCGTCCACCGAAGTCAAAATATTCACAATCCTCTGTTTGTCATTGGTACCGATGACATAGTCGACTTGCGGAGCATCGCCTTTCAGGTCCTCCTGCAGTCTTTCGGCCATACAACCTGTTACGATCAAGGTCAAAGGTTTTTTGCTTTTTATATATGCAAAGTATCCGAGCCTTCCCCAGATACGGTTGTCGGCGCTTTTGCGCACGGTGCAGGTATTGAGTATGGCGCAGTCTGCGTCCTCGGCATGTGAGGCAGGGACCAAGCCTGCACCTTTAAGTTGTAGCTCCAGTGCATTGCTCTCAGCTACATTCATCTGGCAACCATAGGTTTCCAGCCAATACGTATGAATCATTGCGTTTCCTTCTGTGCAAGCTGCAAAGCAGCCTGCATAGTGTTTTTCATGAGCATGGCTATGGTCATAACCCCGACCCCACCGGGAACCGGAGTGATGGCTTTGCAATGGGGAGCGACTTGTTCATAATCCACATCCCCTACCAGTCTATAGCCACGTTTTCGACTGGCGTCTTCTACACGGTTGATACCTACATCGATCACCACACAACCTTCTTTCACCATGGATTCAGTCACATAGAGAGGCCTTCCGATTGCTGCAATCAGAATATCGGCTTGCTTGGTGATCTGCTGAAGATGTTCTGTTTTGGAGTGACAGATTGTCACGGTTGCATCCCGGCCTTTTTGCATCAACAGGCTTGCCATGGGCTTTCCGACGATATTGCTTCTGCCGAGAATCACAACATGTTTGCCAGAGCATGAGATGCCATAGTAGTCGAGTATTTGCAGTACTCCAAGGGGAGTACAACTGACAAAGCCCGGCTTTCCGATCAAGAGATTGCCGACATTTTGTGGATGAAACCCGTCGACATCCTTTTCCACTCGTATGGTTTGGATCACGAGGTCGGCATCCAGATGGGAGGGCAGCGGCATTTGCACCAGGATGCCATGCACAGAGGCATCTTCATTGAGGGTATGGACCAGCCCAAGCAGCGTTTCTTGGCTTGTATCGGCAGGGAGATGATAGTCACGGTGTCCGAATCCGAGCGAAAGGCAGGCTTGTTTCTTTCCTTGCACATAACTTTGGCTTGCGGGATCGCTTCCGACCAGAACAACCGCCAACGTGGGAGGAAATCCATACTTCTTCACAAATGCGTTGCAATCAGAATGCAGTGATTCATATACGTTTTCCGCTACTTCTTTTCCTGTTAATATCTGCATTGCTTTCTCCTCACGTTCAAGGAGTACAGTACCCTAAAACAATTGTTTTTGGCAACAAACCTTCAAGCGGGATTTGCCTTTCGCAATGACACTTACTATACTGTCAAACAGGTATGCATACTGCTGTGTATCAGGTATAGTCATACCAACGCTTATTGTAACGGAACAAACACACCAGTTGTTCTCTACGTACATTGAGGTACCGAATGAAAAAATTCCTGCTG
>JAAZAT010000291.1 GCA_012514185.1 Spirochaetales bacterium | reverse complement strand
GGTCCTTGCGTTCAGCAGGGAGAGCCAGTTGCTCGGGCCGACCGCCCTTGGACAGCCCTTCAACCGGGAGAAGCGAATTTAGGTTTTGAAACAAAGGCAGGAAGATGTGTTGCAAATTCCTGCCTTTTTGTATCACTGAGGGAACTCGTTTCGATTCCTGCAACAAACAACTGCAACAAAAGTCTTATATTGCAACAAGTTATTGACTTTTCTACAAGACATTGAAACAATGTGGACATATAGCATCACAGACCGTGGCATCCTCTCTTGGATGCTGACGCTAAGCGGCTAGCACCTGTTCCCACCCCTGGAAGACAATGGAGAGCACGCTATGTATGCATTCAGCGTAAATGGAAAGCCTGTACAGTTTGAAGGAGAAGACAAGAAACTCCTTCGATTCCTTCGCGAGAATCTCAACCTTACCGGTACCAAGGACGGATGCAGTGAAGGTGCCTGCGGTACCTGCACTGTATTGGTCGACGGGGTGAAAATGAAGGCTTGCGCCATTCTCCTCTCCCGGCTTGCAGGGAAATCGGTGACCACCGTCGAAGGTTTGAGCAAACGGGAACAAGAGGTGTACTCCTATTGTTTTGCTGAGGCAGGGGCTGTTCAGTGCGGCTACTGCACCCCGGGGATGATCATCAGTGCAAAGAGCCTGCTCGACAAGAACCCCGATCCAAGTCTGGAAGATGTCAAGAAGGCGATAAAAGGCAATATCTGCAGGTGCACCGGGTATAAGAAAATCGAGGAAGCCATTTTAATGGCTGCCGTCTATTTTCGGGAAAACCTCAGTGTTCCCGATCAACAAGAGGAACCGAGACTCGACATGCGCTTTCAGCGAGTCGATGCGAAATTCAAGGCCCTTGGCAAAGGCATGTATACCGTTGACATCCGCATTGACGGGCTTTTGCACGCAAAGGCGGTACGCTCGGCCCATCCGAGGGCACGTGTGCTGTCCATCGACGCAAGCGAAGCTGAAAAACATCCCGACTTTGTCCGCGTTCTGACAAGCGCCGATGTGCCCCACAACATCATCGGACACATCAAGCAGGATTGGCCGGTCTTCATTCCGGTTGGAGAGATTACCCGCTATACCGGTGACGCAATCTGCCTGGTGGTGGGAAGAGACCCTGAAACCCTTGAGAAATTAACTTCCCTTGTACAAGTTTCCTATGAGGTACTGCCGCCTGTTCTGACCATGCAGGAAGCCCTGAAGGACGACGCCCCGCATCTGCATGCAGGAGGCAACGTGTTGAGTGCCGAGCATATCAAGCGCGGCAATGTGGATGAGGCGATCAGGAAATCAAAGCATGTGATCACCCGAACCTACACCACCCCCTATACCGAGCATGCATTCATGGAACCTGAGTGCGCCGTCGCCCTTCCCGAGGGTGAAAATGGAGTGCTGGTTCATACATCCGGCCAATCAATTTATGACGAGCAACATGAAATCTCGCTTATGCTGCAACTCCCTCCTGAGAAGGTACACTGCCACAGCATGCTCGTAGGAGGAGGGTTCGGCGGCAAGGAAGACATGAGCGTACAGCACCATGCCGCCCTCGCCGCCTGGATTCTCAAGCAGCCGGTGAAGGTGAAACTCAGCCGCCAGGAGAGTCTGACTGTCCATCCGAAGCGCCATCCGATGGAGATGAAACTGACCACAGCCTGCGACGAGCAGGGTCGTATTACTGCAATGCGGGCGATCATAGATGCCAATACCGGGGCCTATGCTTCACTTGGAGGCCCGGTGC
>JAAZAT010000299.1 GCA_012514185.1 Spirochaetales bacterium | reverse complement strand
GCCTGTACAGTCGCCCCCAAGACGCTATCCAACAGACACCCTGCAAAGGAGCTGAGCGCTATGATCGAGGCTGCAAGAACACTTGCAGATTTCATCGGCAGAAAGCATCCCCACACGCACAAAGCAATCAGGACAGCTCCCACCAGGCCGCTGGCGAGGCCGAGCGGACTTATTGCTCCGCTGAGCCCCGGGGTCATGGGGCGGCCGGTGATGATGGAAACGGGTTTGGTCTTGGAGAGAATGCCCACCTCGCTTGCAAAGGTGTCGCTGGCTGCCTCCCCCACTGCAGAACCGAACATAACCAGAAACGGGAGGCTGGGATTGTAGGCATACAAAAGGGCGGAAACCAAGGCCATCAAACCGTTGGCATAGACCTGGGCGGCGTCACGCCTTCCACCTTTCTTATGAATTTTCATGACATCGAAGGAAATGACCCGCTTGGCAAGCCTGCCGAGCACCCCGGCTGCTACGAAGAAGAGCAGCAAGGTCGCCAGAGCTCCGAAGCCCAGGATCCACGTGGGGCCGAATCCAACCAAGAAGGCTGCAACAGCTCCACCCAAGGTGAGCTGGCGGGCGATGTACGAGCTTGCCGCAACAATAAGCATGATCAGGACGAGAGCCCAGAAAGCAAAGGGAAACGAAAAAAAGAAGGTATTGAAATAGGAGGCAAGAGAACCGGTTGCCGGAACAAGGTTCGCATACGCGCTCATAGGAATACCTCAAGAAGGAAGGCTGCGAGCAAGGGGACCGTGATATTGTCCAGCCCAAGCGGGGTGAGGGCTTCCGCCGCTGCACTGACCAAGGCGATTACCAGGGAGATGCCGAAAACTGAACCCAACCCAAGAGAGCTGTATGCGCCAAGTCCGATGAACGTGATGGCAAAGCTTACTATGGCCATGACCAGGGTCCCGAGATATGACTTGGAGGCAAAGCTGAGAGGCAGCTTCTTGTTGCCCCACTTCGTCCCAAAGAGGGCAGCCAGTCCGTCTCCGTATCCCATGATCAGGACACCGATGCTGCATGCGAGCGAAGAGACAATGCCCTGATATTGCATCACCACCAAAATCAACAAGGTGATGGGGAAATAAATGAGGCCGTAGTTTCGCTTGCGGTCATCCATGCCAAGTGCTTTCCCCCACCCCAGAAAGGTAAAAAGGCTGTTGGCAATGATGAAAAATATGGGACCTATCAAAGCATAGCCCAAGCTGGTGAAGAAATTCACCTCGATGAACCACCAGTTGGAAACCCCGATGTGAACGAACTTGCGCATCGATTCACTGGAAATCGAAAACCGATGCTTCAACAAGATTCCTACTGCTATGACCAAGGCCAGGAAGGGAAACGATATCAGCAATCCAACGATGTTACTATTCATACGCGTCATGATGCAGAGAATGTATAAGAATTTCAAGAGTTGATGCACAATGCAGACATGTGTACAAAACATCAAAAATGGACAGACGGAGAATTGACAGCACTGATGCCTCATGGTACCGTTTCAATGCTTTCGATTTTGTGTTGCAGCTGGTACGTAATTCCTAAATGTTCGCACGCGTGCGTTACTGAATCGCTCCCGCAGACAGGTAAGAGTTCAAGACTGCGCCACATGAAGCAATATTGCAATGCAGGTGCAGCCGCCCTGCGAAGGATGCTTTGAATGGCAAAGAAAATCTACGTTGGAAACATGAGTTACAACACTTCCGAAGAAGAACTTCGGGACCTGTTCGCACAGTACGGCACCGTTGTCAGTGCCAATATCATCATT
>JAAZAT010000018.1 GCA_012514185.1 Spirochaetales bacterium | reverse complement strand
CGAGACTACCGTTATTGCCATCACCCGCATCGGGGGCAACTCACTGACCAAGCTTGCCGACATTACCCTGAATGTCGTGAACAGCGAGTCCCTCTTTCGTGAGGGTGCAACCCTCTCACGCCTGGGACAACTCTTGGTGGTCGACTTCATCTACACCATGATCCTGGCTCGCTGCCAGAAGCAGATAGAGCCGCTGCTCAAGCGAAGCTGGGAAGCTGTGGCGCATGTGTCGGGGTGAAAGCGATTCATAGTATATTACACTGATACAGATACCTCACTTGTCAGCCTGATGTTGTCATGCCAGAAATTATTGAGATCTAAGGCTTGTGTGACAGCATCATATACAGCGACTTGCTTTTCCGGGTCTCTGATTGTCATGACTAAACACAATTCCTGGGAGAGGTTTCTTGACTCAAAAGCAGCTTTCTGTTCAGTATGGTTTCTATAGAGTCCTTTCAACTGTAAATACCACAGCTTCTCTTGAGTAAGATACTTATGCTTGTTTGTATCGGACATGTCATTGAAATCAACAGCGTATTTTTTAACTGGATAATACTTGTCGGCATACTTGATCAGTAAACGTTCTTTAAGTGCAAAACTGTCCTGATTACTCCGCATTTTGGTCCTACTATACATGGTGTCTACCAATAAATTTTGAGCCCCAGCATGTCCAACTGGATTCAGTATAGTTGGTTTGCTAATATCTCTGCTTGCTTTCTCGTCGTAGGATCCGAATTTTATATCAATATTTGACTGGCAATATTCTGGCCCTTGTGTTGCATCAAGAATTGGTTCGTATACCAATGTTGCGATAACTTGTCCGGTATACAACCCATCCCGTATCAATCCCTGAGGCATTGGGAAATCCATGATATCAATAAAATGCCCCTTATAAAGAGTTTCTCGAAGAATGAGGGTTACCTCATATGGGTCATTAAATAGTATTTCTTGGATGTTTTTGGGGACACCAAATCCTAATTGTTTGCTACGTTCAGTCTCAGGAATCTTTAAATTCTTAGAATACGATGCAGAATGTATAATCAGGGCTTTGAGAAGTAAAGGATCAAATTCACTATCTAGCTTTTGATATAACCCAGTTGCTAATGATGCTATGCGTGGAGTTGAAAAACTTGTTCCACAATCAGTAGCTAAATTGCCTTTTGCCGTAAACGATGTAACTCCAGTTGTGGAAAGCTTTCCATTGGGGAAAATACCGGCATTTCCTCCATAATGAGATACTTCAGGCTTGATTATGAATTCTGGGCCTGGACCAATACGCGTAAATGGGGAAGGATTATCAATGTCAGAAATGTCATGAAGTCCTTTCTTGTGAGCCAGAGAGCCAACAACTAACGATCGGACAGAATCCGCTCCTTCATAGATTCTTCCTTTTGGTTTACCATGCAAGAAATTATCACAATTTCCTGTGGATTTGCAAATGAGAATATTGAATCTATCTTGAAGATCGTCGAGAGCAAGTGCAAAATCAGAAAACCTATTGTCCTTAACCGGATGTGTGATGCTTATCGAGATGTTCCATATTTTTACATCGGTTTGGTTGGCTGTAATAGCTTCTTGAATATTGTGGATTAATTCATCTTCCTCGAGCCCTTCTTTGGAAGTATCCGGGACTACAGTAGCATCAAAGAGCTTGATGCCTGAATGTCCTATCCAATCATGTTCTTCACAAGTGTCACCATAAAGAGCTATTCCTGCAATAAATGTCCCATGATCTTTATTGATTGCAGACGATGGGTATGGACT
>JAAZAT010000109.1 GCA_012514185.1 Spirochaetales bacterium | reverse complement strand
GTGCTTGCAGAATGGCAGCCTCGGGATCGGTGAGGGCAGGGGGGGCCGACATCCCGTAGCAAACCGTTGCATCGGGAAGCAGTAGATCCTTGTTTGCGGGATCTATAGGATTGTGTACACGCATATGGTCCTCCTGAGACTAAGAAAGACGAGCATTTGCTCGTCTTTCTGATTGATTGTATACAAACGAGTACCTATAGCTTAAAGCTGTTGGCCTGTTGCGTCAACCTCAACGGCTGCGGTGATGGCATGCTCATTGACCAGTCCTCGTTTCAGCTCCCAGCGGTAGAAGAAGTCCACCAGGAATGGCACCAAAATTGCTGTTACAATGATGGCTGCGGCGACCTGTACAGTGGCTTTTTCAGCGAACGGCAACCAGGAAGGATCGACGGCAGCAATGGCTGCAGGAGTTGCAATGGCGTTTCCTGCGGTTGTTCCAACGCCGGCACCAACTGCAGAAGTTCTTTTCATTTTTTTGGGTACCAGCCACTTATATACGAAATAGGAAGGTACGCCGGTGACGATCAGGGTCATGACACCCAGTATGACACCAGGAATTCCTGCCTGGAGGATTGTCTGGAAACTCAAACCTGCACCGAGGGGGAATGAGAAGGTGAAAATGGCGATGAACATACCGGGCTTGAGGAAGTCGCGGAACTTCTCATCCAGGTTACCCAAAATCATACCTACGATGATGGGAACGATGACAGCTACCAGGCTCATGAGGGGGATGGTTGCAACACCGGCGATTCCCATGAACATCATTTCAAAGAACGGTCCGTCGTTTGAGGAGATGACTGCAATGGCACCGACGTCCGACTCATCACCGTACTTGGAGGCAAGAGCGGTATAGAGACCGCCGTTGGAGTTTGACATGGCCGAGATCATGGCAAGCGGTGTAACACCCAAAAATGCTGCAGTTGGTCCTGCTGTTTTAGCGAAAAGCACACCGATGATCAGTCCGAAAAACACCTTGCTGGTGTTCAATACGACACCTTTATACAGTGAAATACCTGCGGTTTTCAGATTAATCTGGGCACCGCTGCAGAAGAACAGCAGAGCAATCAAGGTGAGCGCCCCGGTCTTGAAGAATGCTGTGGTGAAGCTTCCTATGGTAAGGGCTCCAGGGAAGAACGTGTTGAAAATTACACCGAGAACCAAAGGAACAACCATCATACCGCCAGGAATCTTGTTGATCGTGTCAAAAATCGGAACTTTTCCCATCTTCATGTTATGCTCTCCTGTTTGTTTTTGTTGTCTTAATGACCGCTTTGTGTATACAATAACACGTGGATGTAAAATGTCCAGAAAAATGTTCTCCAGATTGCGCTATGTATGGGGAGTGTGCATGAAGAGATTGCTTGTTGTAAAAGAAGATAAGATTTTGAGAAGTTGTATACTGCTTCTCTTTGCAAGCTTGTTCTGTTTTCCGCTTTTTTCAAGCCCGGCTCCTCTGCTTCCCATCGATAAAAACATCGGTCAAATCATTGCTGTGGAACCACAGAGTGTGGAAGAACAGGCGAAGCGCTCCCTCAGTCAGGACTACTCGCTCGCTTGGATTGAAACCTATGTCCCCGATTCCCTCAGAACGGGCTTCGTCCATACCTATGACCGACTTCTGGCAGCATTGCTGCCGCTTGAGCAGATACAGATGGCCACCCATATTCAAAGAGGCCATCTGCTTGAAGTTCCCTTCTGCCATCATGCGCCTGCCTATGGGTACGGCAGCATGACATGGATGCAGAATGAGGATGGGAAGTTTGTCCTGCTCTCCCTGTCGGTACATGAATGAATTTGTGAACACTATGGTAAAATCATTCCATTGCTAGGCGCTTAAACAATGGTAAAATATTGTATTGCTATCCTATGGAGGTTCATATGAAACAGTGTCTTGCAGTTGTGCTCTTGCTTCTGTGTCTGTTCACTCCTCTCACAGCCCAGGGTTCGAAGGAGGATGGGCAGGCGGCAAAGGAATTGGTCGTGTATGCAAGCGTTGATGAAGCGAATGCAGTGAAGATTCTTGATGCGTTCACCAAGGATTCAGGCATCAAGACAAGCTTTGTCCAGCTTTCCAGCGGACCCGCCCTTACAAGAATCCAGGCAGAGAGCGGTCGCCCGCAGGCCGATGTCTGGCTTGGAGCTCCCAGTGACAACCATGTGATCGCTAAAACACAGGGTTTGACGATTCCGTACAAAGGAGCGGCATTTGAGGCTCTCGGTGCAGAGTTCAAGGATGCAGAAGGCTACTGGAGAGGCTTCTATATGAATCCGCTCTGTTTTGGGGTGAATACTGTTGCCTTGGCAAAGGCCGGTGCTTCCATGCCGACCAGCTGGGCCGACCTGCTCAAACCGGAGTACAAGAACCTCATCCAGGTTCCGACCCCGCAGGCCAGCGGTACTGCAACCACCATGGTCTACAGCCTGATCGAAATCATGGGCGAGGATGAGGCTTTTGCCTATATGGCGAAGTTGAATGCCAACATCCAAACCTATACCTCCAGCGGCACCGGTCCCTCCAAGGGCGTCAATGTAGGGGATGCAGCCATTGGAATCCAATTCTCTCCCGCCTTCTTCCAGATGAAAGCCAATGGCCAGCCGATTGAAATCGTATTCCCCAAGGAAGGTTTCGGGTTTGAGTTCCCGGCGGCCTCAATCCTCAAGGGAGCCAAGAATTATGAAGCAGCAAAAATCTTCATGGATTGGCTGGTAAGCAAGAAGGGCCAGGATGTACTGAAGTCGACCGGCACCTACTTCTATCCGGTGATAGACGAAGCACAGATCGATCCGGTCATGCCCGCATTCTCCACCCTCAATGTGGTGGGAGTCGATTTGGCGTATTACAGCTCCCGAAAAGCTGAACTGGTCGAACGCTGGGTCAGCCAAGTACTCTCTGCCAAAAAGTAAGACGTTTTCCGTTCTCCGGTGGTTTTTGCCCCGGAGAACGGGGATCTGAGGTGTTCATGAAGCAACGAATCATCTCCTCGTGGCATGATTTTATCCGGTTAAGCAAGGATCCCCTGCTTCTGGGGGTGATTCTCCTGCTTTTAATCTCCTTGGTGTTGTTCATCATCTATCCTCTCTATAAAGTCGTTGTCGTAAGTTTTCAGGTCGACGGTTCCTTCTCCATCAAGAATTTCACCGACGTAATGACGTATTCAAACGGCTATTACCTCAAGGCCTTGTTCAACTCCTTGTTGATGGGTGTTGCTACAGCCGTGCTCGGAACCTTCATTGCCTATATATTTGCCTATTCCCTCACCAGGGCGAATATTCCTGGCAGGAAATTTTTCAATCTGATCGCCACCATTCCCATCATCAGTCCTCCCTTCATCGGGGCTCTGGCGGTGATCATGCTCTTCGGCCGCAATGGTTTTGTAAGTGCAACCCTGCTTGGCATGCAGAACGCCAACGTGTACGGACCTCGGGGTTTGTTGTTTGCGCAGGTCCTGACCTTCTTTCCGGTTGCCTATATTACCCTGCGGGGTGTATTGGAATCGATCAGCCCTACCTTGGAGGATGCTGCAATGGATCTGGGCGGCAACCGGTTCACCATCTTCCGCAAGGTCACCCTCCCGCTCTCCATTCCCGGTATTGCCAGTTCGATGCTGGTGCTCTTCGTAGAATCACTTGCCGATTTCGGCAACCCGCTCGTATTGGCAGGGGCTCAGTTTCCCATTCTCAGCGTTCAAGCGTACCTGGAGATCACCGGTATGGGCAACTTCGCAAAAGGTGCGGCTCTTGCCTTCATCCTCTTGGTTCCCTCGGTCTCAGCTTACTTGCTGCAAAAGTATTGGGTCAGCAAGAAGCAGTATGTGACAGTGACGGGAAAGCCGACGCAATCGAGCAATGATGTGGTCAGCCCCACTGCTCGCCGGCTCTTGTTTGTTGTCTGCTGCCTTATTGCAGCAGTCATCATCATGGTGTATGCAAGTATTGTGTGGGGTGCGTTCGCCGAGTCGTGGGGAAACAGCAGCAAGTTGACAGTGCAAAACTTTGTCTATGTGTGGCGTGTGGGCTTTGAGTCGGTGCTCGATACCTTGGCCATAGCAGGGCTCTCGACTCCGCTTGCAGGAACCATCGGCATGGTAATTGCGTTCCTGGTTGTCCGCAAACGATTCTGGGGCCGCAAGTTCATGGAGTTCTCCTCCCTGCTCAGCTTTGCCCTGCCGGGAACGGTTGTGGGTATCGGATACATTCTTGCGTTCAACCAGCACCCTCTCTACCTTACCGGAACGTTGCTCATCCTGCTGCTCAATTTCATTTTCCGTTATCTGCCGGTGGGTGTGCAGGGCGGGGTTGCGGTTCTCAAACAAATTGATCCTTCAATCGAGGAGGCTGCCATCGACTTGGGGGCGGACAGCAACAAGACCTTCCGCAAGGTCACCCTGCCCTTGATGATCCCGGCCTTTTTCAGTTCCTTGATTTTCAGCTTTGTGCGTAGCATGACAGCCATCAGTGCTGCAATCTTTTTGGTCTCGGCACGATGGAAGTTGATGACCGTGCAGATCATGAGCCAGGTGGAGAGCGGCCGCATCGGGGCGGCTGCCGCCTTCAGCCTGATCCTGGTTGCCATCATTCTGGCAGCCATGGCCGTCATCAAGCTGATCCTTCGATTGAAGTATCATACCACCAGCTCAATTCTCAGCCACTAGGAGTTCTTGATGAGTGTAACCTTAGTCAATATTACGAAAATATTTACCGACCAGGATGACAAGAGCAAGGAGTTCACTGCAGTCGATTCGGTCAACATCGAGATCAAGGAGGGCGAGATGGTCACCTTCCTCGGTCCTTCGGGCTGCGGAAAGACTACTACGCTCAGGATCATCAGTGGTTTTGAGAAGCAAACCAAGGGAGATGTCTTCATTGATGGGCAGTTGGTGAACGACCTGCCTGCGAACAAACGCAACTCGTCAATGGTATTCCAATCATACGCCATCTTCCCCCACCTGACGGTGGAGCAGAATATCGGCTTTGGCTTGGAGTTGAAGGGCATAAAGAAGAGCCAGATCAAGAACGAAGTGGATGCCATCATGGCAACCATGGGTTTGTCCGCCTTGGGCTCCCGTCAGCCGAGTCAGCTCTCGGGTGGGCAGCAACAGCGCGTAGCCTTGGCGAGGGCGATTGTAACAAAACCCAGGGTGCTTCTGTTTGACGAACCGCTTTCCAATCTCGATGCGAAGCTTCGCGACCAGATGCGGACTGAAATCCGCAGGATTCAGCAACAGTTCGGGATCACCAGCATCTATGTCACCCATGACCAGGCTGAAGCGATGACGGTCAGCGACCGTATCATGGTGATGGACAAGGGGAGAATCCAGCAATTGGGCACTCCGTTTGAAATCTACAGCCGCCCGACCAACCACTTTGTGGCCGACTTCATCGGCAGGGCGAATTTCTTCAAAGGGATGGTCAAGAAGATTGACACGGAGTTGACCCTTGAAATCAATCAGAAAGAGTATCGTTTCCCGTCCTTCAACAAGGACGTCAAGGTAGGCAAGCGTGCAACGGTGGTCCTGCGTCCCGAAGGCTTGAAAATCGAGAAACCGAATGATCAGGCATTTTATAACGGAGTGGTGCAGGAAGCTGTCTATTTGGGATCAACCGTAGAGTATCAGATAACGGTCAAGGGAAGAACTGAACCTATCGTGGCAATTTCCTACAATCCGGTCAAAGAGGGACTCTATCGGGTAGGGGATCAAGTCGGGGTGAGTTTTGATGCCGTCAGCGCCCATGTGATCAGTTGAACGCTACTCCTGGTATTTTTGAATGACCAGTACGAACTCACCGGTCTCTTGAGCCGGTGGGGCTTTCTGGTTTTCTGGTTCACTAAGATAGGCAGCGAGTAACGAAAGGTCTGCATCCAAGTCCTCAAGACTGAGGACGATGGTGGTGTCTCGGCTTTTCACCACGATCTGCACATGTTCCATATCAGCTTTGTCAAGCAGAGGGCCTTCCCACTCGCTCTGATCGGGATTGACGGGCGGGACTTTGCTGTAGACACCACAACCTGTGAGGAGCAGTGTGCAGAGAGCCAGCAGTGCAAACTTGTATTGTATTGCATGCTTGTTGCGTTTCATCTGCTGCCTCCCACCTTTTCTAAACCTTCCACTCCACTGTTAAAACAACCAAACATCGAAAAGATTACAAACAGAAATCGAGTGGCCTTGGATGCAGAAATACGCTACAGTAAGTCCCATCTGGAGGGACTATGGCACTCATTCGGTTCGATTTCTTCTCTGATGTACTCAAGGTTGATACTGCGGTGCAGATGATTGTACCGCAGAAATGTGAACGAAGTCCCAACGTAGGCTTGCCTCCCTACAAGGTGCTCTACCTGTTGCATGGCCTGAAACAGAACGAGACAAGTTACCTCAGGAACTCTTGTATAGAGAGGTATGTGCAGGATACAAATCTTGTGGTGGTGATGCCTTCGGTGGGTCGGAGTTTCTACACCGACCAGAAGAAGGGTTATCCCTATTTCACCTACTTGACTGAAGAGCTCCCACACCTGCTGGCTACGCTGTTTTCCATCAGCACCAAGCGGGAGGACACCGCAATCGCCGGTCTTTCAATGGGTGGGTATGGTGCGCTGAAGGCTGCCCTGACCAATCCTTGGCAGTATGGCTATGCCGCCAGCATGAGCGGAGCGCTCGACCTTGTATCCCTGGCAAACCGGATGCAGGATGAAAAGCTGCCGTTTCCTGCTGAATTTGAGAACACCTTCGGGTCGCTTGCCTGTCTTGAGGGCAGTGGCGACGACCTGTTCGCCCTTGCCCGGGGGATGGGGGCGGTGCAACCACGATTGTATATAACCTGTGGAACGGAGGATTTCTTATATGAGGACAACAAGCGTTTTGTCCAAACGTTCTCAGCTCGTCTGCCCATCACCTATGACGAGCTTTCCGGCTCCCATACCTGGGCTTTCTGGGATGCTGCGCTCACCCGGGTGCTGTCAAGCCTGCTGCAGTGACGGCAAGGCTGTGTAGTCCACCCAACGGTCGTCAAGGGTGAAGATGATATCGGCCTCGCACCAGTTGCTGTAGGAGTAGAGGGCTTTGAGAATTTCCAGCCTGATGGAATCGAGCTGCAGAACAGATCGTTCCTCTTTCAGGTAGATATACATGAGTATGTTCAATGTCCTGCCTTTTTTGGATGCAAAGACTTCTGCTTTCAGAAAATCATACTTGCGCACAAACTTGTATGCGATTCGTTCCAAGGCTGATTGGATCGAACTTGCCGGTGCGGCTCCGAGCAGTTCCTTGCTGTATTGGACCAAATCCTTGCCCAAGAGAGGAATCATGCAGACGAGGAACCCCAAGGTGAGGACGGGATCGATGTATCGCATCAACATGGTCAGGGAAAATCTTGAGGCAATGTAGGCGATCAACATCGCCAACATGGAAGCAAGGCTGAGCAGGGTATCGAGCAGCCAAGCCTTGCTCTCCGCCCTGAGGACCGGGCTTTTTACACGGTTGGCTTCGCGTTTGAGGATGATATACACCGCAGCGCACACCACGAGCGATATCGCCGAGATGGGAAGTGCAATATTCACCGAAATCTCATAGCCGCCGGTAAACAGCTAGAGAAAGGCCGATGATCCAATGGCAAGTACCATGACCAAGAGCGTGAGCGACCTCATTACCAAAAAGAAGGGTTCGAAGGCTGCAAAGCCGAACGGGAATTGGTCGTTGTCGCGTTTGAACAACAACGTTACCACCTGACCTGAGCCAAGTATGAACAGGCTTTGGATGAGAGAGTACAATCCATCAAGGAGGAGTGAACGTGAAGAGGCCAGCTGTGAAGCCACCACTCCCAAAAAGCCGAAGAGCAGGCACACAACGGTAGTAAACCGCAACATGGAAATTTCTCGTGTTTTGATACGCATAAGGTTTTATGAGTCCGGCACCGCTGCTTATACTCCTCTGAATATCCGCCGAAGGTGCGAAATATTCACTCCAAAAAAAAAGGGAACAGAGAGATGGTGCTGGAAGCTATATAGGAATACTACTAAAAAAATGCTGTTGGCACAAGAGCCCGGGGTGTCTGTATGCACAGGACGTGATTTGTATATTGCAAAATATAATGGGAAACACTAGAGGCTCTTGCGAAATAGCAAATGCTTGATATTTTCATTCTTCTGAGCTACTTGAGGCAGCTTCAGAAGCTCATCCTTGCTGCAAACAAGCACGTCATTTGGATATTTGTATAGAAATGGACCTGACAATCCTTTATAATATGATTAACTACAAACACTTATAAGGAGAGCAGGTCCATGAAAAGCATAACAGAAATCCTCGGCGGTTGCCAGATGGTATTCGGTATTTCTTTCGACATCCAAGAGGTTTTCGAAGGGTATGTGACCGCCGAACACCGTACGTTCATCC
>JAAZAT010000057.1 GCA_012514185.1 Spirochaetales bacterium | reverse complement strand
TCCCCATCTCGGATATGAAGGGTTTTCTGATGAGTTTCTTCGAAAGGAATACGGCGTTCTGCAAACAACCGGGTTGCCTGTAAAAATGTAAGCGCTTGATTTGCTGAAACCTCGAGCTCGTATCGTCTTTTTATAATCATCATTCGTACCGATAGTTACGGTTCCATGTATCCAGTATGTATAATTCACTATAAGCCATAAATGATTCTTAAATTATCGATAGCTTCTTACATATCCTATCATAAACCAACGTTTCTATCACTTCAAAGAAAATTAAATCCTGTTTTAGAAGCAAAAAGTCTTTAGGACCGTAGTTCTCGAGTCGAATTTAAAGAAGCACAGGGGACAGCCATCTCTGTAAGTAAGTAATCGGTTTTGTTCTCGAGAAAACTTAAATTGACTACAATTCTGCCATTTCAGTCAGTCCTGATTCAACTCTGATTCTCCAACTGTTTCTACATTCCAGATGCATGCTGATTCTTTCACTTCGTTTATATACATAGTCTCATTGAAGCGGTTAGGAATAACAAGCGTCACGGCATCTATTAAGCATCGATAAACTCTGCAACATTTTCAAAGAAAGGAAGGTTCAACTGAGGCAAGCCTGCTTTCTGCAAAGATTCAGCAACGGAATGTCTAAAATACGGATGCAAAATTCTTGGGACAACTCCCTGCAACAATGCTTTTTTAAGATCATCATCAATTACAACTTCTTCCTCTAAAGTAATTAATAAAGCATATTCAATGTCTAGGTTGAAAAAAATCTCTTCATTCTCTTCTTTTGCTTTTTCATTGTCTTTAGTTGATGCAGCAAAGATATAGGGTATGGTAACATTTACTTGTTTTTCTTTTTGCTGAAACGACACCTTATTATCATCAATCATAAAATGATAGTACATTGATGCCCCTTCCTTCAGCTTGACCGAATTAAAGTGATAACAATATACAGGAATACTTATGTTTTCAATATTCATCTTTGCGAGTAAATCTTCAAGTATCATAATCACATCCTCATCTTCTCTGGAGAGGGCAAATCCATTACATGAGATGGCATTCTCCACTCTCGTGTAGAGTCTTCTTTCTGAACGTTTAATCTCCCGGCACCTGAAGTATAAAGCTTAAAAAATTGCTTCCTAAGGTTCCCCATCAAAGATTCAATCATGCGATTTTGAGTATCAATGATTGAACTCTTGTCCGCAAGTAATTCACACACGTGATGATTTAGACTCACTCCATTTGCCTTTGCTTGAAGAGACAATTTCTTGTGCAAAGCAGGAGAAACTCTGATAACAAATCTGCCACTATATGATTTTGCATCTAGACTATCCGGCTCTGGGATAGGAATTCCCTCTTCAAGGCCGACTGTTATCCAAGCCTTTTTTGCATCTTCAATCATTTCGATAGCTTCATGAATTGTATCTCCGACAGAGAAACATCCTGGAAGTTCCTTGATGGAAACAAAATATGATCCATCCTCTTCTTTTTTCAATTCAACGGTATAAGGTAGTTTTAAATAGTCCTCAATCTTCTTCATCTAGCTTTTCCTCCAAAGAAAAGATTTTGAAAGCTTGTCGTATGTAAGCAGCTTTAACAGGTTTGTGTTTTGGCACACTTAGCATTAAACTCGCATTTGGTATCTTAAAAACGAAGTGGCTCCCACCTTTAGCATGTTTCACACATCCAATGTGTTCTAATACATAACACAATTCATCAAAACTAATATTATTAGGCTGTGATTGCATTTTTTGTATCAGTTTAGTTAGTTTTGATGGCACCACATACTCCTCATCTCTATATAGTGATACTATATTTAGTATCACTTGACAAGTGTATTCTGGAAAACTTTACCAAGCAATATAGGCATATATCCGACTCATATTTCAGAATATGGCACCACAGGCTTCACTCGTTGTTCATTACGCAATCTACACACTTAACAAGCTTAATTTTCCTTCGGCTTCTCAGGTGTCGGGAGAAGCAACTGCATCAGGGCCAAGCTTCTGTATGTACCGAACTTGTACCCTGCTTCCTTGACCACCCCGATAGGCTCGAATCCTGCCTTTTCGTGCAGGTGGATGGAGGCGGTATTCTCTGTATCAATGGCTGCTACCATGCAGTGGTACTGCTGTTCGATGGCTTTCTCGATCAAGGCTGAGAGAATGATCTGCCCAAGGCCTTTGCCACGATGTTCCTTGCGAACATGGATTGAGTGCTCGATGGTATAGAGATACCCGGAACTTGACCTAAAGGATCCGTAGGTACCGAAAGCAAGGAGAAGAGCCTGATCATCCACCAAGCCGATGATGGGATATCGATTCTGCTCTTTTCCATCGAACCAAGCGCTCATGTATGGGCGAGTACGCTCATGGGTCTCATACATGGCGGTAGTGGTCTTGATGACATCGTTGTAGATGGCAAGAATCTGGTCGGCATAGGAACGTGAACAGTCGATAAGGCGCATAGGAAGCCTCCTGCATGCATCCTAGTGAGTTGATAGTAAGGCTGGCAAGAACTCTTCGCCAAGCAAATCCAAGAAAAGCCGCCCTTTCATCAGGACGGCTTTCAAACCAAGACACATGATAATTCGTAGCTTTACTTCCAATACTTCTCCATCCGCTTCACCAGTGAGGCCCTGTAGGCTTCCCAATCGGTAATCGGCATTGCAGCAAGACCTTCCTCACAGGCAGCTTTGGCGACCGCCACTGCCTCCCATTCGATGACACGGGGATCGAACGGCTTGGGAACAATGTAGTTGCGCCCGAAGCTGAACTTCTGCCCGCCGTAGGCCTTCTCGACGGATGCGGGAACCGGCTCCTTGGCAAGGGCTGCAAGAGCTTTGGCGGCTGCCATCTTCATGCCTTCGCTGATGATGACCGAACGGACATCCAAAGCACCTCGGAAAATGAAGGGGAAGCCGAGTACGTTGTTGATCTGGTTCGGATAGTCACTTCTTCCAGTTGCCATGATCAGGTCGCTGCGGGTGGCCATGGCCAACTCGTAGCCGATCTCGGGATTGGGGTTGGACATGGCGAATACCACCGGGTCCTTGGCCATGGAGAGCAGCATCTCCGGCGTTACACAGTCTGCAACGGAAAGCCCCATGAATACATCGGCTCCCACCATTGCATCAGCGAGCGTACGTGCACTGCTTTCGGTGGCGAACTCCTCTTTCTCCGGTGTCATTCCGGCTGTCCTACCCTTGTAGACAACCCCCTTGCTGTCGAGCATAGTGATGTGCTCGCGCTTCACGCCCGCTGCAACAAACATCTTTGCGCAGCTGATGCCTGCGGCCCCGGCTCCGTTGACAACAACCTTGATGTCCTCAAGCTTCTTGCCCACAATCTCGCAGCTGTTCATCAAGCCTGCGGTAGCAATGATGGCGGTTCCGTGCTGGTCGTCGTGGAAAATGGGAATATTGCACTGCTTGATCAGCTCCTGCTCGATCTTGAAGCACTCAGGTCCCTTGATGTCCTCGAGGTTCACACCACCGAAGGTAGGGGTCATGGCCTTTACCATGGCGATGATCTTATCAGGGTCCTTCTCATCCAACTCGATGTCGAACACGTCGATGTCGGCAAATCTCTTGAACAGGACACCCTTGCCTTCCATGACCGGCTTGCTGGCCAACGCTCCACGGTCACCAAGACCGAGGATGGCCGTTCCATTGGAAATGACGGCAACCAGGTTTCCCTTGGAGGTGTACTTGTAGGCATCCTCGGGGTTGGCTTCAATAGCCAGAACAGGCTTTGCTACACCGGGTGTGTAAGCCAGGCCGAGATCGCTGGCTGTCTGGCAGGGCTTGGAGGGAACAACCGAGACCTTTCCCGGGACTCCATCCATCATGTGGTAATCAAGCGCACGCTTGGTCAAATCGTCTTGCATTGTGTATTTCTCCTTTTCCTTATTTCTTCTCAAAATCCCACTTATAATTCATCTTGAACCTATCGCGCAGGGTTACCATGACCTTCTGCAATGAAGGAGGAACCGGGCAGCCGTGTTCCTTGCGGAACTGGTAGGCCAGATACTCTTTTTCACCGGCGGTGAAGATATAGTCTTCACCCGGAGCCTTCTTGCTCTCACGCAGCTCACGGCAGATGGTACCTGCGATGCGCTTGAAGGTGTCCAAACCCATGAAGTGCTCGGGATCGATGGCGATGAAAAAGTGCCCGAGCGGATAGGGAATCGGCTTATGATTCTCGTCAAAGCCGTTGAGGGCCTTCATCCAGGCTCCGTCTTGCAGGGCTGCACTGAGAATTTCAACCACGGTTGCATAGCCAAAGCCTTTGTAGCCGCCGGTGACTTCGCCGATGCCTCCGAGCGGAGTAAGGGCAGCCTTGCCGGTCGTCAGGTCCTCAAGCACCTGCTGCGTATCGGTTCTGGTCTTTCCCTCGCTGTCAATCACCCAGCCGGCAGGAAGCTCCTTGCCTGCCCTTCCATACACTTCGATCTTGCCCCGCTGCGATACGCTGGTGGCACAGTCGAGTACGAAGGGGAACTCCTCATCGGTGGGAAGACCGAAGGTCAGGGGATTGGTTCCCAGCATGTTCTCCACCCCGTGGGTCGGTGCAATGGAGGGACGGGCGTTGGTACCGGTGATGCCCAGCATTCCGGCCTTGGTAGCCATGGTGGCGAAGTAGCCGGCAATACCGTAGTGGTTGGAGTTGCGTACCACCACCATGCCCAAACCATACTTCTTGGCCTTCTCGATGGCCATTTCCATTGCCTTGTAGCCGGCAACATGGCCCATGCCGTTGTGGGCATCGAGCACGGCGGTGGCATCCTGGTCCTTGATCACCTCGATCTCGGTGACAGGGTTCATGATGCCCATATCGATGCGGTCGATGTAAATCGGCTTCAAGCGTCCGATTCCATGGCTGTCGATACCCCGCTTGTCACTTTCGATCAGGACATCGCCGATGATCTTGGCATCAGAAGCAGGAACTCCTGCGTGAACCAAGGCTTCTTCCATGAAAGCCTCAAGCTCCTTAAAGCTGACCCAAGCGCAATCCTTATACTGCTCGGCATACTCATCCATATACTTCATTCGGTACTCCTCCTACACCTATGT
>JAAZAT010000193.1 GCA_012514185.1 Spirochaetales bacterium | reverse complement strand
TGCTCAGTGACGCGTGAAGGAGGATGTGATCATGGCGTTGTTTGGAAAGAAGAATGAGAAGGCCACGGCCTGTTGCTGCAAGGGAAACTGCGACCCCGAAAGCATGGCAAAAGCAGAAAGCGCAAAAACAGAGGGGGCGAGCGTCAAGGTGCTCGGCAGCGGCTGTACCAAATGCAACCAGCTCGAGGCTGCGACGAAAGCTGCGCTCCTGCAGTTGGGCATGGATTCTTCGATTGACCACGTGACGGATTTTGCACAAATCGCGGCATACGGGGTAATGACGACCCCGGCTCTTGTGGTGGATGGAAAAGTGGTTTCATACGGCAAGGTTCTCAAGACCGATGAGGTCGTGAAGATCCTGCAAAAAATCAGGGGATGAGCATATGGGCAAAATCAAGTCTGAAGGGATCGGCTTCTTTGAGAAGTTTCTGACATTGTGGGTGGTGCTCTGCATGGTTGCAGGAGTTCTCATCGGAACTTTCCTTCCCGATATCCCTACATTCCTGGGTCGGTTTGAGTATGCTCAGGTCTCTATCCCCATTGCCATCCTCATTTGGATCATGATCTATCCCATGATGCTGAAGGTCGATTTCCAAAGCATCAAGAATGTGGGTAAGAATCCGAAGGGACTCTACGTCACATGGATCACCAACTGGCTGATCAAGCCGTTCACGATGTTCGGTATCGCGTATCTGTTTTTCTTTGTAATCTTCAGGAACCTCATTCCGGCCGACCTTGCCAGGGACTATCTTGCGGGTGCCATACTGCTAGGTGCCGCCCCCTGCACGGCAATGGTATTTGTTTGGAGCCATCTGACGAAAGGCAATCCGGCGTACACGGTGGTGCAGGTTGCTACGAACGATCTGATCATCCTCATAGCATTCACCCCGATCGTGGCGTTCCTCCTCGGAGTCGGAGGAGTAAGCATTCCTTGGGACACACTGATTCTGTCGGTGGTGTTGTTCGTCGTCATTCCCCTCACGACGGGTATGCTTACAAGAAACGCCGTCGTACATAAGCACGGAACCGAGTATCTCAATCAGCAGTTCTTGCCCAAGTTCAAGAATGTCACCGTAATCGGCTTGCTGTTTACCCTGATCATCATTTTCTCGTTCCAGGGGGATGTGATTCTGAACAACCCGTTGCACATCCTCCTGATTGCAATCCCGCTTGTGCTTCAGACCTTCTTGATCTTTTTCATCGCATACTTTGCAAGCAAGGTGCTTAAACTGCCGCACGATATTGCCGCCCCTGCCGGAATGATCGGTGCTTCGAACTTCTTTGAGTTGGCTGTTGCCGTTGCAATTTCTCTCTTTGGTACGGATTCGCCGGCAGCTTTGGCTACGATTGTCGGAGTGCTTACCGAGGTACCGGTCATGCTTATCCTGGTGAAGATTGCAAATAAGACAACCAAATGGTTCCCTGCCCAAACAGGTGGACAAGGCAAGGCGTAAGTTGAGGGTGATATTCATCCAAATGTCTTTTTAGCTAATACAGGGAGAAAACGACTTGCTACAGCTTTTTTAAACCGTTCTCTCCCTGTACCATAAATGTTTTCTTAACTCCTAATGAAATTCGCTTGGATTAGCTGTCTGGCAAAAGCAGCTTGTACGAAAGATTGTATGTTATTTGAAGGTTGAAGGAACAAACTCATGAATAGTAATAAGCCAAAAGTAGCTTTTATCTGCGTACACAATTCCTGCCGAAGCTAGATTGCAGAAGCACTGGGAAAGTACTTTGCTACTGATGTATTTGAAAGCTACTCAGCCGGAACAGAAACCAAACCGCACATGAATCAGGATGTAGTCAGGTTGATGAAATCAGAGTACGGCATTGATATAAAGGTTTCTCAGCGATCCAAATTGCTTGAGGATATCCCGCCCGTTGATGTCGTAATAACGATGGGTTTCAATGTCACGTCCCCGACACTTCCTTGTAAATGCAGAGAAGATTGGGGCCTCGATGACCCAACCGGGAAATCGGATGATGAGTTTAAGAAGGTGAAAAGCTTGATAGTGCAAAACATCCTATTGCAAAAATTTGTTTATGAATAAGACCATACTAAGTTGAGGGCTTTCGCTTGATTAGTAGCACAAGTGCGCAAAAAGATGATTGCATCCGATTCTAGTTGAATCGAGGACTAATATATGGTTGGATAATTCCAACTAGTAAATATGTAAACCTATATATTGTATAATTATATTTAGACTATACATCCTCCCACTATCCTTGGTTTGAAAGACAATAATTAGTTATATGAAAAAGAGATACTAACGATACACAGTAAGTCTAACTGTTTCGAATTGGTAAACACTTGTTAAGTAATAAATTATTTTTTGTTACCTCTATTCAACCAATTCTTCAACCTTGTT
>JAAZAT010000229.1 GCA_012514185.1 Spirochaetales bacterium | reverse complement strand
TGTCATCGAATGGGAAGCCGTAGCTGTTGCCAAGGCTGCCTGTGAAGAAGGACTTGCCTCCAAGCCCATCACCGATTGGGAAGCCTATAGGGCATCGTTGGTGAAGCGGATGGAGAAGTACTGGAAATAGTCTGTTTTTATGTGTCAGGGTTTGAAGGCCGCCGAAAAGGCGGCCTTCATCCTTGAAGAGTCCGCATCTTTTGGGTATTGTGAAACTCACCATTTTTTGTAGGAATGTACAGGGTATCGCCTTTTAATGTGCTTTAAAGAGGGAAAATTGTTTACCCAATCGCAAAAATCGCTAATTCAGGCGAGAAAACTTACAATTTTTCCTTCGCAATCCGCCAATTCAAAAAAACAATCAATATACTTCACACTTTGAGCCTTGTAGGATACGCCTATGGTTCCCTCTCATTGGATGGGAACGTAGATAAGGAGGGCTTTGATAATGAAGAAACGAAGTATTGTGTTCTGTCTGTTGCTTGCTTTTCTGGCATCATCACTGGTGTTCGCCGGTGGTTCTGCTGAAGCATCCACTGCATCGATGAGTGTAAAGAAAACGGATATGCTGTTGTGGTTGCCGCCGTTCGGCACCGGCGATTCGTTGGATATGGATTTCTGGACCACGAAGCTGGCTCCCTGGGCGCAAGAGAACAACGTAAACCTTGAAATTGAGATTACTCCATGGGGAGGGTATGAAGAAAAGTATCTGACCGGGTTCGCTTCGGGGCAGGGTCCTGATGTAGGATACATGTATCTGGAAATGTTCAATGACTTCATCGAGATGGGAACACTGGAGGATATCGCTCCTTACTTCACCCAGGCGGAGAAGGAAAACTATATCTATTGGAACCAGGGAACGATCAAGGGTGGTCAGTATGCACTGCCGTTCATCGTTGGAAATCCCAGGATTCCTTTCTTCAATATGGATATCCTGAAGAAAGCCGGTGTAACCGAGCTGCCTCGGACATGGGATGAGCTGGTAACCTGCCTGCTTGCCGTCAAGAAAGCCAACATCGCAGGGATCATGCCCTTTGCCCAGGAATGGGCGGACCCGGCCATCGGTGCACTGAACAATATTTTCTACCCCTATCTTTGGCAGGCCGGTGGGGAGATCTACAATGCAGAGGGAAACAAGGTTGCCTTGATGGACAACGATGCTGCAGTACGGGCAGCCCGTTTCCTCCACGACCTGAGATTCAAGCATCAGGTATTGACCGACGAGAGTCTTGCGCTTTCAGGCAATGCAGTCCGTGAAGCATTCACCAAAGGTCAGATCGCCGTGGCCAGCATGGATGCAAGAAGCGGTGCTAAGCTCACCGATGCAGGCATCAACTGGCAGTTCATCCCAAGCTTCGAAGACAGGACCAAGGCTGTCTGGGTGGCCAGTGACTCATTGGTCATGAACAGCGCTTCCAAGAACAAGGAACTGGCTGCATCGCTTATGAAATACATCACCAGTGCTCCTGTAATGGCCGACTACCATCAGCAGATTGCAACCTTCCCCCCGATCACCAAGGATGAAGCCTATAATGACAACCCTGTGTTCAAGAGTATGTTCGAGAATGAGAACCAATACTTCAAGACACTTCCGGTTGCGGAGGGGTCCTTCAAGGTCATGGATGTGCTCTACAAGAATCTGCAGCTGATGATGCTTGGCGACCTTACCCCGGAGAAAGCAATCAGCAATACCGTCGATTACAGCAAGAGTGTTCTCGGAAACTGACGAACTACGTTGCATGGTTGTCCGATCTGTCGGA
>JAAZAT010000165.1 GCA_012514185.1 Spirochaetales bacterium | reverse complement strand
GTGGATGCAATCTGTATCAGCTATCAGCAGGCTCGTGAGAATCAAGTGATTGATCCGCTGATCCTGATTCCAATCTTCATTTGCGATTTTCTCTGCATTCACCCGTTCAATGATGGCAACGGCCGACTGAGCCGGCTCCTTACTACATTGCTGTTGTACCAAAGCGGTTTCATTGTCGGCAAGTACATCAGCATGGAGCAGAAGATTGAGAAGTCAAAGGATACGTACTACGATGTATTGGAGAAAGCCTCCAACAGCTGGCGTGACAGGAAAAATGATTACGTTCCCTTCATCAAGTACTTTCTGGGGATTGTCTTGAATTGTTATCGTGATTTTGAAACCAGGCTTGGTTCGGTCGACTTCAAGAGTACCCCGTATGAGATTGTACGAAAAGCAGTTGGTGATACCTTGGGAGTATTCACCAAGATGCAGATTCTCGAGCTTTGTCCCAGCCTCGGTAGTTCATCCGTGGAAGCTGCACTCAAGCGCCTCAAGGAGGAAGGTATCATTTTCCGCCTAGGCAGCGGCAGAAGCACCACATATATACGGAATCATAATCAATAGTAATCTCCCATACAATACACTCAATGGGAGATTAATGCCGTACGTAGAAGAATCATGCGGTACCTGGACGGTACATGGCGGAGCTGCCTGTCGAATTCATCAGCTGTTACTGATAATCCATTACAAGGTTCAAGCCTGCCTGCATCAGGGAAGCGAGCACTTCCATGCCCAAGCGGGTTGGATGGAGACCGTCGGTAAGCATCCCATCTCCTTCGGTGATTGGATGCAGGGCAAGGTCGATCAGGTGAGCTTTCGGATAGTCTGCAACGATAGATCGAATGCTGTCGGCAAGGTCAAGTTGGGTCCACCCA
Source organism: Spirochaetales bacterium (assembly GCA_012514185.1). Taxonomy (GTDB): domain Bacteria; phylum Spirochaetota; class Spirochaetia; order Sphaerochaetales; family Sphaerochaetaceae; genus Sphaerochaeta. The sequence goes on along the minus strand of JAAZAT010000165.1, from coordinate 1,464 downwards.
TGGATGTTCTGTTCTGTTAGTGCGTGGTCGGTCCTTTGTAGCGGTGTGCAGAAATAGAGCTTGCTTTTTGTGTGTCGCTTTAGCATCATCTCTACCAAGTTCCGGTATGCTTCGGTAAAGATTTCTTTGGTAGCGGGTTGTTCCTTCGCTCCCCAGTCATTGGTTCCCCCAAAAATGATGATTATATCGCCGCATAGTGGGCTTTGTCTCTTCTCGTCCAGAAAGGAAGAGGTAATCGGTCTGTTTCCCGTCCGGCTGACTCTGCTGCCCGAATAGGACTCATTGACCAAAAGACTTAAACCTGTTCTCTTTGAAAGGATATGCCACCAGGTTTGAGAGACATCTACGACATCTACGCCATCTTTTGGATAGAAAACTTCATTCTCCTCAGGCACGTAACCAGCGAAGGTCGATATCGAGTCTGCGAGAATTGAAAAAGTGTTTGCTGCTATGCCGGGCAGGATATTGCTGAGCTTTTTCTCCGTCAATGGATTAAGCCACGCCCTTTGGTGAGATTGGCATAGATACGACAATTTCGAAGGTTGAACTGGATGCTTAGAAGCTGGTGGGAGGTATTGTGTTTGTAGATGCATTCTGTAATGTCTCCGCTTTGTTTGCCATTGAGGAAGGAAGTCTAGTAGGTTCGTTCAGGCAAGTCACTGAAAGCTCAGTTTTTGCTGATTCCAGTAATTCTGGTCAAGAAGTAAGCTGCTTCACTCGTCGATTAATCTCAAGGCAGGCCCGTACGGTATGGTAGGGACATTTGTAGGCGCTGGCTTTCTCCTTGCCGGTCCTGCTGTCCCTTGCCCTCTGTTGTTGAATGCTCACCTCATCTGTGTAGGGATTTTTTGCCGAAGAAAACCATTCTCCTCCATCCCAGTCGACCAGATGTTGTTCGATAAACTTCCATATTTCAGTTGCCCAGTTTAGGAAACAGTTTTCGTTGGTGGCCTCATAGGCATCCAACAGAGCGACCATTGCCTCTGCATGGACATACCAAACCTTGCAACGATTTAGTCCATGCTGAACATGAGATGAGAAAAAAAGGCCCCCATGCGTCTCATCCAAAGCAATATGCATGACATTTCTCACCAATGTAGTACAAAGTTGGTCGACTCTCTTTTCGTCTCCACAAAGCCTTGCAGCTCGTCTGAGAAGGTATGCTGTCTCCAGTTCGTTGGAGAAGTTTATCGTTTCATCCATTGGCTTAGCCTGATCTGAGATTGAGATAAATAGATGATTGTTCGTGCAATCGAGGAACCATTGGAGAATGAAGGTTATTTGGTCCTTAATCTGATTTGATTTTTTTTCGCTTGGGGCTGCTTCTTGAAGTTCAATTGCTGCCTCAAGCATGTGCAGTTGGCTGTTAAAGATGAAAGGCGCTCCTTGACTGTTCATCCACCAGATGTGTTCATCCGCTTCATTACGCCAGTTACGAGTGAGGGTGTCGGTGAAACCGCCTCT
>JAAZAT010000159.1 GCA_012514185.1 Spirochaetales bacterium | reverse complement strand
CGGCGCCGGCGCTTGTCCTGCCAGGCAATGGCGAGTCGTCAGGTCAGTTTGTGGCATCAGGCTTTTGTTTTTGATCTGCCTCGCTTTTGGAAACAAGCCGGACGCTCCGCCCCACAAGTGACAGAAGTGAAGCGGCGGCGACCAGCCCAAGGCAGATGCTGACCGTGACGATCACCATGATGTACTGACCGCCAAACCCCTGGTTCAGATCAGGCTCCAGGTGTTTAATCAGGATGCCGGCATAAGCCCAGACGACAACGGCGCCATAAGCCCAATCGCGGTTTTTGCCGATCACGGCAAGCGCGATGACCGTCGCGACGACCAGAATAATCACCGTCCAGAATGGCTCGCTCAGACCAAACCGGTTCCAGTTGAGGTTCACCAGCAAAGCGGTGACATTGGCAACGGTGGCCACGGTGATCCAGCCATAGTAAACGCTGAACGGCAACCGCAGAAACAGCCATTCCCGTGCGGCCAGATTTTCCCTGGCCAGCCGGTGGTTGATCACGACCAGGCTGACCAGGATCACGAGCATCAGGCCCAGTGAAACCGGTAAAAGCAGGTAGTGCCAACAAAAGATCCATGCGGCGTTGGCAACGGAGGAAATGACAAAAAACAGCTGGACAAATTTGAGACGCCTGCCTGCCTCTTCATTTTGAGACCTGAAAAACTGGAAAACCGTAAAGGCTGCCAGCAAGAGGTAGATCAGGCCCCAGATGGAAAAGGTCAGGCCAGCCGGAGCAAAAAGATTTGGCAAGTTATCTGAGACTTCTCCGGTTGTCAGATTGTTGATCGGCAAAATGTTGGCCATGGCATTCACGGCAACCATGACGATCAGGATGATCAGGACGGCGATGGCGCGGCCGAATCCCGGTCTGGCCGGGACCTGCTCCGGATGCTGTCCCGGGGTTGACGGCACAGTCTGTGCTGCCTGGACAGGCTGACTCTCCCGGTACGGCACCGCTTGTGCTGGCTTTTGTTCCTGAGGGACTTGGGCAACAGGCTCATTTTGTTCTGCAACCATGATCAATGATGCCTCCTTTTCCAGCTGAATGCTGATTAGCATTAGCCATGATCCGCTGTTCATCGGATCCACACACAACTGCCAGATACAGTATACAACGTTGTTTGACGATTGCACAAAGGATTCGGGGAAAATGCTGAATTCAAACCGTGTTCGCAATCTTTTTTCTAAACAGGCTATACAGAAGGCGCATTCGTGTTGTATAATGGCATTGGGTCTTAGCGATGAGGTTAACCACGTTTGTCCTCTACCCGCAAAAGCGAGGCTGAAAAAAGAGTTGCCTGACTCCATAATAAAGCAGGTTCGGGGATGCCATGATCCGTGTCGGCGGCGCGATCAGGCATCCCTCCTTTTTTGTCCGGTTTTATGACCAGGCTGGTGTTTGGTTTCCCGCAGGATCCCGGCGGAACGGCAGCCAGGCAAATACAACTTCTTTGACTTGGATGTCTTTTTTGTAAGGCTGCAGGACCAGCGTAGTCAAAGACTGGTTCATCGGATCCAGATTTTTCGCCAAGGCATCGGCTTCAGCTTCAAATGATTCTTCAAGCGCTTTCAGCTGAGCCTGGTAGGCTTCGACAGTCTCTTTGGCCCGGCTGATGTCACCGCTCTCTTTGAGCGTGCGGCTGGCGCCGCGCACCGCTGTGGTCGCTCTGCCCAGGGTCGAGGCACTGACAGCCTTTCTGCCCAGAAAAGCGTTCAGAATGGTTGTGCCAAAAGAGATGGCCGTCTGCAGTTTCTGCTGCTTGGCCTGTTCTTTTTCCCGCGCGACAGCCTGTTCCGCCTTGCGGATTTTCTCTTCGAATGATTTTATCTTGGTTGTATATTTATCTTTCAGGTCGGCGATTTCT
>JAAZAT010000263.1 GCA_012514185.1 Spirochaetales bacterium | reverse complement strand
TTTGCCATGATCAAGGTCACCATTTGCACTACATAATAGATGACAGCCAGTCCTAGGCTGGTGATGATGGAGAACAGCAGGACATTTTTCTTGTACTTGTAGCTGATGGCGCAGGCGATGAACAGCATCACCAAGGGAGTCAGCGAGTCCATGAGCCGTTTGGTAAAATCGGTTGCGAGTTCAGGATACCGATTGGGATCCAGCTCCTTGATTCTGGCAAGGTAGCGCGTTGCCGTCCTTAATTCCATGGTCTTGATGTCGTTGGAAAGATTCCTGAAGTACGATGGCTGAAGCGTGAAACTCGGCACATACATCGTAGGAATATCGGTTTGGTTGACTACCATGTTAGCTGTGTCTATCGCTTGCTCTCGTACCTGTTCCAATCTCCAGATGCCCTGATCCTCCTCCCAAAACGCCCATACCGCATCGATGCGTGTTTTCAGCGAGCCGTTTTCATCGATAAGCACCAGCATTACCTGGGCCAGGCGCTTCTCTTTTTCACTGTATTGACGGGCATGAACCACATACGACCCTTGTGGGTCGCGCAAGGTTATGTTTCGATTATCGTAGGTGCTGCGCAATCCGAACAATGTGTCTTCCAAAGCTTCCCGCTCTTTGCTGAGCGGTATATGCACATGCTCGGAAAAAAGGAATTGCATTCCTGAAAAGAGCAGGCCGAGCGCCAGGATGGGGATGACGATTCTCCGGTATGAGTGCCCGCTTCCCAAGAGGCAGATCATTTCATTATTGGCTTGCAGCTGTGAGAGAAAAAATGAGGCCGAGAACAACAAGGAAGGCCCGAGGGCGAACAGAATAGCCTCCGGGGCATAGAGCAAGGTGAGTTTTGCTATTACCGGATAGGAAACACTGCGCGTAAGGTAGGAATCGAGATTCGCAAACAAGTCAATGCTGAGCAACATCAGGGTGCAAAGCAGCAAGGTTGCTGAAGCGACTACGGTGATGCTGCGGATGATGTATCGGTCTATCAGCTTCATAGTCGCCTCGCATGCAATAGAAGCAGAAGGCCGCTGATGAACATGATGAGGTTCGGAGACCAGATCAAGATGGCAGGTGTAATGGGAAAAGAGAAGATTTGCATCTGTGCGAAGAACAGCAGGTACCAGTACAGCACTGCAACCAGCATGGATAAACCGAATCCTATGAGCCGTCCATGCTTGACTCGGAAGAAGGAGAGCGAGAAGGTAAGAAAAACAAGCATGAAACAAGCTGCGCTGAGTGCATATTTTTTATGCAGTTCAGCCCGGTAATATTGGTAGTAGAAATTGATCGGTTTTTGCGATTCGAGTTGTTTCAGGTCCTCCTGCATTTTTTCCATCTGCGAAACATCCACGTTTACATCAGTTTTCGTCTCTTCAAGCAAGAGAGAAAGCGAAAGCTCGAGGGACCTGACCTTCTCTTCGTACCGTTTTTGTTCTTCAAGGAATGCAGTCTTGTGTGTCTCAATATTCTGACGCAGCTCCTTGATAGAAAGCTGGGAAGGCAAAGCAGAGGCAATACTGGCTATCTGGCCGGAGAAATTCAGATAAAATTGGGCGGATTCGGCTTTTGAGAGTGCCCAACCTTGGTTCGATTCGCTTTTCAGGATGATTGGTTCATCGAGCTTGAGCTGGTAGATGAAGGACTGCAGGTCATACAGGGAGACCTCCGCCTTCGGGGAGCTGAGAATTTGTCCTTTCCTGGATGATGAGGTCTCGAAGAGCACAACGTCATGGACTATGTTGCCCTCCACCTGTTTGTTGACCATCACGGTATCGGCAATGGTATTGGTGCTGTTCGCCCGAAGCTCAAGGGTGGGAAGGTCGCGCATCAGGCTGGTATAGAGCTCACGATACTTCTTGGTGCTCCAAGGAAGTGCTTTATCGGCGGTAAGGAATGTTAAAAGGGAAAACACCAGGGAGATGACAATGATGGGGAAGAATACATGCTTGAGGGAGATGCCGCTGCTGCGGATAGCCAAAATTTCATTATTGCCCGAGAGGTCGCCGATGACCATGCTGCTGGCGGTCAACGAGCTGAACGGAAAGGTGTACAAGAGAAATTGGGGAATGGAGAGCAACACCAGCTGGAAAACTGCAAGATAATCTACTTGCTTGAGCAGGATCCTCTGGGCGATCAAGAGAATCTGGTTGATGAAAAAAATGAAAAAGAAGAAAAAGAACGCCACGACAAAAGAGAGCACATACTCTCTTCCAACGTGGCGATATACAATTGTAAAACGAGCGGATGAAGCCAAAGCTATACTCCCGTCGAACCAAAACCTCCACTTCCCCGCTCTGTTGCATCCAAGCTGATCGTTTCAGTGAAGGAAGCTTGTTCACATCGTGCGATGATCATCTGGGCGATACGGTCGCCGTGATGAATGCGTACGTCCTGCTTTCCATGGTTTATCAGAAGTACAGAGACTTCGCCACGGTAATCAGCATCGATGGTGCCGGGACTGTTGAGCACAGTCAAGCCATGCTTGGCAGCCAGTCCGCTTCGCGGTCTCACTTGAGCCTCGTACCCGGCAGGCAGCTGAATGCTCAAGCCTGTGGGTATCTTGGCATAGCAGCCGCTGCAAATCACCACATCCTCTTCAAGACAGGCACTCAGGTCTGCGCCGGCGCTGCTTGCAGTACCATAGACCGGAAGCAGTGCTTCCGGTCGCAACTTGACTACAGGCACCGTGATCGAAACAGTTTCCATCTTACTTCGACTTCGCCTCGATTGCATCGATGTAGCTGAGGTTCAGACGGTTCTGGCGGTCAATCTCAATGAGCTTTACAGGAACAACCTGGCCTACCTTCAGTACATCTTCTACATTCTGCACACGAGTCTTTGCAAGCTTGGAAATATGACAAAGTCCTTCCTTGCCCGGCAGGATTTCAATAAAGGCACCGAAGTCCATGATCCGCTTCACGGTTCCCTCATAAATACGGCCGACTTCCGGTTCTTCAACGATCGACTTGACCAGTTCCTTTGCCAACTGGGCGGAAGCGTTGTTCCGGCCATAGATGGTTACAGTTCCGTCATCTGCGATATTGACCTCTGCACCGCTCTGGCTGGCGATTGCCTTGATCGTCTTTCCGCCGGTGCCGATGACAGCTCCAATCTTCTCTTCATCCACCTTCATGGTAAGAATCTTGGGAGCATATTCGCTGATTTCCTCACGACTGCCGGCCAGGGCTCCTTCCATGATGGAGAGAATATGCATTCTGCCCTGCTTGGCCTGCTCAAGCGCCTTCTTCATGATTTCAGGGGTTACTCCTGCAATCTTGATGTCCATCTGGAAAGCGGTGATGCCGTCGCGGCTTCCTGCCACCTTGAAGTCCATGTCGCCGAGGTGGTCTTCTTCTCCCAGGATATCGCTGAGAACGACATACTTGGAGTAATCTGCACCTTCGGTGATAAGACCCATGGCAATACCTGCCACCGGCTTCTTGATGGGAACGCCGGCATCCATCAAAGACAGACAACCGCCGCAAACCGATGCCATGGAGGAGGAACCGTTGGATTCCATGATCTCACTGACTACTCGAACCGTATAGGGGAAGGACTCCTTGGAAGGAACGATGGCTTCCAGGGCACGCTGGGCCAAGTGACCGTGACCGATTTCCCGTCTTCCGGTGCTCAGCCTTCCACACTCACCGACACTGTACGGAGGGAAGTTGTAATGCAGCATGAAGGAGCTGAAACTCTTCTCACCGTCGATGGTATCGAACATCTGCTCGTCACTTGCGGTACCGAGGGTGGTTACTGCCAATGCCTGAGTCTCACCACGGGTGAAGAGAGCGGAACCATGGGTCCTGTCCAGCACCCCTACCTCGCAGGTGATGGGCCTGATCTGGTCGACCTTGCGTCCGTCGGTTCTCTTGCCGTCGTTAAGGATTGAGGAGCGAAGGATTTCGTACTCAAGGTCCTCGAACAGGGTTGCGAGCTGACCATCGCGCTTGGAATCCTCGTCGATCAAGTCTTGGAATTTCTCACGAACTTCAGCCTGAACCTTGGCAAGAGCGGCATAGCGCTCCATTTTTCCTTTTACGAAAGAGGCTTCCTTGATCAAGGGATGCGCATAGGTGCGAACCGGCTCAATCCAGGAGAGATCGACAGTTGGAGTCAGGACAGGAAGTTTTTCCTTGCCTGCAATCTTGCGAAGCTCCAACTGGGCATCGCAGAGCTTGGTGATGACCGGCTGTGCGGTGGCAATGGCCTCAAGCATCACTTCCTCGCTCACTTCCTTTGCTCCACCTTCAACCATGGTAATACCATCGCGTGTACCAGCTACGACGATGTCCAGGCTTGCACGCTCGATCTGGCTGAAGGTAGGGTTGACAACATAAGCACCATCAACCATCGAGATGCGAACTGCAGCGATGGGCCCGTTGAAGGGAATGTCGCTGATGGTAACCGCAGCACTGGCGGCATTGATCGCAATGATGTCGGGGGTGTTGTTCATATCGGAGGAGACGACGGTGGGAACCACCTGGATCTCACGGCCGAACGCCTTGTCAAAAAGAGGGCGCATCGGACGGTCGATGAGGCGGCTTACCAATATTTCCTTGTCCTTGGGGCGGGCTTCCCGCTTGAGGAACCCACCGGGGATTTTGCCTGCGGCATAATATTTCTCATTATATTCAACGCTCAAGGGGACATAATCCAGAGCTTCATTGGGCTCTTTCCCGCAGCAGACAGTTGCAATAACGGCACTACCCTCATAATGGGCATACACGGTACCACTGGTCTGCTTGGCGATTTTTCCGGTTTCAAACACCAGGTCGGATTCGCCGATCCGTACAGATACTTTCTTAACTTCCATACTTCTTGTTCCTTTCTTTGTTCTTTTAGTTCTTTCTACACGTTATATAAACAAAATAGCTCCAACGG
>JAAZAT010000111.1 GCA_012514185.1 Spirochaetales bacterium | reverse complement strand
CTGCCCGGTCTCATCGTCACGATAGGTCACGTTCCACTCGCCGTCCCAGTCGAGGATGGTGGTGGTGTCCTTGTCGGTGAAGGAGGAGAAGACCGAAATCGGCCACCAGTCGGCCTCGAGGGGTTCGGTTCGGAACTCGTCAAGGATCGCCCTGATCTCTTCCCGCTTCTCAAGGGCGGTTCTCATGCCCTGGGCATACATGCTTGAGCGATACCGCTTGGCCTGATAGAGGTACTCGGGCTCTACACCGACGGTGGGAAGGATTTGCTCGACATCCAGCTCGTTGGCACGTGCGTAGTTCTCCGCCCTGCCGGTGGTATCGGGAACCAGGGTGATGGGTTTGCGCAGGAAGGTGGCCAACAGCTCGGGCTGGGGCATGTTCTTGGGTACCTTGCGGAACACATCATAGTCGTCCCAGCTGTAGATGAAGCGGACTTTTTTGCCTTTAGCTCTGAGTGCCCTCACCACCAATTCAACCGAGATGATCTCCCGGAAGTTTCCAATATGGACTGTGCCAGAAGGGGTAATGCCGGAGGCGCAGGTATAGACCTCCTTGTCCCCTTTCTCACGAATGATCTTGTCGGCGTATATATCCGCCCAATGTGTAGATAGGTTCTGTTCGCTCATAAACGTCGATTATAGTGAATCATACCCATCAGTTCAACTGCTGGTTGCCAAAACAAAGACCGAGAGCTTATACTCTTGAGTATGAAACGATTGACAGCATTGTTTGCAGTACTTCTTATCGCCTCGTTCGCCCTGACTGCGGCGGATGAGCCGCTTCAGCCGGGTACGGTCATTGAGAAAGGGATTGCCTCTTGGTACACCACCGACAAGAGTGAGAGCTTGACTGCCAATGGTGAGACATTCGACGCCAACGCCATGTCGGCAGCACACAAGAGCCTGAAGTTCGGCACGATCGTCAGGGTGACAAACCGTGCCAACGGCAAGAGTGTGGATGTCCGCATCAACGACCGCGGGCCCTATGTCGATGGAAGGATCATCGACCTTACCCCGGCTGCGGCCAAGCAGATCGACATGCTCACAAGCGGCATCTCGTCGGTCGACCTGACCCTGATCTTCGAGCCTGAGATTCCCGAGTCAAAATATAATCGCGCAGGAGACACCGGCTGGTACCAGATCCAGGTGGGTGCCTACTCCTCCCTGCTTACCGCCTATGCGCAGTACGACAGGCTGCTCAACGCAGGATTGAAGCCCTATGCCGAGCAGCTTCCCGACTCCCAGGCGGTACGCCTTACGGTGCGTTGGGTTCCGGCTTATCAACTCGATAGGACGATGAAGGCTCTTTCAGCCCTCGGCTTTGCCGAGAAGAATGTGCTGAAGAAGAGTGAGGTCAACCCTTACCGCTGAAGCGTTTTCCATCCTGTTTGCAGATCATCCGTGCTATGTCCCGTCCATCCTTTGCCGCGGTGGGAAGCCCGCCGCCGGGGACGGTCCACTGCCCGATCATGGCAAACCGGGACAGGTCGTCCAGCGTCTTGGGCAGGCGCGCAGAGAGGGTTGCCTTGGTCGGAGCAAAGCCTTCAAAACTTCCTTTCCAGTTGCCTGTGTAACGGATGACCGAGTGGGGGGTGGAGACATCGATCATATCGACCAAGCCCTCCAGTGAACCAAACAGAGCCTCCAAGCGCTTGATCACTTCTCCTGCTATGCGTTTCTTCTCTTCTTCATACTCCTGACGATGATCGGAGGCAAGTTTCTCCCAGGCCTCCCACTCCCAGGTGTTGATCATGGCGGTCACCAAGGTGCAGCCTTCAGGGGCAAGGGTGGGATCGAATGCATAGACGTTCAAGCCGAAGCTATTATGAGATGTACCATCGCAGAGAACGATGGGTTCTTCAAAGTACGGAGACGAGGAGTGTACAAACTGCTGTAGATTTTTCTTGATGCCCAAGGCCACCATAAGGGAGGAGGGAAACAGCGGATACTGCTCATAGGCTTTCGTATAAGCCGGACTCAAAT
>JAAZAT010000218.1 GCA_012514185.1 Spirochaetales bacterium | reverse complement strand
TCTTCATACCAATATGCAGCACTTTTATAATCTCGGTATCTGCATTTTGGAATATAGAAGGATTCTAAATGGCCACCACCATATATAACTCTATCTACAGAGGCTCCATGATAGATATCGCCAAGGGCAACCATGGCATCAGTATCACTGCGGTTAGACAGGGTCTTGCAGTAAGCCAGACAGAACTCAAGTAAAGATTCGTCTTTTGTTATCTCGAATTCCTCCCAGTATTTGTCGAATCCTTGCCAAAGCACAAAGCTATCTAAGTCTTCCAAATTATCCTGATTCAGCTTAGCTTCCAAAATGTTTACTCCAAAACAAATGCTAGTCCTCCATAAAAACCTTTACGTGGAGGCATCTTCGATCTGAACACGTGGCATTCCCTGAGCCGGTTGTGCCCGTATTGGCAACCTCGGCAAAAAGTGCTTTACCGCCATCCATCAAGCGCGACAGAACGCAGTTATCGACTCTGGAGACAAATCCTAGAAAGTCGCCGTTAGTATTTAGTATCCGTATTGCCCTGCTGTCGAAATGGTTTTCTGGCTCTCTGATCAGCTTGACACGTTCACCAACATCCAGGTGATTTAGCAAATCCTGGATAGCGTCAATGTAGTAGAGACCGGCAACTCTAACTTCAAGCAAGAAAATCGCCTGCAAAAATGGCTGCTTTATTTCTGGCAGAGCTCCAGCCTTATCCAAGACAAAGGCCAAATTTGCAGGCAGCGATGACACCAATTCCCGATTAGCCATTATTGACCGCCTCCTTGCTTTTTCAGCAATAAGAGATATCGTTCTGTGTAGCGCTTTCGCACTTCAATACTTGACTCGATACCCTCCTGAAGTTTGGAAACTGTCTCTCTCACCCAATTTGTATCAGCAAGTCGTTCCTTGTAGCTGTAAGGACATTCTTGTTTAAGCTGCTCCAGTTTACTTGCAAGTATGTCTCTGGTCGTCTCGTTACCAAGTAGTTCAATACGCAACTGATCGATTGATGTTTTGGATTCAGGTGCAGTTTCAAAATCTCTTACACCTGCTCCAGATAGCACTGTTTCAATCGCCCTGAGCGCAAGCACATCTCCGTTGTGAAAAGCCTGTTGTGTCGCAAAGAACAATTCAGATTGTTGCTTGGTTGGATTGGATAGAAGATCCGGGTGTAGACGCTTCATAATCTTCCGGTAAAGAAAGGTCAGCTCCTTTGACTCTTCCTTTGACATCTTCATTCGTACAGAGTTCTCTGAGATGATCTTGCTGAAACTGGAAAAGACAGCAGCAAGGTGAGCATCCCAATCCGATAATTCCTTATCAAGTAATTGCTCAATGGCCATCTCATCAATCATGCTGTCCTGATTAGCGGCCTGTTGGGCAAATGCATGTTTTCTCTTTGCCCTGAGCGCATTCGCATACTCCTCCAACTTGAGTTTTTCCCAGCAGCCGACCCGGACCATGTATTCATGTTCAATAGATGGGTTTTCCTGAAGGACAATGGAATCATGCTCAAAGAGGATGTCGATGATGTCCTGCTTTACTTTCGCTATTCCATCCAGCAAAGCCTGTGCCCGGGGGTCGATGATGATGCTCGTCGCTTCTGCCATTTCCTCACCCGCTCCTGCTCTCAAAATCCCACTTCAGGGCCATTCTACAACCTGATCAATAATCGAGAGTCCGTTATAATGGCGATGTTAGACCATTCTGGATATGATTACGCTGCTCCATATATGGCCTTTCTAGCGTATGCATCCCATCTTGCCTGTTTAATCCAGTAGTCGAAGAACGGGTACGGGGTCACCTTGTATTCACTCCAAGTTGTCTCATAGGTGAACTTGGCTGCCTGCTTA
>JAAZAT010000147.1 GCA_012514185.1 Spirochaetales bacterium | reverse complement strand
CCTTGCGAAATATGGCTTTATGATTTGCCCACCTTGCCATATCCTTCTGCCATTGGGGTGGCTCGTGCATTCCGCTGAAATCCCTGTACGGCTGTGCAAACGGGTCAACGCCGTGCATTGATCTGAGAAAGTTAAGCCTATCTAAGCTATCCTCGTAGTCCTCAGTGATGAGCGAGTAGACAAAGAAAGCATGCACTTTCCCCGATCGCTCCCTAATCCCTTCCACGGCTTTCCGTACCGCTGGCATTTGACTTTTCTGGTCGCATGCCAATCTGATGAATCGGATCCAACTAACTCTTCCAAGCAACTCTTGTATCATAGGGCTATCAGCAATAAGCCTTGCATCCAATCCTTGGTTGCAATCAACTCTACATTTCCCGATGGACCAGCCAAGTTGCCTTAGCCCATGATCGCTTGCGAGGATATTGTTGTCTAAAAGAACTACTTCCTTCTGACCACTCCAAAACTCCGCTATCTCGGCATGAGCTTTAATCTTTCCCTCTTTCTTTGGAACCACACACCATTTGCATTTGTTGGGGCAACCTCTGGTCGTGAACCCGACAGCATAGTCAATACCGTAGAGTGAGTAATCTGGCATTATATGCTCTATCTGATCCGGGAGGATGGTTTGATAGTCGCTGTAGCCAGTGCCACCCTTATGAATTTCCTTTGCCTCATACACCATCAGATCATCGGCAGTGAAGGTGAAAACCTTGCTCATGTATAACTTGTCATAGACGCCGAACATATCACCCCATCCAACCTCGTCTCCCTGTTTCTTGTGCCAGGCTGAGAGCTTCATAAGGGCTAAGTTGGGGAAATGATGGCTGTCAATGTCCACCAAGCCGATCTGCATCATGTCCTCCTGTTCCAAGCGTCGATCACTGTCCGCTTGTCGTGATCCCACCCTGTTGTCATGTAGATGTTGCACTCATGCTCGATGGCATAGATACGTGAATCATTATCATCAAGCTCCTCTTTTGGAGTCGGATACTCCCCGCAGAACGGGCAGGGAAGCAAGCTATCCTCGTTCAGCTCTCTTGCCATCACCTTACCCCCTTCATGACGCGATTTCTCAGAGCAATCTCTGCTTCGGCCTCAGCCTTGGCATCAGATTCGCTCTTGTAGGCAAAGCACCAGCTATCAGGTGCGCGGTTTTGTGACGGAGTTCGTTTTGTGCATTGCACCAGAGCCGGCTTACCTTCGACTGGCTTGCTGTAGTGGCAGTTTGAACAAGCCTGAAGAACCTCTGAAGGTCGCTTGCGACCGCGCTTTTTCTGGATTGCTTTCCTTAGTGCGAGAGGCTCTGCCTCTATCTTCACCGGCTCAGCTTCTTCTCTCTGCTCAAGTTTCGTTGGGATGGAAGTACCGCGCGGTCTGAGGATGATCATGCCGTTCTCAACCGAAGCGATTGGATGCTCACCTACCACTTCCATCAGCCTACCTGCCACCTTTCTGCCGAACTCTGAACCCACGCTGAAGGCGTTGTGAGCATCTTTCACCGGCTTGATGCAGCCGACACCGGCATCCGCATCGATTCCGATCTGGACGTATGATTTGTGCGGTGCGATATGGCTGAGCGCCCTGTTGATTCTCACCCCAGTCTTCTTGATTTTCACTGCATCCTCTGCGGGAATGCGGTCATGGCCTTTTTTTAGAAACTCGAAGTTATACATGTACTTTCTCCTTGTTTGTCGATGTAGGTGACGCCCAGTGCATAGGCTTGCCACACGTCGGCCTTGAAGCCGTAGAACCAACCAGGCGCCTTCTTCGTGCCCTTTCCGTAGTTGGGTTGCCCGCTGGCGAAGCGGTCCACCAGCGCTTGGATTACATTCCCGTCCTTGGCCCTTGCAGAACCGCAGAGGTTGAGCTTCACGTCTCTGCGCATCATCTGCCTTACGTGCAACTTGCAGTCGGTGAAGTGTTGCAGGAATCGGCCGATCCATACACAAGTATCGAACACTTCCTTGCCCGCAGGCATGCCGGTGCCGTAGTGGCCGACCATCTCGATGACAACCAGCGTATCAGGGCTTGGGAGAAGATCCAGCACTTCCTCGTTGCTGATCTTCTCAGCATGGATGGGGCTGTAGGTTTTTGAATTAATCATGCAGAGGCCGCTCTGTTGAGGGCCTGGGTCGATTGCAAGCACTCTCATCTGCTGGCCTCCAGCAACTCTGGATTGTCGTGGATGTTGCCGATGATTTCCATGGAGTAGTAATATTCCAACCATCCGATAACTGTGTAATCGTAGTCACATCCCTTGACATCTATAACAAGCCCACCCCTTTCATACCAAACTTGAGTGACGTACTTATTCCCATCATCATCCTCGATATAGAGAATATCCCCCTCAAAAATCTTATTGCCGTTCTTGTCAGTAAAGCCAGTGAATTGGCCTACCGTTGACTCTTCAACAACAGTCATTTTTTGTTTGTACAACCCGTCTGGCTCGCCAACCGTGATAAGACATTCATCTCCATCTTTTACAACAGCACCATAAAGCCACTCTTTTGTGTAGTGTTGCTTTGCCCTAAACAATATCTCTCTCATTTGTTGTATCCTCTCAAGTTTTCCCGTATCCTCTCGATAAGCTCTGCCGCCTCGAGCGGATGGGTCGCGGGTGACAGCAGCACTGCTGAGTTGCACCCTAGTGAGCAGACCGCGGCAAGGTTGTATTCGTGGTGTAGAACGGTCTTGCCGTAGGTCTTTAGGTTGTACTTGGTCTGCGGGATGCGGTGGGCGAGCTGGCAATCAGAGAGAGCCAAGGGCTGGTGGCACACTTCACATTGGCCACCGTTCTTTGCCAGCAAGTAGATTTTTTTCTCCATGATCTCTTGGCTCTTCCTGTCCATGCTCAACCTTCCTAGAATGGGATTTCGTCAGACTCGTACCCCTCGGGCCCGAGCATCTGCTGGGAAGCGGGCTGAGGTGCCGACTGCCTGGCAGGCTCTGCCTTCTCTTCCTTACCGCCCACGAGCTGGATGTTGTTGGCGTTGATGCGGACCTTGCTCTGCTTCTGCCCGTCCTTCTCCCAGCGTTCCTGCCTCAGCTCACCCTGTACGACAATCTGCCGGCCCTTGGTGAGATATTGCACCAAAGCCTCGGCTGTCTTTCCCCAGAGGTTGACCTCGAAGAAGCTGACCTCTTCTCCCTTGTCCTTTCCCGCATAGCGATTGACCGCTATGGAGATCTCACTTACTGCCATGCCGCCGCTTGTGTACTTGACCTCGGCGTCTCTTGTTACGCGTCCACACAGGACGACACTGTTGATATCGCTCATTTTTGTTCCTCGCTTGTTTCTTCAAGCACGATGCCAAGCTCGGCGGCCAGCATGTGTGCAGCTTCGATGAGCAGTGCACATTCCTCGACCGTCGAGTCGGCTTCGCTGATTCCCATGGGCCTGCCGTACAGGTCCATCCTCACCTCGCCGTTCTGCTCGAGCATCGGGTATCCCATTCCCACGGCCCGGCATTTGATCTCAGCCTTGACCACATCGAAGGCGTTCCCCGTCTCCGTGGCAATCTGCTGGCAATGCCCGTTGATGTGGTGGTTCTGGCTCCTCTCTCCGGTTGAGCGTGTGCGATGG
>JAAZAT010000046.1 GCA_012514185.1 Spirochaetales bacterium | reverse complement strand
TTGTTCCAAAGCAACAGAGAAAAATACCACCGGCAGCAAGAAACTGTATGTGTACAACTGGTCTTACTATACTCCCGACTCGGTCATTGAATCGTTTGAGAAAGAGTATGGGGTGGACGTGGTACTCGACTACTTCGCCTCCAACGAGGAGATGTTTGCCAAGCTCATGGCCAGCGGTGATGCAGGCTATGACGTAATTTTCCCTTCGGGTGACTATGTCTCGATCATGAAGAACCTGAACATGCTGGAGAAAATCGACACCTCCAAAATGCCCAACCTCCAGTACATCACCGACTTCGCTCTCTCAAAGGCCTATTATGACCCGAAGATGGAGTACTCGGTCCCCTACTACCTCGGAGCCAGCGGTATTGCAGTCAATACCAAAATGGTCAAGGAGTATGAGAAGACTTGGAATATCTTCGCAGATACAAGGCTTGCCGGTCGCATGGTCATGATGGACGATATGCGCGAGGTCCTTGGTGACGCCTTGGCGTACCTGGGCTACTCGGTCAATACCACAAATCCAGCCGAACTTGAAGCAGCACGCAAGCTTGTCAATGACAAATGGAAGCCGAATCTGGTCAAATTCGATGCCGAGGGTTTTGCCAAGTCTTTTGCATCAGGCGAATACTGGGTTTCCCACGGCTACGCCGAAGCAATTTTCGAGGAGTTGCCTGAAAGCGATTGGGCGGATGTCGATTTCTTCCTCCCCATCAACGGCGGGCCGATGTACTTCGACTCGATGTGTATCCCCAAGGGAGCAAGAAACTACGACCTTGCCCTTGAGTTCATCAACTACATCCACAAGCCGGAGAACTACGCCCAATTCCTTGACCGGTTCCACTTCCCTGCCTCAGTCAATACCGAAGCCGAGAAGTATCGGACCACCACGCCGTTCTACACCGTCGAGATGCTTGAGAACTATGAGTTGAAAGACGACCTCGGACCGAACCTTGAGATGTACAACAAGGCATGGGAGACGATCCGTTACGTCAATTGACCTAGTATTACGATAGAGGGTACAGTCATGGGTATGCGGAGGTCTGAATGCAAAGCTTTACCCATGACACCTATCTCTCCCCCTTCAGCTGGCGCTACGGCAGCACCCGGATGCGAACCGTTTTCAGTGAGGAGCACAAGCGCAGATTACTGAGAAGGATCTGGGTTGCCTTGGCCAAGGCTCAAGCTCAAGCGAACTTGGTGTCATCTGAACAGCTTGAGGAATTGATCGCCAATCAGGACAATATCGACATTGAACGGGCAACCGAGATCGAAGCTGAAATCCGTCATGACCTGATGGCTGAGATCAAGACCTATGCCGAGCAGTGCCCCAAAGGGGGGGCCATCATCCACCTCGGGGCCACCAGCATGGACATCCTGGACAATATGGATGCCCTGCGTCTCAAAGAGGCGCTGGAGATCGTCATTACCCAGACAAAAACACTGCTTGAAGCATTCATCGCCCACATGGAGGCCTATGCAGATCTCCCTTGCATGGCCTTCACTCATATTCAGCCCGCAGAACCCACAACCGTCGGTTATCGCCTGGCACAGACCGCCCAGGACCTCGGCGAGGACCTGGAGGACCTGATTCGCGTCCATGCTTCGATCCGGGGCAAGGGCATGAAGGGGGCGGTTGGCACCAGCGCAAGCTATACCGAATTGCTCAGGGGTACCGGCATCACCGCCTCACAGCTTGAGGCGATGGTCATGCAGGACCTGGATCTTGAAGCCTACACCGCTGCAACCCAGGTGTACACCCGCAAGCAGGACCTCAGGGTCGGGCAAGCCCTCTCTTCCCTGTGTGCAACTTTGTATAAGTTCTTCATCGACTTCCGCCTGCTGCAAAGTCCCCCGATCGGGGAATGGAGCGAGCCTTTCGGATCAAAACAGGTAGGGTCTTCGGCCATGCCGTTCAAGCGCAACCCAATCAACAGCGAGAAAATCGACAGCCTCTGTCGTTTTGTCGAGGCCCAGGAGAGTGTACTGTGGCAGAATGCCGCCTCCACCCTGCTCGAGCGAACCCTTGACGACAGTGCCAACCGCCGCCTCGTGCTGCCCGAACTCTTCTTGTCGGTTGATGAGATTCTCAGCACCGCAATCAAGGTCGTGGGCGGCATGCAGGTACATCGTGCAGGCATTGAACGCAATCTTGCCTCCTACGGCATCTTCGCTGCAAGCGAGCGGCTGCTCATGGAGCTTGGAAAGAGTGGTGCAAACCGCCAGGAGATGCATGAGTTGATCCGTGAGCACAGCCTCCGCGCCTGGGCCGAGGTGCAGGCAGGCAAGCCGAACACCCTCAAAGAGATGCTCTGTGAGGACCCAACAATTCGCACCTACCTTCAAAGGGAAGCCATCGAAGCCCTGCTCGATGCCAACCAGTACATCGGCGACAGCCCCGAGCGCACCCGCACGGTAATCGCGGAGATCAGAAAAGTACTCAACCGATGACGATCAGGCCTGCAAAAATAAGGTAGTAGAGCGCCATTCGCACATAGCGGATGAGGCTGGAGAGCAGGACATGGTGGACTTTGAGCTCTACGATGCCTGCAACGGTGCAGATGGTGGAAAACGGCAAGGGTGTCAGGCCGCTGATGACAATCGCCCAGATGCCGTACTTGGTGATCAGCTGCTCGGTATGCGTACCCGACTGTCTCAGCACCCATC
>JAAZAT010000205.1 GCA_012514185.1 Spirochaetales bacterium | reverse complement strand
TCAAGACGATCGCATCGCTGGCTCCTGACGATCGATATGATTTCGTTCTTGTTGTGGTTCAAAGGACACAGATAGAAGCGGTGCTTCCCCTGTTGGCTTCCAACCAATCATCAAGTTTTGTGTTCATGGTGAATACCGCGGCGGGATACCAAGCCTATATCGATGCCGTGGGAGCAGAACGGGTGATGATAGCCTTTCCCTCGGCAGGTGGTGAGGTGGTCGACGGAAATGTCGTAGTGTACAGGATAGGCAGAGGATTGGTCAGATTGTTTCAAACCACGACCGTGGGTGAGTTGGTACACACCTCATACGATCGGGTCGGGTTCCTGGCGGGAATACTCCGGGAAGCTGGGATTCCCACCACTACGTGCAAGCATATGGATGATTGGCAGAAGACGCATGTGGCGGTGGTATGCGCGATCGCTCAAGCATTGTATAAACATGGGGGTGATCCGATAAGGCTGTCCATGCATTTCTCCGATGTCAGATTGATGGTCGCCGCAATCCAGGAAGGTCTTGCTGTCCTGAGGTGTCTTGGACACCGAATCATACCGAGGAAGCTCTGGTACTTGCGTTTGCCTAGGGTTCTTGTCGCCGCGGTATTTTCCTTCGTGTTACGCACTGATCTCGCAGAGACGGCGATGGCCAGGCATGCCCGCAGAGCGGTGGATGAAATGAATGTGTTGAACCGGGAGTTGTTGGATTTAGTGGAGGCAAGTCACATGAATACCCCAGCGATCAGGAAGTTAGCTCGTATCACACCTGATTTTGGAAAGTAATCGAAAAGAAAAATCATGGAAGGAAGACAAATAATTCAATATGAAGGGCTTTTTGCGCCAATAGCTTTCATCACTCGGTCTTGCTGCAGCATCGGTGCTTTGGTATGAGCTTGTGAAACTGATAAAAAGGCTACAAGTCATGAAAAGGAAAGGTATAAAATGAAAAACGGGTTAATGACTCAAGCGATGTGGATACTGTTTGCTCCAACCTTCAAAAAGCACCTGCCGATTCTTGGAGTATCAGACAGTAATGGGGTTATGGGAAAGGCAAGAGAGAAGTATAGGGCCATTATCGAAATCATACCGCCATTTGGCAGGAATGATGTTCTCATTCTCAATCTAATCAGTGCCGCAGAGATTGCCGCTATCTATCTGTGTCTTGACCCGAAACCTTCGTGTGAGAAAATGAAGGAATATTACGGCACATCCATGGACGACAGCCGTATAATGAGGATGTATTTGAGAAGTATCAATAATTATTCTGAGAAATACCAAAAGAGCCTTGCGAAGCAGGCAAAAGTCAGTCAGCTTTCAGATAATCCTTACTCGTGGAGATTCAAATTTTTACCTGGGAAGTCGCTTGATACCTTTGACGCTGTCTTTGATCGTTGTGGTATCCACCACTTGTTCTGTACCCTCGGCATATCAGAAATTACTCCGGCAATGTGCGCGTATGATTACGGTATGGCAAAATGGACGAATACTATCTTTACGCGAGAAAGTACCCTGGGGTCAGGAGGTTCGGTGTGTGACTGTCATTATCGTAATGCCCGACAACATCGAAAAGAAAAGTGATGAGGTCGAAAACCGACTCAAACGGTAAACAAAACCCCTTGAGCCGATAATGTTTCTTACCTTGAGAAACGTCTCGGTTCAATCTTTTCCGAATCCTCAAATCTATCCATCCCTTTCCATTCGTGTTATAAAAAACCATGCCCGACGAGAAGAGAAAACCCATCATACATGTCATTCCAGCCAAGCGACATTTCAAGCGTCTCCGGGTTGCCCTATATTGCCGTGTGAGCACACAGGTGGAACGGCAGCTGCACAGCCTTTCAGCCCAGATGGACTTCGAGAAGGAGGACATTCTGGAGAATCTCGCTTGGGAATATGTCGGTACCTATACTGACATCAAGTCTGGTCGCACCATCAGCTCCCGTCCTGGCTTCCAGAGCCTGCTGGCCGACTGTGAGGCGGGGAAAATCGATATGATCTATACCAAGTCCATCAGCCGTTTCGGGCGCAACTGCGTGGATTTTCTGGTGACGCTCAGGCGGCTCAAGGAACTGAAGGTGGATGTCTTTTTCTACAATGAGAATATCCACCTCCTCAGCCAGGCAGGGGAGTTGCTG
>JAAZAT010000127.1 GCA_012514185.1 Spirochaetales bacterium | reverse complement strand
GGAAATTCCCGGGTTTTATCATCTGCACAGGAATCTATGCAGATATCCAGAAGCTATGGCTTGTAATCAGGGACATCCTCATATTCATCCTCAATCACGAAGCTCTCTTTTGAATCCACTTTTTCTTGCAGCTGGTGTGCAATCTTACTTTTCAGGTAGGCCATCTTGTTGCCCAAATAAGCCATCTCATTCTCGATCTTGTCCAAGCCGTACAACAGTCGAAGCCTTCCTTCAGGGCTTTGGTACTGCATCACTATCTTTCTGGCCTGTTCATGCAGGTCCTGTTCCGAGTATTCATGCGGGCTGGGTTCTATCCCCAACCGGTCCAATAGGATCTGCTCGAGCTCCTCGGTGAATTTTGTACCGTCGTATCGGTAGCATGAGCGCAGTTCACGCAAGTATTGTTTGTCAACGACCATGTTCGTCACCTCCTTTCGACCGCTCGGATGCGGTCTTGCGCATCAATGCATGCTCCATCCGGTAGCTCGGCCCCTCGAAAACAAGCAGGTGACCATGGTGGATGAGCCTGTCGATCATTGCAGCAGCCATCTGCTGGTCGGTGAAGATGCCACCCCACTTGGAAAACTCGAGGTTCGTCGTAAGGATGAGGCTTTTGCTCTCGTAGCTGTCGCTGATGATGCGGAACAGGAGCTGGGACCCCTCCTTGTCCACCGGCACGTACCCCCACTCATCAAGAATGAGTAGATCCAGTCTGCGTATGTCCGACACCAGGCGTTCCAAGACTCCGTTCTTCCGTGCCTCGGCCAGTTTCAGTACCAATTCTGTCACCGTATAGAACCGGGCTGCAAGGCCCATCTCGCAGGCCTTCATCCCCAGTGCTATGGCCATATGCGTTTTCCCGGTTCCCACCGGTCCATAGCAGACCAGGTTGGTCTTCCTGCCAATGAATTCGCAGCCTTCCAGTTCCACCCTGGTAATGGAAGGCGGCAGGCGCACATGAGAATAGTCGTAGCCTTCCATGCTCTTGGGCATGGGAAACCGGGCCCGGTTGAGCAGCCTGGAGCGTTTTGAGCGTTCCCGGCTCTCCACCTCCATTGACAGTACATCATGCAGGAACTCTTCCTGCCTCGGCGTTGCCTGCTGGCACAACGCTACCAGCTGTTGGGAAAGGAACAGTTTCCGGCACATGTCCGATATCTCTTCCCTGCGTTGGATGCGGATGGTTGAAGTCATCATCATGGCTGCACCCTCCGCTGTTCCAGAAGCTGGTCGTACAACGAAAGGTCGGGACCGGCGTCCAGGTCGGTTTGGTCTCCGAACTCCGCCATCCTCGCCGCAAACACCATTGCATCGCTGAACGGGGCGTTGCCGGGGTTCCTCAGCACCAGGTCGAACGCATCAAGGGCTCTTTCGAAGCTGTAGCGCTCGCTCAGCAGGTTCATCGTTCGCAGGGCATCCTTCAGCGATTCCCTGTCCAGCGCATCGAGATAATCGCGTACGGGGGAGGACACCATCTCCCTCACACCGCTGTTGGGCCACGCTCCCACATTTCTCATGAGTACGGCCATGGAGGTTCTTGGGTCGACGCTGTCGGACCGCTCCTTGCCGAATTTGCGGACATGGCTCACCAGGATCTTGCGCTTATCGTCATAGATGTCGACGGTGTGGGCCCGGATGCCCACCAGCACTTCGCTTCCCCGGTATTCGGGACGGGTGGAGTAATGGTGGTTGCCGTCTATCTCCACCTTCCCGTACCCGTCGGCCTTGGCGTACACATACCGACAGACATCAAAACGGTATCGGGGCAGCGGCAGCAGTGCCTCGCGGTCTTGTTCGAAAAGCTCGCCTATGATTGTGTTCTTCTTGTAATGGGTATTTCCCTGAAAGCTTGTCGCCTGCTCCAGCAAGCCCTTGTTGTATTGCTGCAGGTCGTCGAACTCGGGCAGGGGAACGAATCGGTTCCTACGGACCGTGCCGATTTTGTTCTCAACGCACCCCTTTTCCCACCCACTAGCCGGACTGCAGAATCGTATGGAAAAGCCGTAGTGAGCCCTGAATTGGGCGAATAGCTTCGCTTCCCGTATCTCCTGCCCGATGCGACGACCTGCTCCGGTGGCATTGTCTATCACAACCAGGGGGAAGACTCCGCCGATGAACTCAAAGACGTCCTGAAAGCCCTGGCAGATGCATTCGCTGGTCTCTCCGTTGAACATCTGGGGAAAATCCGCATTTGAATTCGGAAACACGCAGACAAGATAATGCTTGCGCTGCTTGACGCCTCTTTCATAGCAGTCCGCCTCGCCGAAGTCCCCCTGGGCCTCACCCGGATGCCATACCAGCTCCTGGCAGGCCCTGTAACTCGAGCGTTGTGCACGTGTTTTCCTCACATACCGCGATACCGTTGGGTAGGAGCAACCGAATTCCGGATGCAGCTCCACCAACCTGTCATAGACGCGCTGGGCGGTATGGCGCTGTTTCGAATTCTCCTTTTCATCGTTGGAAAGCCATCCGTCTATCTGCGGCTTGTAGGGGTCCAGCTTGCTGGGCAACCCCTCCTTCTTTTGAGGCGGCTTCGGTGAGAAGTCTTCCATGCAGAGGTACTTCCTCGCCGTCTTCTCATCGACCGATACTTCCCTGGCAATCCTTGCCACTGAGTATCCCTCTTTCCTCAAATCTCTGATACAATTGATTTGGGACATGTTGAGCACTTCTCCTTTCTCCTTTAATGTATTTGTTTCTACATCAAAGGTTACTTTCCAAAGGGCAGCTTCTCAACTGTCCCTTTGAACAATCCCGGGAATTTCCCGTGATCAGACCAAGGAAGATGAAGTGATCTTTCTAGGGATTTTTAGTTTACGCTACACACCAAGCTCTGCGGAAGCGAAGTTGCCAAAATCCAGCAACAACTTGTTGATGCCATGAAGGCCTTGGGCTGCTCGATGCCTTCCCCCCTTATGACGCTGTCCTTCATCACTCTGATCTTCATCTCAGATTACGGCATTACCGACATCGGCAATGTAAAATTACCCTTTTACAGCCCCTGCTGTTAAACCAGAAATGATATATTTATTCGCAAATAAAAAAACTGCAATAACGGGAAGAACAGTAACGGTAGCTCCAGCGGCCAAATCCCCCCACCTATTCCCCCATGTTCCTACTAAGCGAATCACCTCGACCGTTAGCGTTCTAGTATTTGTAGACGAGGTAAATGTATTGGCATAAAGAAAATCATTCCATGCCATCAAGAAAGAATATGTTCCTGTAGTCATAATCCCAGGAGTTGTCAATGGTATTGCTATTTTAATCATGGAGTAAAAAGAATTTGCTCCATCAAGATAGGCACTTTCAAATAACTCATAAGGTAAACCCCGAAAATATGACGATAGCAAGAGAAAACAAAAAGGAATCGTAAAAGTTGTGTAACTTAAAATGAGTGCCCAATAGGTATCAATAAGACGAATCCTCTGTAACATAATATACAAAGGTATAGTAAGGAGAATCGAAGGTAGCATCTGAAGAGCAAGAATAAATTTACTGATGTACTCTCGCCCACGCACACGAAGAACCGAGAGAGCATATGCCGCAGGTATGATAATGATAAGAGAAACCAACACGGTCACTAGTGCTACTATGCATGTATTAAGAAAGATTCTCCCAATTTTTCCAAACGTGAAAACTGTTATATAGTGCTTGAATGTAACCTCTGGGGGCAAGATATGCAATGTTCTTGTAATTATATCTTTATCTTCTTTAATAGAAGCAGTAAATAACCAAAAGAAGGGGAAGAGAGTAACTAAAACAAAGAGAGCAAGAAG
>JAAZAT010000238.1 GCA_012514185.1 Spirochaetales bacterium | reverse complement strand
TTTCGCAAGGATGGTCGAGCATGTCAAAAAGGTCACCGGCGAGGACCTGGGCAAGGATGTCCTGGTCAAGCGGTTGTACACCCATCGTGATTTCATCCAGGATTATCATGCCTACAAGGGCACGGCCCTGGGTCTGAGTCATACACTCTTCCAAACAGCAGTGTTCCGCCCCAGACACCAAGCCAAGAAGGTGCCGAATCTGTACTACACAGGCCAGTATACCCATCCGGGCGTAGGGGTCCCGATGGTGCTTATTGCAAGCGAGTTGATAGCCAAGGAAATCCAAGAAACGTATGGTCGCTGAGAAACATGAGCAAGACCTATTATTTCAGTTCCCATTTCTTTCCCCCTGCTGTTCGCAGGGATGTCTATGCATTGTATGGGTTTGTCAGGGTGGCTGACAACCTGGTGGACGATCAGCCGGTCGATCCAGCGGCTTTTCAAGCCTTCCGTAGAACCTACACAGAGGCGCTTACGTCGGCTAAAGCGAGTGGCGATGTAATCATCGATCCTTTTCTAGACTCCATGGAGCACGACCTTTCAAGCTCCACCTGTGAAACCCTCGACGAGGTGCTCACCTACATCTATGGCTCGGCCGAGGTCATCGGTCTCTCTATGGCAAGGATCATCCTACGATAAACCCAAAAATAGAACCATACCCTAATCAGCCTTCCCAAAACCTTTGATTCATGCATTCCTGAGCACTTTCTTTCGATTTGGATTGCATTCTGAAGCGCTTTGGTGTATTGTAAATATGGTTATATTTATAACCATACTTAAGCAACTGAGAGGTAAGGACTCATGGCTTTCATAAAAGTGCAGAAACTGGTGAGAAATGAGGATGGGAGCGTAAGGTCGGGCAGCGCCGCGATCATGACTACCGAATACGACTCCTCATACAAAGGGCGGTCCCGTCATAGCACCAGAGAGAAGCTTGGAAAGGTGATATCTCTTGATGCCACAGGGAAAAGAGGCGTGTTCCTATCCCCCACCAGGGGGCTTGTGGCCTATGATTCCGTATCCGATGTCTTTGAGAGCATCGGAAAGGACGATCCCCGGGTCAGGGGCCTCGATCTCTTTGCAGAGCCTGAGATCCATACCGTTTTCGGTGATGTCTACCTCTTTCTCCGGTTTTGTGAAAAATCAGGGCTGCTCAGGGTTCTGCGCACCGCTTTTCCACAAGACAGGGAGTATGAGCGGGTGCTTTCGCATCTGCTTCACTCGGTCCTGAAGGATGGGTCCAGGGTCTCTTGCGACGACTTCATCGGCAAGTCCTTCGCCTCCTATCTTTTCGATGACATTCCCTCGGGCTCCCTCGGCAGCGACACGGCATACTTCTCCATGATGGGCGAAGACGCAAGCAAGGTTGCCTTCTTCAAGGCGTTCGTCTCCCATATGCGAAAGAAAGACCCTGAGTTCGGCAATGGTTGCTATGTGGATTCAACGCCCCTGCCCAACACCATCCGGGACAATCCATTCAATGCGCTTTGCAGCCATGGGATGCAGGGCACATCCATCCAGACGAGGCTTGTGCTCGTCTTGGATGGGAAGACGGGTTTCCCCGTATGGTTCTCCATAATCCCGGGCAATGTTCTGGACCTGAGCACCCTCCAATCGACCATGGAGGATGTGGCCGAGACCCTCGACATCCGCATCGACGATTTCGTCCTTGATGCAGGGTATGCCGGCAGGGAGACGATTGGGGCCTTCCACTGCGGCAATGAGGAGGGCAAGACCATGACCGTGCGCATGCCTGCAAAGAACGGCTACCCATACAAGACGCTCTATCACCAGGCAAAGAAACTGATGGACAATGCCAAGCATGAGTTCATACGGGAGGGCCATACCTATTTCGGCAGGCGTTTCGAGACCGAGGTGTTCGGTTTCAAGATGCATGCATATGTGTATGTGGACAGGGACAATGCATTGGAAGGGTGCAGGGGCTACCGCCTCAAGCATGAGGATGAATACCAGAAGCTGACCGACGAGGAGAAGAACTGGACCTCGGTTCGATTCGGCTTTTTCATTCTTCTATCCACCGAGTTGAAGGAACCCGATGCAAAGCTTGACGATTACTTCGGCAGGACACGCATTGAGACGGTGTTCAAGACCGGCAAGGAGTATTTGAATCTCCTTCCCCCATCCAACTGGTCTGACCTCACGGTCAGGGGGAAAATACTCTCCGACATCATATCGACCATAGCATTGCTGCAGCTGAGGAAAACACTCACAGGACCTGGAATCTCCACATGCAAGCTGATCGGAAAGACCCAGTCGCTCATGTGCACAAAGAAGAAGGATGGGACGGTTATTGTTGAAGTCCCGAACAAGCAGGTCAGGGAGTTCTATGAGAAGCTCAAGATACAAGTACCTTCCTCTGTTGACCTCGAGACGTTCAAGACTGAAACCCTGAAGCTGAAAACCAAAGGCTCTAATTTATAATATTTTGTGGTTCTGCTTTTATGTTTATCGTAGGTTTACCAAGCGAATGTGCATCCTTTGGTTGCGAAAGCCGGGTATGTTTCGTATGCTAGACAGTGAAAGGGAGGCTTTTCCATGATTATTCGCAAACAACAGCCGTTTGAGGCTGGATATACTCCTATTACGACGCTTGACGGTCCCATGCTTTTGGATTTCGGCATCCTCAAGCTGGGCAAGGGAGAATCGGTAACCTGCTCCTTGGACTTGGAGCGGGCATGGATGTTGATCAAGGGGGAGGTTCGTTTCTCTTGGGAAGGAAAGGAAGCGGTAGGCAAACGTGCGAGCTGCATCGATGAACCTCCGGTGGTCCTGCATGCCCCCAGGCACATACCTGTCAAGGTACAGGCGATTGAGGATAGTGAGCTGGCCGTTGAGCGGTGTGTCAACAACCAGGTTTTCCCGGTTCGCTTCTATGCAAAGGGCGAGGTGAAGACCGAGATTTTCGGTGCCGGCGTGCTCAACGAGGCAAGCAACCGTACGGTGCGCACCGTCTTTGACGGGGAGAGCGATCCCTACTCGAATATGGTTATGGGAGAGGTCATCAACCACCCCGGCCGTTGGTCGAGCTATCCGCCGCACGACCATCCCCATCCGGAGATCTACCACTACCGCTTCTTCCCCGCCCAGGGATTCGGGGTCTCGGTGCTCAATGAGGATGCGTTCGTCGTCCATGACGGCGACTCCTCCTTGATTTTCCCCAACACCACCCACTCGCAGGTTGCTGCAGCCGGGTACGCGATGTACTACATCTGGTTGATCCCCCACCTGCCGAATGACAAGTGGCTTCCCACCACCCGCTATTATCGAGAGGAGCATACGTGGCTTTTGCAGAAGGGTGTGAAGATTTGGCCTGAGGTCCCGGCAACGCTGTAGTGGCCTGTGCTCTCGGTTTTGGATACCTTATGGTGCAAGGAGAAACCAAGTATGAGCGATACGCATACCTATAGTACATCAGTGGAGTGGACAAAGCAGAAGAGGGCGGCCCTCTCGTCTGCCTCGCTGCCCACCATCGAGGTGGCAACACCTCCTCAGTTTCCCGGCGGCCATGAGGGTATCTGGTCGCCTGAGCATCTCTATACTGCCGCTGCAGAGGTGTGTCTGTTGACCACCTTCCTCTCCCTCGCCGAAAAGGCGAAGCTTGCCTTCAAGAGCTATAAGAGCGAAGCGGTGGGGACGCTGGAAAACGTGGAGAAGGGGATGCTTATGACCCGCATCCACATCAAGCCGACGGTTGTCATCGATGATGAGAGCCGGAAGGAACAGACGATCAAACTCTTGGAAAAGGCTGAAAAGTACTGCCTGATCTCCAACTCCATGAAAACCGAAGTCACGATCGAGCCGGTTGTTCTGGTCAGATAGGTGAGGTAGTGACAATTGTCACTGCACAGACTCGGCCTCTGGTTCCTATACTGGGAAGCAGAGGTACACAGTCATGGTATTACAAGTAAACGATGTCATGAAGCGATTCAATACGAATCTCGCTCTCGATTGCTGTTCTTTGCATGTAGAACAAGGCGAGGTGATCGGTCTGCTCGGGCCGAATGGTGCAGGCAAGACAACCTGCATCCGTGCAATCATCGGCCTGATCGGCATCGATGAGGGGTCCATTACGGTGTTCGGTATGCCCCAGGATGGGAAAAACAAGTCCATCCGCAGAAAAATCGGGTATGTGACGCAGGAAATCACCTTGTATGAGGATATGAGCGGGAGGGACAACCTTGCCTTCTTTGCCTCCTTGTACGGCATGGGTAAGGCCGATATTCAAGTACGCATGGCTGAAGTCGGCAGGCTCATCGGCCTTGAAGGCAGGCTGGGCGACAAGGTCAAGCACTACAGCGGCGGCATGAAGCGCAGGCTCAATATCGGTTGCGCCCTGATGCACAAGCCGGCCTTGATCATCATGGATGAACCGACGGTCGGCATCGACCCGCAGTCGCGTTCCTTCATCCTCCAAGCAGTCAAGGAACTTGCCAAAAGCGGGGTGACGATCATCTATACCTCCCACTACATCGAGGAGGTTGAGGCTGTTGCCAGCCGTATTTACATTATGGACAACGGACACATCATCGCCGATGGGACGCTCAGGGAGTTGATCGCCCGCATCCGGGGCGACCACTTCATCGAGGTGGAGGTGAGGCTTGCCAGCGAGCAGAAACGCAAGGAACTGCTCGGACTCGCTGATGTGAAGGAAGTGGCTTTGGAGGGAAACCGATACACCATCGTGGTGCCCGGAGGCATCCCGATTCTGGACAAGGTGGTGCTCAGCCTCTCCGAACAGGGTCTGGTGACCATCAACACCAAGCAACCGAACCTTGAGGATGTGTTTCTTACCCTGACCGGCAAGCAGCTGCGTGACGAGGTGGCCTCATGATCCTCTTCCACATCAGGCGCTCGCTGAAAGATCTCATGGGTCATGCCATTCTCATCCTCTTCCCCCTCATCCTGATTTTCTTCTTCGACTACCTATACAAGACCATCGACATCCAGACAGGCATGGAGGTGGAAGGCCAACAACGGTTGGCGCTCCTGGTCATAGGGTTCGCCCTTACATTTCAAATCTATGGCGCAGCCTTGAGCTTTGAGACCTTGGCTGCAGACTTCTACTCCCCTATGCACGACCGTCTCTTCGCCTCACCGGTGGAAGGCAGGTCGCTGGTGCTCTCGGTATTGATCAGCGGTACGGTGGTCAGTTTCCTGCAGTCCTTGGTGATTGTACTCTTCTCTTTCATTGTTCTGGGAGCGAGTATTCCAAGTCTTTTCGTGGTGCTTGTCATTCTCCTGGTTTCGGTGCTCTTCAACCAGCTGCTGGGTACGGTCCTGCTCTTTCTTGTAGGCACCTCGAAGGCAGCCAATGTTGTGACCACCATCTACGGTTCGGTGGTCCCGATGCTGGTGGGGCTGTACTTTCCACTTCCCGATTCGGCCTTGTTCAGGGTCATCCGCCTCTATGGCACACCGATGAGCCTGGCAAATACCGCAAGCATCAGGGCGATGGAGGGTGACTATGGCTCCATGGCCCTTGTCATGCTGCCGATTGCAGTGATTATTGTCCTCCTGTTCGTCTCGTTGAAACCTTTGGTACGGAGGATAGAAGTATGACGATATTCCTGTTCGCTTTGCAACAAAACCTGAAACAACGGATCTCCCTTCTTTTGCTGCTGGTTCTGCCGCTGGTGTTGCTGTTCATTCCCTCGATGACCGGCTCCCTGCCCATGGGCTTCAGCCTGTTTGGATTATTGAACCTCTACTCGGCATTTTTGCTCACCAGACCGATTGTCGAGGACAGGATGCAGAAGATTGTGGTGCGCATCGCAGCCTCCCCGATAAGCCATGCCTACTACCTGTCCAGCCATCTGCTTGCTTCGCTGTTGCTGCTTGCTGTGCAGTGTCTTGTGTTTGTTGTTGCCTCGATCCTCTATTTCGGTCCTCATGTAACCAACTACCTGGTTCTGTTTCTGCTCTACGTCTCCTACAGTGCAATGGTTCTCTCCCTCTCCCTTGCCTGGAACAGCATGTTTCGTTCCTACAATACCAGCTTCGCCTTGTTCAGCGGCATTGGTTCGATCATGTGCCTGGTCAGCGGCTTGTCCTTCCCGCTTTCACTTCTTCCCCAGTCGGTACAGACCATGGTGCGGATTCTTCCCACCTACTATCTGGCCAACGGCCTGCTCATGCTTGGGAAGCAATCGGGCTCTGGTGTCCTCCTTTCTGCTGTGGTACTCTGGGTATTCACAGGGATATTCCTGTTGATCGGCAGTAAAAGGAGATTTTAGGCTTTGCATCAGAGCACATATTCTCTTGGTTGTGAGCAAGTGACGAGATTGGTGACCATGCTCTTGCTGGTCTCGTCGCTGCTTTTGCTCTTTGAGAAGCTCGATGTCCCTTTGATGTTGGTGTTTCTGTTGGTCCTCTTCTCCCTGTTGCTGCGTTGGCATTTTGCACTCAATCCACGATTCTTTCTCATCGATGCCGCTGTATTGGTGGTGGTTTCATACTTCCAGCAGGACGCTGTGTTGCTGCTGGGCTTGTACATCTTCTCCTTTGCCTCACGTATGCAGTTGGTCGCACTCACTCCGTTCTTTCTTTATTGCCTGATCAAGCTGCCCCTTCCTTTGGCTTTGTTTCCTGTTCTGGGGTTGCTTTTGGGTCTGCTAGTGGCTTTATGGCAGAAAGAGAGCGATGTTGTACGCCGGGAGGCGGATGAGCTCCGACTGAAGGTCCATCGTCTTCAAGAGGAGGAGCAGCACCTTTTGCTCGATTATCAGGATGCGCAACAGCTTTCGCGTCTTGAGGAGCGCAATCATATCGCCCGGATTTTGCATGACAGCCTTGGTCATGAACTGACCGCCGCCCATCTGACGCTCAAGGCCCTGGGCTCCTTGCTTCAGCGCAATGAGGTTGAGAAGGCTCTGGACAGCCAGGCCAAGGCTCTTGTCCGCCTTGAAAACAGCCTCGACCAGCTCAAGCTTGCCGTCAGGCAGCTGCAACGAGACGATGATACGGCGAACCAAAGGTTCAGACAGCTCTTTGAGCAATTCAACTATCCGGTGGACTTGCACCAAAGCGGTGATATCGAGGTACTCGACCCAGCTGTGCAGCAGGTGCTGTACAGTGCTGTCAAGGAAGCTTTGACCAATATCGCCAAACATGCCAAGCCTGCCATGGTGAGGGCTCAACTTGCCATCACCGGTACAACAACCCGCCTGATGCTTGAAAACGATGGTCTTTTTGACCAAAAAAACGACGAGACAGGCAATGGCCTGAGGTATATGCGCCGGCGTGTGGAGGCTTTGGGAGGCAGTGTGGCCATCCAGCGGGACGAGACGTTCCGCCTGCTGATAACCCTGCCCTCGAAAAAGGAGATGGGATGAAGCTTCTGTTGGTGGACGATGATGCCTTGGTGCTGGAGAGCTTGGAGATTCTTCTTTCAGAAGACCCTTCGATTGTCATAGCCGGCAAGGCTGAACAGGGGGCACAGGCTCTCTCCTTTCTTCAGAACCACCCTGTCGATATGGTCCTTCTCGATATTCAGATGCCGGTGATGGATGGCATTGAGACGCTTCAGCGTATACGGGCCGAGTTTCCCCGTGTCAAGATTCTCATGCTCACCACCTTTGCCGATTACCGAACGCTGCACCGCTGCCTTGAGTCGGGGGCGTCGGGTTTTCTGCTTAAGAGCGACTCCACCGAAAAGCAGATATTGACGATCAAGGCTGTCCATCAGGGGCTTCCGGTGATCAGCGAACAGGCGCTTAGGAGCTTCTCCGAGGACCAGTTGTTCAGCGACTTGAAAGAGCGGGAGCAGGAAGTGCTGATGCAGCTGGCCCAGGGGTTGAGCAACAAGGAAATCGCTATTAGGCTGTGCATGAGCGAGGGAACGGTGCGTAATATGATTTCGGTGATGCTGGACAAGCTTGATTTGCGCGACCGCACCCAGCTGGCCATCGCCTATTGGCAGCGCAAGAGCAGAGGGAGGTAGCATGCCCGATTTTCTGATTCTCCTAGCCATGTACCTTGTTGCAATGCTGCTTGGCGGAACCGGCTTGTACTTTTTGCTGAAGAAGGAACAGCGCAAAATGCCGGAAAAGCCGAAACTGAATACCATTGTTTCTGCAGAAGACATGCTTCCCGGCTGGGGGAAGGAAGAAGAGGAAGCAAGCCGATGAATCGGATTTTTTTACTCGGGGACTCCACCTGTGCCGACAAGAGTGAGGACAAACGCCCTGAGACGGGGTGGGGGATGGCGCTCCAAGGTTTGGTCAAGAAGCCGTGGCAGGTGATCAATCTGGCAAAAAATGGTTGCTCTACCAAGTCATTCCTCGAGGAAGGGTTGTTCGACCGGTGCCTTGAGCAGCTTGCAGCCGGGGATTGGGTTTTCATCCAGTTCGGGCACAACGACAGCAAAGAGGATGAAGAGCGGCATACCGATCCTTGGACCACCTACCAGGGAAATCTGATTCTGATGACCGACAAAGTGTTGAAAAGAAATGCCCGGCCGGTGCTCCTGACTCCGATCTGCAGGCGGCGTTTCGACGAAGAAGGCAACCTCGTCCAAACCCATGGCGAGTATCCGAAGGCAATGATTTCGCTTGCACAGAGCAGGAACTATCCGGTCCTGGATATGACCGATAAAACCTATCAGCTGTTCTCCTACTTGGGACCGAAAGACTCCAAAAAGCTGTTTCTTCATTTGCATGAAGGAGAACACCCCAACTACCCGGATGGAATTGCCGACGACACCCATCTCAATGAGTGGGGTGCCCTGGTCATTGCCAATCTGACATTCTCACAGCTGAGGGATTTGTATCCCCAGGTTCCGTTTCTCTGATACAAGCAAAACTTTAGATTCCAACCATCGTTTCATAACTCTTTTTTTCTTCTAGGATAGCCATCTAGAGGTGCAAGTATGGGTGTGAAGGCTTTGTTGCTCGATGAGAGAGATACCGTTGCGACCTGCATCGGAACTGTTGCAAAGCAGGTGGTCTGTCCCCAGCCTATTCCCCTGTGCCATAAGATTGCGCTCAAAGACATGCAAGAGGATGAAGATGTCTACAAGTACGGCCAGGTTATCGGGCGTACGACCCAAGTCATAAAAAAAGGTGCTTTGGTGTGGCACGAGAATTTGGTGGGTTTTGCACGCGATTACGAGACTGTACTACTCTAACAAGGAACAATGAATGCAATTTCTAGGATATAAGCGCTCAGAAGGACGAAGTTGAATCCGCAATCATGTTTTGATTCTTCCGACCTGCGGGTGTGCCAGTGAGACTGCCCGCATGGTGGCTTCCCAGGTACAGGGCTCGGTCAATGTCATTATCAACACCGGCTACGCCGATGTCCAGGCAAATACCAATCTGACCCAGCGGGTGCTTACCGGCTTCGCCCTCAATCCCAATGTGTTTGCCGTGGTAATCATCGGTCTTGGTGTGAGACGGTAGGCAACAAGGAGGGCGGTCTTTCCACCTTAGAGGAGAAGAGCCTGGGGTGCATCAAGAAGGGAGGCTCCCGCCCTCTTGTCGAGGTGCTTCAGGAGGCAATGCGTCCTACCAAGCATGGGGCAATCATCATGTATACACCGGGCTACGATATTGCTTCCATCACCTCAATGGTTGCAGGCGGCTGCCAGCTGGTTGCTTTCACCACCGGCAGGGGTACCCCCACCGGTATCGCCCTTGCCCCGGTGATCAAGATCACCGCAAACAAGCAGACCTATAAGCAGATGGAAGACAACATGGACATCGATGTCAGTGGCATCATCGATGGTTCGCTGTCCCTCCAGCAGCAGGGTGCCGATGCCATATTCAGCGAGATGCTTGCCGTTGCCGATGGGAAGATCACCAAGGCTGAGGCCTTTGGTTTCAGTGATGTCTGCATAGATCATGTGTGCAGGTTTGTGTAGGAAAAAATTGTAATTCATGTTCAGCCACTGATAGAGGTCTATATAAATCGCGACGCAAAGACCTAAATATTAGGTAATGGAATCTGAATACAATTTTTGATTTTCTTTGATTTAGGATTATTGATGAGGAGAATTGATAATCCTCAATATAGATAAATCAGAAAATTTCCATACGTAATTTGGGAAATTATGCTTTTTGCCTATACAATATTATGAGCTATGGCTAAAACTATGATAAATCCATTTGCATTTTTTAATTCTTGCTAATAGACTGATTTTGTTGACATCTTTTAGGTTCAGATAAACAGAATTAGTTAGTTGGTAATGTAAGTAGCACAAATATTGTTATAAACTATACCATTTCAATTAACGGCTTGGAGATATACGTGTGGTGCAGTAACTGTAACAAAGAGTCTATGAATGATGTATGCAGTGCCTGTGGGCAAAACACACAAGAAGAGATTCCTCATATATGCTTTTGGTGTTCTGAATGTAATTCTCCAATCATTGTGGTAAAAGCAGGAATAAATTCTCTAGAGTGTCCTTACTGTCATACGATAACAAAACAACACTATGAGGATATGCGTCCTGTTTTCCCCGAAGAGCGATTACTTCTTGAATACCTTCTTGGGTATAAACCTTTGACATTAGCTAAAAGTTCTATTTGGTCAGTTAATAATAAGTACCTCGTTGATGGTGAAATTGTAAAATTGTCGTCAGATATTTTTACTTCACTTGATGTACATCACATCATCCAGTTTCTTGCTCTGTATGATGAAGTAAATCGGAAAGAGTCATATCCACTGTTTTCCGCTTTAATTGACAAATTTTGTGTTATAAATGATAAGTGGCTTAAAAGTATTACATCAGAAGCATTGTCATGGATTCACTCTGTATTATTAGATCCAAAATATACTGGAATTAACGTGATGGTGTCATTTTCTGGGGGGAAGGATTCTACTGTTGTATCCGACTTAGTTACAAGAGCATTTGGAACACCAAAAGTTTTGCACATGTTTGGTGATACAACCCTAGAATTTCCACTGACGTATGAATACATTCAGAAATTCAGAGACACTCATCCGTATACGCCCCTCCGAGCTATTCGGAACAATGATCAAAAATTCCACGAAGTATGTAAAGACATCGGACCTCCAGCCAGGATGATGCGATGGTGTTGTTCCATGTTTAAAACTGGGCCTATTACTAGAAAGATTAATCAAATCTGTAGCGATACTTCATCTGTATCTTTGGGTAATGCGTCAAGGATACTTACTTTTTATGGGATCAGAAAAAATGAATCTGTATCTCGGAGTAAATATGAAAGGATTGATGGTTCCAATGAAGTAGTGAAAATCCAAAAACAGGTTGTTGGTTCTCCGATATTTTTTTGGAAAGATATTGATATCTGGTTGTACATCTTAGCAAATCAAATACTTTTCAATGATGCATATCGCTTAGGATACGACCGAGTTGGATGTTGGTGTTGTCCAAATAATAGCCAAAGAGCCCAATTTTTATCAAGAATCTATATGCCAAAGGAATCGGAGAATTGGCGTAATATTCTTCTTGATTTTGCTAATAAAGTTGGGAAGCCTGATCCTGAAGTATATGTGGACGAAGGGTGGTGGAAAGCCCGGCAAGGGGGCGAAGGGCTTATAGCTGCATCTGATGTAGAAATTAAATACAGCAATTGTACAACTGAAGATAATGCGAGAGTGTTTCAACTGACTCGTGAAATAAATGATGAATTTTTTTCCCTTTTTATACCGTTTGGGCTTATTAAGCAAGGAAGGGCTTCATTGGAGGAAAAATTAGTTTTTGATACTAAATCCACGATGCCAATTATTTCAATAATCCCTTTCTCGCAAACAGAATTTCTATACTCTGTAAAAATACGGATTATGAATGTCAAAAATGCCGAAGATTTATTTCGTCAGGTTTCTTACCAAATAAGAAAATTCAATGCATGTAGAAAATGCTTGAAATGTGAATCCATTTGCAAATTTGGCGCAATTTCGGTTTCAATTGAGAACGGATATCAAATAGATTCAAAAAAGTGCAAACACTGCAAATTATGTGTTAATCAAAAATATTTAAGTGATGGTTGCTTGATGGGCAAATATCTTCGCGTTAGGGGTGGATATAATGAAACTAAAGTTTAAGGCGCATCAATCATTCTTTATTCGAAATGGTTGGCTTTACAAGGGAATGACTCAGTTAGATAAGACAAAAGATGAATCAGGAGTATCATATTTATTTCAAGATCAGAATGAAGCTGTTTTAAGGTTGGGTATAGGTGTAAATATGGCTTCGTCTCTTCGATATTGGCTGCAAGCTGTTGGTTTGGTTGAACAATCCTCGACGAATAGGTCTGGTCTAACTTTTACTGAGTTTGGGAAATTCGTATATCAATACGATAGGCATTTTCAATCAATAGGAACTTTGTTGTTGTGCCATTACCAACTCTCAACGAATATTGAATTTGCTTCGACTTGGTACTATTTCTTTAATGAATTTAGGCAGAGGGAATTTTCAAAGCAAGACTTGGTTATGGGTGTTAGTGATTGGATTTTTACAATTAATTCAGACACCAAAGTGGCTCCAAGTTCAATCGAAAGTGATGTTGATTGTCTATTACGCACCTATATTTATACCAAAGAGGTTGATGATAAATTTGAAGATAATAAAGTCTCTCCCTTTGTTTCTTTGAATCTAATTGCTAGATCAGTAAAGTCAAAGAATCAATATTATAAGCGAACATTAGATATCCAAAAAATTCCTCCATCTATATCGATGTTTATAATTCTACGTCAAATAGAGGAAAGAAAATATGGCGGAACAACAGTGGATTTGAATGATTTATTACATAAACCAAAGAGTATTGGGAAAGTATTAAACCTTCAAGTAGAGCAATTGATTTCAATAATTGATTATCTCGAGGCTCTTGGATTTGTAAGAATTGTCCGGACTGCTGGGTTGGAGCAATTATTCATTACAAGTGAGATTAAATCTAGTAAGAATTATTTGGAACATTACTTTAAGGGGCTTGATCAGTATGAATGATAGAATCAGAATCAAGGCTCATTATCAACCCTCTACTAATCTACTGTACGATAGAAGTAACAAATCTCTTCTGGATGGTTTTATTCCTACAAATGGATCCTTGGATGTAATGGAATTTATTATTAGACCTACACTTACAACAGGAAAAGGAACCTTTCGCTCTCATCTCCTAACCGGTGCTTATGGGAAGGGGAAATCATATTCTGTACTTGTTGCTTTATCTCTATTAAGCCGTCAATGCAATGGGAGATTTGATAACCTTGCAGGAAAAATACTAAAAAGACGAAATTATTTAGGGAATTGGATTCAAGAACTACAATCCATGAAACCTTTATTGCCCGTCATAGTGAGGGGAGGTTATCCTTCCCTTTCTCTGGCTCTCTCTGCAGCATTGGTTCAAGCTCTTGAATCCGAGGGTTTTGATGGAATTTATCTGTTAAATAATTATCAAAGGGCAAAAGAATATCTTCAACTTTGGGAGGTCGAATTCCCTGAAGCATATACCAAGATTAAAGAGCAATTCGATGGAGAAGGCTCATTTCAATCCTTCTATGCTAAGCTCTGTCAATATGATGAAGATGCTTTGGAAGAGTTTGTTAGAATATTTCCGAAAGTGACAAATGGAAGTGAGTTTAGCCGATTATCAGAATTACATGTAATTGAAGACATTAAAGATATTACTAGTAAAATTTCTTCAGTTGGCTTTCGTGGGCTCTATATCGTGTATGATGAATTCTCGAAATATCTAGAAGGGTTAAGAGGAAGAATGTCTGAAAG
>JAAZAT010000150.1 GCA_012514185.1 Spirochaetales bacterium | reverse complement strand
GCTCTTGCGCTCAAGGCCTGCAACCGACTTCTCGATTGCTTCCTCAAAGTCGGCCTGCATCACCTTCTTCCGCTTCTGCCGGACAGCCATCAAGGCAGCCTCATTGGCGATGTTGGCAAGGTCGGCACCGGCCAGGCCTGCAGCCCCTTGGGCGATCTTGCGAAGATCGACGTCGTCGCCGAGCTTGATGTTGCGGGTATGAATCTTCAAGATGGCATGCCGTCCTTCCAGGTCCGGCTTGTCGATCAGGACCTGCCGGTCAAAACGTCCGGGTCTGAGCAAGGCCGGGTCGAGGATTTCAGGTCGGTTGGTGGCAGCCAGGATAATGACACCGGTTCTGGAGTCGAACCCATCCATTTCAACCAACAGCTGGTTCAGCGTCTGTTCGCGCTCATCGTTTCCGCCAATTCCCGCCGATACCCGCGAGCGGCCGATGGCATCGATTTCATCAATGAAGATGATACAGGGAGAGTTCTCACGCGCCTGACGGAACAGGTCACGCACCCGTGCCGCTCCCACGCCGACGAACATTTCGACAAAGTCGGCGCCGCTCATCTTGAAGAACGGGACACCGGACTCACCGGCAACAGCCTTGGCCAGCAGGGTTTTTCCGGTTCCTGGAGGACCAACCAGCAATACTCCCTTGGGAATCTTGCCCCCGATCTCGGTATACTTGTCAGGGTTCTTGAGAAAGTCGACAACTTCCTCCAGCTCATACTTGCTTTCATCGGCACCGGCTACGTCGGCAAAGCGAATTCCCGTATCTCCTTCGGCAACAATCTTTGCCTTGTTCTGGTTGAAGGAGAGCACTCCCTGGCCGCCTTGGCCTCCCATTCTTGAGAAGAGGAAGCGCCAGATGAGCATGATAAAGATGAAGGGGAGTGCATAACTTATCAAAGTGGATAGAATGCTCGGCTTTGCAGGCGGTACTGCATAGAACTCAACACCTTGTTCTTCAAGGAAGGGGATGAAGGAAGGGTCTTCGACCTTGTAAGTGCTGAAGGATTGCAGCAAAGTTGCTGCATTGGAATCGGTTGCAAGCGAACGCAGGTCGGTTACGACCTGTTCCTTGGCGAAGGGATAGCCGATATAGCGTTCTCCCTCTATCGCGACCCGTTTGATGGTTCCATTTTCGATCAGGGATTTGAATTGGGTGTAGTCCACCGAGTATACATTCGTCTGCCGCGACACCATGAAGGTGTTCAGGGCAAGAAACAGCAGGAGGATAATGAAGAAATACCAAAAGGAGAAGGTGAATTTCTTCTTGTCCTTTCCCCCGGATTCATTGACGTGAACCCCTGGTTCTATGTTGAATTTCTTCTTAAAGGTGTCTTTCCAATCTTTCTCATTCTTATTGTCTTTCTTGTTTTCTTTGCTCATGTGTTTGGTTCCTTGTAAGGAGCAGAGATTGTTGCTCCTCCCTTCAAGTATACTGCTCCAATTGCCAATCGGCAACAACGTCGGTATAGTAATAAGTCTATGAGTAACAAAGAGGTCGTGCTTATCACCGGGGGAGCCAAACGGCTGGGAAGAGCTTTGTCCCTTTTTTTGGCGTCGAATGGATACAGCATAGTAATTCATTGCAATGAAAGCATCAAGGAAGCACAAAGCATGGTTGAGGAGCTTGCGTTGCAGGGCTTGGAAAGTGCCTATATCCAAGGCGACTTATGCCGGCAAGGCAGCCTTGATTCCTTGTTCGGCCAGGCCGTACAGGCTTTCGGCCGGGTCGATCATCTGATACATAACGCCTCTGTCTTTCCTTCACGAACAATGGACGAAACAGATTTCGCCTTGTTCGAGCAGGTGATGAATGTACACAGCACCGCACCATTCTTTTTGACCAAAGCGTTGTATCTCCATCTCAAGGCCCGCTCGGCAAAGGGTTCGGTTGTCAATATGCTCGATGCAAAACTCTCATCCCCCACCGCATCCAGGCCGGCCTACTACTGTGCGAAGGGCGCTCTTGCCTATCAGACCAAGGCGCTTGCTGCAGCCCTGGGCCCGACGCTTCGCGTGAATGCCGTTTCCCCGGGCTTGGTGCTCAGTAACGGTGACGATGCGTATTTTGCAACGATGCAACAACACCTGCCGCTCAAGGCCACAGGAACGGTGGATGATGTTTGTCAGGCGGTCTCGTATCTTCTGTGCTCTTCATTTGTTACAGGCATGGACCTTTGTGTCGACGGCGGGCAAAGACTTTTGTAGTTTATGTGGAGTTGGCCCCGCAAATGTTGCCGTCCGGCTCCCTAATGTACCATAGTATGGGAGTCATTTGACTATTACGAGGAGCATAGAGAGATGCATAAGCATAACCAAAGACGTTTGGCGGTACTCTGTCTGGTACTTGCCATAGCCGTTCCCCTGACAGCCCTTCCTCTTCAGGACTTGATAACCCAGGCCTTGGCCAAGAGTACCAATATGCAGGACTTGGAGTATTCCAAGCAGCAGACTTTGCTTACTGTCGGCCTCAACCAGGTTGAGGATGAGCTGGGGATCGCAATTACCAGCGGAGAGGTGACTGCAACCTATAACGATACTGCCGGTGCATATGATTTTTCCACGACAGGTGCGAAGGCAA
This sequence comes from Spirochaetales bacterium, assembly GCA_012514185.1. Taxonomy (GTDB): domain Bacteria; phylum Spirochaetota; class Spirochaetia; order Sphaerochaetales; family Sphaerochaetaceae; genus Sphaerochaeta. The sequence continues at coordinate 16,334 of JAAZAT010000150.1, read as the reverse complement.
CCTTCTCACTTCCGAATGATGGGAAAACAGCCATCACTGTTTCAACCGGTGCCATGGGTATAGATGCTCCCTATTCCTATTCTTCAATCTCCCCAAGTGTTTCTGCAAGCCATACGCTTACCTACGGCTATACTGCCGACAACCAGAAGACGCTGCTCAACCGCCAGACTGAGGTTCTCGCACTCAGCACCTATGAATCGAGCAAATTGAATTTCACCACGAGTCTGTATTCACAGATAGATTCCCTGTTGGAGAATGAGAAATCGATCAAGCAGACCGAAAAGGACCTTGCCGACTTGAAGACCAGTCTGCAGCAGAATCTTACTTTGCAGTTAATCCGCAGCGGCAGCCTTGCCTATCAGGCGCAAGAGCAGGCGATTAAGATGAAGGAAGCAACGCTGGCAAACCTTCAGGCAACCAGGGAGTTGCTGCTTCGCCAGTTCTCCTTGCTGGCCGGCTTTGCCTGGGAGGGAGTCCAAGATATTCCTGAGCCGGATCTTACCTTCAGCTCCAATCCCATGGGCAACAGCAGTGTACTGCTAAAATCCCTTGCCTTGGACTTGGCAAAGGAAGAGCTTGCATTGAAGAAGGCTGAGTTAACCAATAAGAGCCTGATTTTGAATGGGGGAGTTGGAGTTGCCCAGACAAGTGGTTCTGTTCCAATTGGTGCAGGATTAGCACGTACGAATTCTCTGAGTGTCCAGGCTTCTGCTGCTATCGATGCCAAACAATTCTCTCTTTCTGGTGGAGTTAGTGGGGCTTATAATTTTGGTACGGGTTCATTTTCCCCTTCCCTTACCGTCTCCGGCTCCTGGAACAACAACAAGACCCTTGCCAGCGATGCGCTGACCTTGCAGAAGCTGGAAAATGAAGTCCTTATCGCTGACCTTGCCTACCAGACTGCACTCAATGAATATGTGCAGAATGCGGCAACTCTGGAAAGCAATATTGCAGGCTGGAGGATGACCCATGCCTTGCACAGACAGTCCATGGATTATAATCTAGCTCTGTTGAAGCAACAGCAAACCCTGTTTGAGAAGGGTCTTGCCACCAAGGCTGATGTCGATGGGGCCGCCTTCACTGTTGAAATTGACACCTATACGCTGTCCACGATCTTGCTGGATGGCTTGAAACTTGAAAATCAAATCCGCGCTCTGCAAATCTAAGGGAGAACTGATTCCATGCACGATACCTCGAACGAACTCAATACCGAACACCAAGTAAGAAACCAACTTCGCAAGAAACTGCGCAGGCAGCGCATCAAGCGCCTTGTCACCACCTTTGTAATTCTTGCCCTCATCGTCTTCGGGCTGTATGTCTACACCTTCTACAAGGAGAACAACCGATTCCCCTGGACTCAGGAGAAAGAGCAAGTCTCGGCGGTGAAGGAAGTGGAAGCAAAAGTCTACGAGAACGTCTTCTCCACCACCATCGATTTGTCGGGGTATGTCGAACCGATTGAAATCCAGAAAGTCATCCTTCGGGCCGCAGGAGCTGTCACCGATGTCTATGTAAAAGAGGGTGATCGGGTCAAGAAGGGTGACGTCCTTATCGCCCTGGACAACACCAGCCAATTATACGAGGTTGCAAATTTGCAGGCAGAGTTGGAACGAATCCAGCTTACCGGCAGCCAGCGTGAGTTGGAACTGACCGAGCTTCGGCTGAAATCGGCGATGAACCGCCTCGACTACACCAAGGCAATCGCCAACTTCGACGGGGTTGTGGCAGAGGTCAATGTGAGTGTCGGAGACTATTTTGAAGCGGGGTCGTCGGCTATGACCATCATCGACCGCTCTCGCTTGAAGGCGACAGTCGAAATCGATGAAATCGACATGCAGTATGTGAAGCTTGGGCAGAAGGCTGTTCTCTATTTTGATTCCTATTCTGATTCCTCCATCGATGCGGAGGTCTCCTACATTCCCATGCTTGGACGATATACCAATCAGGGCATCGGGGTCATGGATGTGGAACTGACCATCGCCGATCCCCCAGCTTCCATCGCCCCTGGCTATACCTTCGAAGGTTCAATCACCAGCGAAGGCGAGACAAAGCTTGTCCTGCTGCCCCAGAGTGCTGTAACCACCACCCGCGGCAGTAGTACGGTAACCAAGAAGCTTGCCGATGGAAGCACTGTCAAGGTTCCTGTGACGGTCAAGTATTTGGGTGAAGGCATCAGCCAGTTGCTCAACGGTGACCTGAAAGTAGGAGATACTGTGGTCATCCGGCGCACCGATACTACTGCAGGGGCCTTCGCCGCCATTGGCGGTGGTGCCGGCGGTGGTCCTGGAATGAGGGTATTCTAAGATGGCTGAGAGTGTAATACGACTGCAGGATGTCAGGCGTTACTACGTAATGGGGGAGTTTGTAGTAAAAGCCCTCGACGGGGTGTCTGTTGACATCAAGCGGGGGGAGTTCTCCTCAATCATGGGGCCTTCGGGCAGCGGCAAGTCTACGATGATGAATCTCATCGGATGCCTCGACACCCCAACCAGCGGCCTGATCGACATCGACGGTGAAAATACCGCCGGACTCAACGAAACCGAGCTGGCCTACATCAGGAACCGAAAAGTCGGTTTCGTTTTCCAACAGTTCAACCTCTTGGGTAAACTCACTGCGCTGGACAATGTCATTGTTCCCTTGCTCTATGCAGGAATGTCGGTTCGTGAGCGCAAGCAGAAAGCTGCTGATGCTTTGGAACGAGTCGGCTTGTCCGATCGCCTGTATCATCGGCCGAATGAGCTCTCCGGGGGACAGAAGCAACGAGTTGCCATCGCCCGGGCATTGGTAAACAATCCCTCGATCTTGCTGGCTGATGAGCCGACCGGGGCACTGGATACCAAGACGGGCAACCAGATCATGGAGCTGTTTGAAGAGCTGAACAGCGAGGGCCGCACCGTTGTCATTGTCACCCATGACCGCGAGCTGGGCATGCGCTGCCATCGACAAATCCGTATCCGTGACGGAAGGCTGGAGGAGTAGCATGCTGATTGAAAATATTAAGCTGGCATTCAATGCCATGCGCGGAAGCAAGATGCGGACGGCTCTCTCCCTGCTTGGCATAGTCATCGGCGTTGCCTCGGTGGTCGCCATTCTCACCATCGGCCAGAGTGCTTCGCAAAGCATCACCGAAAGCATCGCCGTCGGCGGCTTGGACATGATCACCATCTATCCCTCCTACGGGCAACGTACTACAGGAACGTTCACCGAGGAGTTCTCCGACATGCTCATCCGCGATGTCGAAGGACTGCAGACCGTTCTGCCGCAAAACAACAGCAGTGCCCGTGTCCGGTACGGCAAGGAATCCATGAATGCATCGGTTGCCGGGGTGCTTTCCGACTACGGGTCGGTATTGAATCTTGCATACACCGAAGGTTCGTTTTTCAGCGATATGGACAACATCAACCGCCGGCAGGTGGTGGTGCTGGGCTCCACGGTCGCAGAAACCCTGTTCCCTGAACAGGAAGCCTTGGGCCAGTATGTGAGCCTGTTCCGCAATCAGGCAAAAAGCTATTTGGTGGTCGGAGTGCTTGAGGCCAAGGATGCCACCTTCAACCTCTCCTACGACAACACCGTCTTCATCCCCTACAACACCTATGGACAGCGATTTCTCAGGACCAGCGGAGTAGGGGCGTATGTCGTAAAAGTACAGGAAGGATATGACACCATAGAAGTGTCCGACAGGGTTACCGAATACTTGGATGATATTGTCGGCACCGACGGGTATTCCTTATTCAGCCCGGCTACACTGGCTGAGATGGCCAACCAGATTACCGGAACCTTCAGCGCTTTCCTCGCAGCCATAGCAGCGATAAGTCTCTTGGTCGGTGGCATCGGAATCATGAACATCATGCTTGTCTCCGTTGCAGAGCGCACCAAGGAAATCGGCATCCGCAAAGCCCTCGGGGCAAGTCCCAGTGTCATTCGCGGACAGTTCATCGTAGAGGCTCTCACCTTGACGATTCTCGGCGGCCTGCTTGGTGTTGCATTAGGATCGCTGCTCAGCTATGCGGTGACCAACCTGATGGATTGGTCGTTGCATTTATCCTACGCCTCGTTCATACTTGCAATGGGCTTTTCCATGTTTGTCGGTGTCTTTTTCGGGTGGTATCCTGCGATGAAAGCCTCCCGGCTCGACCCGATCGACGCCCTCAATTATGAATAACATGGGTGGGAGATGTACGGTTGAAAGCTAAACGAACTCGATGGATGATTGTGGATGCAAAGGAACCTTTCATTGTCATAACCAGCCTTGCATTTGCTTTCGTCGTACTCATAGCTCTGGTAATTTTCCTGACCACGGCAATCGTAGAACGAGAGCAACTACGCATGCAAAGCGAGGCCGAGCGGGCTTTCAACTCAGTGTTTCTCGCCCTGCAGGATAGTACCACCAAAGCACTGAAAACCATGCAGGACGAGAATATATCCGGCATCGGAGTGTACAGCTCCATGGGACGCAAGGTCCTCAGCCTCGGCAACGTGCCCATGACCATCCCTCTGGATAGGTTTTCCACCTCGCTTGACACCTTGAACAAGAGTAATCCCAATACAGGGATAGCCACCTACAACCGCGAAACGGGGATGATCGAGTACATCCGTTTCAGCCGGCTCACGATCCTCCTCGATACCGGGGAGCTCACCCTCACCGAGGGCGGGCTGCTGCCCACTCCCATCGATTTCCCGGATGTCCTCTACCTCCATTTTGATGGACAAAGCTATCATCACCGCCTCATGGTGATTATGGTGATCGGAATCATTTCCACGTTCACGCTTATCAGCTTGTTCCTGTTGGTACTCAGCATCTACCGCAACAACCGCCGGTACCGGGATGCCTTGACCAAGCAGGAGAGCCTGGTCAATCTCGGGCAGGCAGCCCGTACCTTGACGCATGAGATAAAGAATCCCTTGAGCGCCATCACCATTCAGTTGGCTTTGCTGAAGAAGACGCTTCCCAAGCAGCATGCCGGGGATTTGCTGTTGATCGAGCAGGAAGTGCAGCGGCTCACCCAGTTGACCAATAAAGTCAGTGACTTCTTGCGCAACCCGGTAGGCACCCCTGTTGCAGTAGACTTGACTGAGTTGTTTACCTCCCTGATCAAATGCTTTGACAAGCCGATACGGTTTGTCAGCGAGCAGCGCGTCCAAATTGTGATCGACAGCGATCGGGCTCGTTCAATCTTTGAGAATCTGCTCAAGAACGCAGTGGAGAGCTCCACTGATCGCGATCCGCAAGTAGAGGTGCGTATCACCACCGATAAAAAGAATTTTGTACATGTTTTTGTCATGGACCGGGGGGAGGGCATCCGCCTCGGTGATGCAAAGAAAATATTCGATCCCTTCTTTACTACAAAGATTCATGGTTCAGGCATCGGCCTGTCCATCAGTCGGCAATTTGTGAAAGCCCGGGGCGGAAATATACGCTTGTACGGACGCGAAGGAGGCGGTACTGTGGCGGAGGTCATCCTTCCACGGTCGCTCCATCCGGTAAAGCTGGTCGAAGAGGAAGTGAAATGAAGATATTGATAGTGGATGATGAACCAAATATTCGCGACTTGATGCATCGCTACCTGAGTCTGGACGGCATTGACAGTGATTGTGCAGAAAATGGGCTGTCCGCCCAGCGCATGCTTTCTGAAGTTGCCTACGATGCCTGCCTGGTTGATCTGAAAATGCCCGGCATGGACGGGCTCTCCCTGATCAGCTGGATTCGCAGCGAAGGTTTCCGCATGCCGATCATCATGGTCAGTGCACACGGGGAGATCAGTGATGCGGTTTCAGCACTCAAGGAAGGAGCCCAGGACTATATCGTAAAGCCCTTCGACCCGGAAGAATTGGTGATTCGTCTCAAGAAATTGGTGGAAGCCCAGCACTTGCGCAACCTGGTGGAGAGCGAGACAAGGAACAACACCGATGAGGACAAACAGATTTTTGTCGGCGAGAGTTCCTCGATCAAGCGGATCAAGGAGGTGATCGGCAAGATTTCCGATACCAACTCCACCGTCCTGATCACCGGCGAAAGCGGTACCGGAAAAGAGGTGGTTGCCCGTGAGATCCATGCTTCCAGTCCGGTGAAGGAAGGTCCCTTTGTGGCCATCAATATCGGCGGGGTGCCCGAGAACCTTCTGGAAAGCGAACTTTTCGGGTATGAGAAGGGAGCGTTCACCGGTGCGGTTTCTCGCAAGACCGGCATGTTCGAATTGGCCAGTGGAGGCACACTTTTTCTCGATGAAATCGGCGATATGCCGCTTTCGCTGCAGGTGAAGATCCTGCGTGTGTTGCAAGACAGGAAAATCACCAGGCTTGGGGGAACCGCCGCCATGCCGATCAATGCCCGCATTATTGCCGCTACCAACAAGGATTTGGAACAGCGAGTCCGCGATGGCATCTTCCGCGAGGACCTGTTCTACCGTCTCAACGTCGTGCGCATTGTCATACCTCCTTTACGGGAGCGCAGGGAGGATATCCCCTTATTGGCTGCCGGAATCCTGAAGCGGTTCAATCGTCAAATGGGACATAAGGTTACCGGCTTCTCAGCCGATGCCTTGGCCTTGCTGTGCAGCCATGAGTTTTACGGCAACGTCCGCGAATTGGAGAATATCTTGGAACGGGCTGTCATTTTCTCAAGCGGTGATGAGATCCAAAGTGACGACCTTGACCTGAGGGGTTCGGTCTCCCTGCACACCCACTCCAAGGAGGAGCCCAAGCTGTCCGATGCCGAGGCAAAAAGCCTCAAGGATGTGGAAATCGATGCCATCATTCGGGCACTGCACCGCTGGGAGGGCAACCGAACCCGGGCCGCCGAGGAGTTGGGCATCAGCCGGCGTACACTCATCAATAAAATTGCAGAGTACGATCTGCACCTGTAGTAGGAGTCATCAATGAATACGTTGCCTGCATGGGATCTCACCCCCATTTATCCTGGCTGTGACAGCAAGGAATTTTTAGAGGATCTTCACACGGTAGTACAAGCATCAAAGGCTTTGAAAGCAGACCTTGAGGCTGGAAAAGCTGATCTGAAACAGAGTATCGAGCGCTATGAGTCGGTTCTCGACTACCTGGAGAATCTCAACGCATACAGTTCCGCCTGCCTGACCACCGATACCTCCAACCCACTTTTTCTGAAGGCGGTCAGTCAGGTGGAGGAGGCTTCCCTGGTGGTGCAAAACCTGGAGGTGTTGTTTCTCAACCATCTTGCCCAAAGGGACGATGAAATTGAAAAACGGACAGCCGAAGGCGGAGACCTCCAGGCGTACCGATTCCCCCTGCAAGAGCTGCTTGAAGAGCAGAAGCACCAGATGGCCCCCGAATTGGAAGCCCTGGCCAGCGACCTCGCCCGGTCTGGAACGGATGCGTTCTCCCGGTTGCAGGAGGCCATGGGCTCAAGCATTCATACACAGTGGGATGCCGAGACGGTGAAGACCGTGGTGCAGCTGCGCAGTGACGCCACCAATGCCGACCGCAATGTTCGCAAACTCGCTTTTGAAAAGGAGTTTGCACTGTGGAAGGCATACGAGGTGCCGTTCGCTGCAGCATTGAACGGGGTGAAAGGGACGACGTTGACACTCGACAAGATGCGGGGTTTTGCTTCTCCTTTGGATCGTTCCTTGTTTGAGTCGCGTATCGACAGACCCATTCTCGATGCCTTGCTATCCACCTTGGAGGAGAGCCTTCCTCTCTTTCGCACATACCTGAAAAAGAAAGCCCGACTGCTTGGACTTCCCTCTTTCAGCTTCTATGACCTGTTTGCCCCAGTGGGAAAAGAGGCAAGTCATTTCACCTATGAAGAGGCCCATGCCTTCATCGTAAAGCAGTTCTCCTCCTTCTCTCTCGAGATGGGAGCCTTTGCCGATCATGCCTTCAAGGCTCGTTGGATCGACCCGGAAAGCAGGAAGGGAAAGGTGGGGGGAGCCTATGATACCTCCTTCCCCTTGGCGAAACAGAGCAGGATACTTCTCAATTTTGACTCTACCTACAGCGGGGTTTCGACCTTGGCCCATGAACTCGGGCATGCGTGGCATGACTCGGTGGTGCTTCCCAAGAGCAACCTTTTGAGAACCTATCCCATGACACTGGCCGAGACCGCCTCAATTTTCAGCGAATTCCTCGTATTTCAGGGCGCTCTTGCTGAAAGCTCGGGCGAGCAGAGATTGGCCTTGGTCGAACAGTTTGTCCAGGATGCCACGCAGGTCTGCATCGATATCCTCAGCCGATTCTATTTTGAAACGGAGGTGTTTGCCAGAAGACTTGAAGGAGAGTTGTCGGCAAGCGAGCTGTGCTCAATCATGGAGGAAGCGCAGAAGAGAACCTACGGGGACGGCCTGGTCGAGTACCACCCCTATATGTGGGCGGCCAAAGGCCACTACTACTCCTCCGATTTCTCCTTCTACAACTACCCGTATGCCTTCGGCCAGCTGTTCGCCTTGGGATTGTACGAGAAGAGCAGGCATGCCGGCTCTTCCTTTCCCGATCAGTACAAGACACTGCTCGCTGCAACAGGAAGTCTCAGTGCACGAGAAGTAGCTTCTCTAGTTGATATCGACCTTGCAGATCCTGGTTTCTGGCAGCAGGGGATGGATGTCATCGCCACGTATATCGAAGAGCTGTGTGATGCGCCTCTTCATTGAGAAGCTGATCAGTGGAGGGGATGGCCTTGCCATCGGAGAGGATGGGAAGAAGGTCTTCGTCGCCCGGACGCTGCCCGGCGAGGTGGTAGAGGTCTCCATCGATCAGGTCAAGGGCGGCTACAACCTCGCAACCGTCGAAGCACTGCTTGAGGCGAGCGAGCATCGCATCCAGCCTGCCTGTCCATACTGGGGCATCTGCGGTGGTTGTGACTTCCAGTATGCCGATGCTGCTTTTCAGGCTGTGTGCAAACAAGAAATAGTGTTGGACAACCTCAGTCGGTTGGGTGGCTTGGATAGAAGTTCTTTCCGCCTTGAGCCGATTGTAACCGGACCGGCCTGGAACTATCGAAACCGTGTACGATTCCATGTGGACCTGCCCAACAAGCAGGCAGGCTTTCTCGGGCGTAAATCATCAAGTCTTGTCCGCATCGAAGGCTGTCCCATCCTCACCGAGAGGGTCAATGCCTTGCTTGCAGACCCGAAACCTTTGTTTGAAGCAGCAAGAAAGGTGATGTTCGCCAATAAAGCGAAACAAGGCGGGTACTTGGAAGTTGCGGCCATTGCCTCGGATGCAGAGGTATCCCTTCTGGACAAGGAAATCAGCCTTCGTGTAGGAGTGAAAGACTTTTTTGTCACCAGCGAGGTGTTCTTCCAGTCAAATGCGTATCTGACCGCTTCCCTGGGTGAGTATGTGGCAAGCCAGGCAAGAGGCGATACGGTGATGGATCTGTACAGCGGGGTGGGAACCTTCAGTGCGTTTCTTGCAAAACAAGGAAGGCGTCTTATCGCGGTTGAACGGCAAAGGCAATGCCTTGAGCTGGCAAAAAAGCACCTGGGCGAATGCGAGTTCTTTACCGATGCAGTCGAAGTGTGGGCCAGGCGGCAGCGCATCCACGTCGATACAGTGGTTGTCGACCCACCCCGTACCGGCTTGGATGAGAGCGTACCCTCCCTGATTGCTTCCTTCACACCCGAACGGGTCGTCTATGTATCCTGCAACAGCGTCACCCTTGCACGAGACTTGCAACGGTTTGCCTCCGAGGGCTACACTGCAACCGTGGTCAGGGTGTTCGACCTTTATCCCCAAACCTTCCACCATGAGGTGGTTGCAGTCCTTGACCGCAGGGAGAATCGAGAATGAAAGACGGGTTTGTAAAGTGTGCTGTTGCTTCCGCCCACGTCAAGGTATCTGATTGTCAGTTCAACACCCAATCGATACTGCTTCTCATGCGTCAGGCCGAACAGGAGCAGGTGCGCCTGCTTGTGCTTCCCGAACTGGTTACCAGCGCCTATACCTGCGCCGACCTGTTTTTGCAACAAAAGCTGCAGGCTGGCTGCCTCGATGCAGTTGCGGCAGTTGTTGAAGCAAGCAAGGATTCCGAGCTTCTCTTGGTGTTCGGCTCCGCCTTGGTGGTTGAGGGAAATCTTTACAACTGTGCCGTGGTGGTCCACAGGGGCTCGATTCTTGGGGTTGTTCCCAAGCAGCATCTGCCAAACTATCAGGAATTTTATGAGAAGCGGTGGTTCTGCACCCCCAAGGACGGCAATCGTGAGATAATGCTTTTGGGACAAAGCACCTGGTTTGGAACACGTCTGCTCTTTAAGAACAACGAGGTTTCCGATTTTGTCCTGGCCTGCGAAATCTGCGAGGACTTGTGGGTCCCCGATTCTCCCAGTATCGGATACGCCTTGGCGGGGGCAACCGTCATTGCCAACTGCTCTGCCAGCGACGAGCTGGTGGGCAAACAGGAGTACCGGCGCAGCCTGGTTGCCGGCCAAAGCGCCAAACTCGTATGTGCATACTTGTACAGCGATGCAGGACAAGGCGAATCCTCAACTGATTTGGTCTTCAATCCCCACAACCTCATCTACGAAAACGGCGTACAACTAGGCGAGCAGTATGGAGTAACCGGTGAACTGCTGATCACTGAAATCGATGTACAGAAACTTGCACTTGAACGTATCAGAATGCAGACCTTCAATTCGGACAGAAGCGCCTACCGAATCATCTCCTTCTCCTGGAAGGTCGAAACGTGCACGCTTACTCGTTTTGTCGACAAGGCACCTTTTGTTCCTGCCGATGAGGCGAACCGCAGCGAACGGTGCGAGAAGATCCTGATGCTCCAAGCCCTTGGACTGAAGCAGCGTCTTTCCCATACCCGCTCACAATCGGTGGTGCTGGGGCTCTCCGGCGGGTTGGACTCAACGCTGGCCTTGTTGGTCTGCGTACGTGCTTTCGATATACAGGGGTTGGACCGAAGCGGTATCGTTGCGGTAACCATGCCGGGCTTCGGCACCACCAAACGCACCAAAGGCAATGCCGTACAGCTTGCCAAGGCCTTGGGTGTTGAGCTGAGGACCATCTCGATTGCGAAAGCCGTCGAGCAGCATTTCAAGGATATCGGTCACGATCCAGCGGTGCTGGACGTCACCTACGAAAACAGCCAGGCACGTGAACGGACCCAGGTGTTGATGGATTTGGCCAACAAGCTGAATGCCTTGGTGGTGGGAACCGGCGACCTGTCCGAGCTTGCCTTGGGATGGGCGACCTACAACGGTGATCATATGTCGATGTACGGCGTCAACGCTTCGGTTCCGAAAACCCTGGTCCGCCACCTCGTCAAACACGTAGCCGCCCAGAGCAATCCAGCTCTGAAAAAGGTTCTGCTCGATATTGTTGCTACACCGGTCAGCCCTGAGCTGCTTCCATCAAACAGCGATGGAACGATCAAGCAGGTGACGGAGGACATCGTCGGGCCCTACGAGCTGCATGACTTCTTCCTCTATTATGCCATCAGGTGGGGTTTCAGCCCAACAAAGGTCTATCGCCTGGCTCTCCTCGCATTTGCCGGAGAGTATGATGATGCTTTCATACTTCGTTGGTTGAAAACCTTCTACCGGCGCTTCTTCAGCCAGCAATTCAAGCGATCGTGCCTGCCCGACGGCCCGAAGATCGGCTCGCTTGCACTCTCTCCTCGCGGGGATTGGCGCATGAGCAGCGATGCTGCTAGCACGATTTGGATGCAGGAACTCGAGACTTTGTGAAGTTATAGCAAAATAGTACAAGAATTCAACAAAAAATTCCTCTTTCTTTTGTAGTCATCGGTATTCGATTGCTGTTATAGAGATGAGGAGTAATTACACCACATGCGAAACAAGTCTCTGGCCGTGTTGGTCATCCTGTGTTTGTTGCTGCCTGTCTCCGTTGGAGCGAGGAGCTTGTTGAACGTAAGTCTTGGGTTCGGAGCTGCCTACTCACCTGATGAAGAGACCGAATTCTCATTGGGCATGGAAGATCCGAACAACTGGTTGTTTGGTGGAGAGATCAGCGCCAGGCTCGCCTTTCTACAAGCCCAGGCAATGATTTTCCCGATTCAGTGCAACGATGAGGAGAATTCGTCGGGTGTATTGATGATCGGCATGGGGTCGATGAGTCTGCCCATCCTTGGATCTTTGCTCTCTCTTGAATTGGGTGCAGGAGTAGGGGTGACCTATGTACCGACAAACAGTACGGGGTCGAAATCCTATTATGCACTTCCCCAAGGTGCAAAGGCGGATTCCGAGGATGTAACCTTCGGGGAAGCGGTCTGGAAAAGCCCGGTATACCTGCAGGCTGGATTTGGAACAGAAGTTGGTCCGATCGGGGTGAAACTGCGGTATTTGATGGAAAGTAAGCAGACTGTTGGGTCAGTTCTTGCTTCTCATGCATGGTGGGGCGCTTTTGATCTTGAAAAGGGGACTCTTTCCCTTGCGTTGGCTCTAAAAATGTTCTAGATTTAGAACATAATCGCTTATATGACAGGAAAACTGGCAAAAGGGGTACGATATGAAGAGAAAATTCTTGGTTACATTGCTTGTCGTTTGTGTCTTGCTGCCCGCAGCTCTCAGTGCTGCAATCGTTGATTTGAGTCTTGGTGCCACGGCACAGTACAACAGGGACCTCGGAACAATCAAGACAGACCTGGACACCGAAAATTTTTGGCCCGGTCTTGGGGATTTTAAAAACTACACCATCGGTGCCGATGTGAGAGTCAAGTTGCTCATTGCTGAAGTGGATGTGGTAGGAACCTTCGGTACCTACGTAGATCCCAATGACAGCAAGGAATACACTGAGATTTCCGCCCTGACCACCGCCGGTATTTCCTTGGATTTGCTTGGTTTCGCCCGACTTGGTTTTGGTTTGGGACCCCGCTTCCGCGTCCTGATTGACGACGCTGGAAAAGCCCAGGTTATCGCAAGCGATAATTCTACAGTAGGAACTTGGCAGAACTTTGGTGATGCTTTCATCAAGTCCCCTGTCGCTTATAGAGCAACGGTTGACTTCAACCTTGGAGCTCTGATGCTTGGTTTGAATTACACGCTCGACACGTTGTACACCTTCGAGAATGCTCAGGATGTGAACAAGCTCTTTGAAGCCGACATGGATGGTGGCAAGTTCGGTGTTTCCTTGCTCTTCTCTCTTTTCTAGTCTTTGATGGATCATTTCCTCAGGCCCGGAGAAATCCGGGCCTGAGTTGCTTTTCTGTAATGTCCAAGTATGGTACATTTGCCTAGAGGAGTTCAGTCATGGCCAAGAAAGGTTTTTTTCATGCATTCCTGTCATCTATCACCGTTGCAATACTTTCATTCTTCATCATGTACTTTTTCATCCCGAGCATGAGCATGCAGTTTCTCGGAGTGAGTTTTGCCTTGCGCAAGGGTTCGGTGAATGCCCAGGTCCTGAGCGCCTTGGAAGCGGTGAAGGCTAATCCTGAGTTCTCCCAGGAGTCATTCGAACGCCTTCAGTCGCTGCTTTCCAGTCCTGAGGTGCAGCAGAAGCTCAAGGATGCGGCGAAGCAAGGACAACAAGCACTTGAGGATGCAGTGAAGAACGTGTCGGAATTGGCGAAATGAGTCAATTGGATGTCACATTTCTCGGCACAGGCACCAGTCACGGCATCCCCGTCATAGGGTGCAACTGTCCTGTCTGTACCTCCTCCGATCCCCGGGACACGCGCTATCGCTCCAGCATCCTGTTGCAACAAGAGGGAAGTACCCTCTTGGTCGATACCTCTCCTGAGTTCAGGCTCCAGGCCTTGAGAGCAGGCTTGAAAAGCCTCGACGCTGTATTCTATACCCATGATCATGCCGATCACTTCAACGGCATCGATGACCTGCGGGTGTTTTGCAAAGATTGCAGTCTGCCGGTATACTGCAAGGAGGATGTTGCGCAGGCGATCCAAAGCCGTTTCAGCTATGTCCTCAACGGCGATGATATCGCCGGGGAAATCCCGCATCTGGATTTGAGGATTCTCAAACCCTGTGAAGAGGTGGAAATCGGGACCTGCAAGGTTCTGCCCATCCCCATCCTTCATGGAAAGCGGGAGATCTTTGCCTTTCGCATCGGCTCGTTTGCCTATGCGACCGACTGCAGTGAAGTACCAGATCAGAGCATCCCGTACTTCGAGGGACTCGATACCTTGGTGGTGGGAGCATTGCGCTATTGGCCTCATCCCACCCACTATAGTGTTTTTGAAGCGCTGGCATTTGCGCGGAAAGTGGGCGCAAAGCGGGTGTTCTTTACTCATTTGAGCCATGGGCTGAGCCATGCCGCTCTGTCAGGCGAGCTGCCACAGGGGTTTTCGGTGGCGTATGATACGCTGCATATAGCAGTAGGGAGTTGAATATGGACGAATTGTTTACAAACCAGGACTTCGATCAGGAGAAACTTGCCTTGGAAGCCAAGGATCGGGTTTTATCCGTGCCCCCTAAGCCGCAGGAACCTGTAGTCGTACCTCCAACCACACTCAGCAACCAGAAAAAATTGTACATCATCGATGGTTATGGCCTGATCTATCGCTCTTTTTTCGGGTTCTTTGCCAATCCGATCAAAGACGCCCAAGGCAATAATGTTTCGGCTGTCTACGGCTTTTTTTCCACCTTGCTCAAGCTCATTCGCGAGTATAATCCCGACTATCTGGTGGTGGCGATGGACAGCATGGGCCCGACCTTCCGTCACACCCTGTACGAGCCGTACAAGGCTAACCGTGATGCGGCTCCCGAGGAGCTGCACACCCAGGTTCCACTCATCCAGAACATCCTGAAAGCCTTGAAGATTCCCACGATAGAGATGCAGGGCTTTGAAGCCGATGACATCATCGCCACGCTCAGCGACGAGGCAACCCGTCATCAGATCGACACCATCATGTTTACCGGTGACAAGGACCTTCTGCAGCTGGTCGATGATCATACCTTTGCTCTCAGGCCGGCAAAGAAGAACGAGAAGTTCTACCGCCTCATGGGGTGTGCCGAAGTAGAGGAAGAGTATGGGATAAAGCCCTCGCAGGTAGTCGATTACCTTTCCCTCTTGGGCGACTCCTCCGACAATGTTCCGGGTGTGAAGGGCATCGGGGAGAAGGGGGCTGCCAAACTCTTGCAGCAGTTCGGATCCTTGGAAGGCATGTATGCCAATCTCAAGCTCATTGCTCCCGGCCTGCAGAAGAAACTGGTCGAGGGGGAGGAGAACGCCAAGCTGAGCAAGCGCCTTGTTGAACTGAAACGAGACCTCTTCACCGTTGAGACCTTCGACACCGAGCAGTATCTGGTACGCGATGTGGATTATGATGCCGCCGTTCCCTTGTTTCAGGAAATCGGGATGCGAAGCATCATCAAGGAACTGGGAAGGGCCTCCAACGGAGACGGCGCTCCGCCTCCTGCTGCCAAGGCTGAAGTGAAGACACAGAGCGGTACAGCTTCCTATGTGGCGGTTACCGACCTTGCCCAGGTCAAAAAACTGTTTGATGAAGCGGTGAAAGCCGGCGGCGTGATGGCTTTCGACCTTGAGACGACCGGCTTGGATGAGATGACGGCCCAGGTGATCGGCTTCTCGTTCTGCTGGGTCGAGGGCGCTTCCTACTACGTGCCTCTTGTGCATGGGGATAAGCATCTTGTGGACAGGCAGCTGGTCAGGGATCTGCTCGATTCCTACTTCAGTACAGGAAAGCTGTCCTTGGTCGGGCAGAACATCAAATATGACTACAAGGTGCTTCACCAGTGGGGTGTAAAGGTGAAGAACATGGTGTTTGACACCATGGTGGCTGCCTGGCTGTTGGACAGCACGTCCGTCTTCAACATGGACTACCTTGCCGAGAAGTATTTGGATCATAAAACGGTCCGCTACAGCGACATTGTGCCCAAGGACAAGCTGCTCTCGGACATTCCGCTCGATCAGGCGGTCTTCTACGGCGCCGAGGATGCCGATATAACCTTCCGCCTCTACAAACTCTTTGCCGAGTTGCTTGCAGCACGCAACCTGCGTTCGCTGCTCGATGAGGTTGAGATGCCTTTGCTCCGAATCATTGCCGATATGGAGCTTGCAGGCATCTACCTGGAGCGCAAGCTCATCGAACCGCTTTCGGCGGAATTTGAAGGGCGGATTGAAGCAATACGCAACCAGATATTCACCATCTGCGGCCATGAATTCAATCTTAACTCACCACAGCAGTTGCAGGAGGTGCTCTTTGTTGAGCGGAACATCCCCACGGGCGCGAAAACCCGCTCGGGGTTCTCCACCTCCACCGATGTGCTGGAACCGCTGAGGGACAGCTATCCTGAAGTCGAACTGATTTTGCAGTATCGGATGCTCAACAAGCTGAAGACAACCTATATTGATAAACTGCCGCTGCAGATCAATGAGAAGACCCAAAGGATTCACCCCTCGTTCGCCCAGACCGG
>JAAZAT010000235.1 GCA_012514185.1 Spirochaetales bacterium | reverse complement strand
CGGTAACACTCTTCGTATCGGCATCCCTGAGAACCGGGACGATCAAGCCCTCGGGAGTGTCCACTGCAATACCGATATGGTAGTAATGCTTGAGAATCAACTCACCGCCGTCCTCATCAAAGGATGCGTTCATCTGGGGGAACTTCTTCAAGGCTGCGACGACCGCCTTGATGATGAAAGCAAGGATGCTGATGCTCACAGGATCGTTGCTTTTCTTCATCTCCTCCTTGATCGTTATCCTCAACGCTTCAAGCTCGGTGACATCAGCCTCATCATACTGGGTGACATGCGGGATGATCTGCCAGCTCTTCTGCAGATGCGGTCCGGAGATTTTCTGAATCCGGGTGAGCTTTTTGCGTTCGGTCTTCCCGTACTTTGAGAAGTCTTCCAGTTCAATCTTTCCAAAAGAGGCCGAAGCTGTACCGATTCCACTGAGTGCCTTCTTCACCAAGGCCTGCACATCCTCATGCAGGATCCGGCCGTTGGGGCCGCTACCCTTCACCTTTGCAAGATCAACTCCGAGCTCCCTGGCGTACTTGCGCAGGGAAGGAGTTGCATGGTAGACAGCACCTGGTGCCTGCTCATTGAAGAACTCAGTGATACGCTCCTGCTTCTCTGTCACTTCAATCGGCTTTTCAACCTCTTCGGCAACCTCGGATTTGGGTTCTTCCTTGGGCTCTGCGGGTTGCTCTTTCTCCGTTTCTTTGGCGGGGCTTTGTTCAACTTCCTCTGATGCGACCTCGATTTCGGCCACCACGCTGCCCTTGGAAACGGTGTCTCCTTCCTTAAGCAAAACCTTGGTTATGGTTCCTGCATAGGGGGAGGGAACATCAAGAACGGCCTTCTCGCTCTCAAGAGCAACCACCGAGCCTTCGCTAGCGATGACATCGCCGACTTTGATGTACACATCAATGATTGGAACGTCTTCGAAATCCCCGATATCCGGGATGACTATTTGCTTGATTGCCATGGTAGCGTCTCCTTAACTCAACAATGGATTGGGCTTGTCGACATCGATGCCGTATTTCTTGATCGCTTCACTTACCGTCTTGGTTGCAATGCTTCCCTCGTCTGCAAGACCCTTGAGCGCTGCAATGGCGATATAGTACCGGTCGACTTCAAAGAACCTTCTCAGGGCCTCCCTGAAATCGGAGCGGCCGAAGCCATCAGTACCCAGGATGGTAACCCTGTTGTTGGGAATCAGCCTTCTGATCTGCTCGGGGTAGGACCTCATGTAGTCGGTGCTTATCACAACCGGCCCGTCATGGCCTTCCATGACCTTGGTAAGGTAGGGAACCTTCGCTTCTGCCTCCGGATGGGTGAGGTTGTACCGCTCTGCTTCAACACCGTCGCGATGCAGCTCATTGACCCCGAGAATGCTCCAGATGTCTGCTTCCACTCCGAAGTCCTTCGACAACAGCTCGGCGGCGGCAATGACTTCCCTCAATATGGTTCCGCTTCCCATCAGCTGGACAACAGGCTTCTTGCCCTTCTTTGCTTTCTTGAAGAGGTAGGCACCCTTCTTGATCCCCTCCTCGACGCCCTTGGGCATCTCGGGATGGGTGTAGTTCTCGTTCATCAGCGTGATGTAGTAGAAGATGTTTTCATTATCCTCATACATGCGCTTCAGGCCATCCTGGATGATTACGGCAAGCTCATAGGAGAATGTCGGGTCATATGCCTGGCAGGTGGGATGGGTGGAGGCCAAGAGCAGTCCGTGCCCGTCCTCATGCTGAAGGCCCTCCCCGTTCAAGGTGGTCCTTCCTGCGGTGGCTCCCATCAAGAACCCTTTCGCCCCGCTGTCCCCGGCGGCCCAGATGAAATCGCCGATGCGCTGAAAGCCGAACATCGAGTAGAAAATGAAGAAAGGAATCATGGAGACCTGATGGTTTGCATGGCTGGTGCCCGCTGCTATCCATGAAGAGATCGCCCCGGCTTCAGTAATGCCCTCTTCCAGGATTTGCCCCTTCATATCCTCGCGGTACCAAAGGAAGGAGTCCTTGTCCACCGGCTCGTACTGCTGGCCCTCCGGTGCATAGATTCCAATCTGCCTGAACAAGCCCTCCATGCCGAAGGTTCGTGCCTCATCGGAAACGATGGGGACGATCCTCGCCCCGATGTTCTCGTCCTTCACCAGCTTGGTGAGCAGGCGGACGAAAGCCATGGTGGTGGAAAGTTCCCGTTCACCAGTAGAGGCAAGCATATCCTCAAAACTCGTGGGAGCGGGAACGGTCAGCTTGTCGCCTTCCGTATAGCGGAAAGGAACCGGGCCTCCCATCGCCTCACGGCGTCTCGCAAGGAATTTTCCTTCTTGGCTTTGCGGGTCAGGCTTGATGAAGACCATATTCTTTGCCTGCTCATCATCGATGGGTACATGGAAGTGGTCCCTGAAGGCGAGAAGGTCTTTCTCTTCCATATGCTTGAGGTTGTGAGCCCCCATCGCGCCCTCCCCGCTGCCCATCCCATAGCCCTTGATGGTCTTGAACAGGATGACGGTGGGAGTTCCCTTCTGCTTCGATGCCGCATGGAATGCCTGATAGATCTTTCTGGGGTCGTGGCCTCCGCGACTTAACTGCCACAGGTCCTTGTCGGTCTTACCTTCGATCAGCGACTCAAGGTATGCATCCCCACTGAAGAGTTTCTCACGCAGGTATGCAGGTCCTTTGGCCTGCAGGGTCTGGAAATCGCCATCGACCATGTGTGCGAGCTTCTGTATGAGAACGCCCTTGGTGTCCTTTTCCAGGATGGAGTCCCACTCGGTTCCCCAGATGACCTTGATGACATTCCATCCGGCTCCCCTGAACTTTCCTTCCAGCTCCTGGATGATCTTCCCGTTGCCGCGAACCGGCCCATCGAGGCGCTGCAGGTTGCAGTTGACGACAAAAATGAGGTTGTCCAGTTGCTCCCTGGACGCAAGCGAGAGTGCAGCCAAGGATTCCGGTTCATCCGACTCCCCGTCACCCATGAACACCCAGACTTTCCTGTCTCCATTCTTCTTCAGGCCCCTGGCCTCCATATACTTCATGAAGCGTGCCTGATAGATTGCCATGGAAGGTCCAAGGCCCATGGAGACCGTCGGGAACTGCCAGAATTCGGGCATCAGATAGGGATGGGGATAGGAAGAGAGTCCCTTGCCCTCCGTTTCCTGTCTGAAATGCTCAAGTTGGTCTTCAGTAAGCCTTCCCTCTATGAATGCACGGGCATACATGCCCGGCGATG
>JAAZAT010000261.1 GCA_012514185.1 Spirochaetales bacterium | reverse complement strand
CGACTTTCCTGAAATTCTACCGCAAGGCAGTTTGCAGTTCCTGTTGAACGGTCTGGAACAGAATAAGGAAGGATCCTTCCGCTGAACCGAGAAAAAAACCGGGATGAACCAGCCAAGAAAAGCTGGTATTTTGCGCTAAAATCACAAAGGATCAATTTCCCGGTGTCAGGAAGTTGATCCGGTTGTGGTTAAAAAATGGATAAGCGGAATCCGGTCATGCTGAACAGAACGCACATGACTTCTCCATTCTCGGAAGCCTCGCGGCTAAAAAACTGGAAGGGAAGAACAATGGATAAACTCAAAATGCACTCCCCGAATCTGACACAGGAAAACGTCGCCCGCATCCGGGAGCTGTTTCCCGGCTGCGTGACCGAGGCGCGGGGCGAAGACGGCAATCTGAGGCTCGCGGTGGATTTCGACCTGCTGCGGCAGGAATTGTCCGACTCCGTGGTGGAAGGTCCCCGGGAACGGTACCACCTGAACTGGCCGGGGAAACGGGAAGCGCTTTTGACCGCCAACGCCCCCATAGCCAAGACGCTGCGCCCCTGCCGGGAAGAGAGCGTCAACTTCGACGCCACCAAAAACATCTTCATTGAGGGAGACAATCTGGACGCCCTGAAGCTCCTTCAGGAGACCTACCTCGGCAAGGTGAAGATGATCTACATCGACCCGCCCTACAACACGGGCAACGACTTTATCTACGAAGACGATTTCGCCGAGGGCACGGAGGAATTCCTGATACGGTCCAACCAGAAGGACGAAGAGGGCAACCGCCTGGTGACGAACACCGAGGCCAACGGACGGTTCCACTCCGACTGGCTGAGCATGATGTACCCGCGGCTGAAGCTGGCCAGAAACCTGCTCCGTGACGATGGCGTCATTTTTATCAGTATCGATGATAATGAAGTAGATAACTTACGTAAGGTATGCAGTGAAATTTTCGGGGATCAAAATTTTGTTGCGCAAATTATCTGGCAGAAGGTTTTTTCCCCAAAAAATACTGCTAAATGGTTCTCCGAAGATCATGATTACATTCTTGTTTTCACAAAAAATAAACCTTCATGGGAACCAAATCTTTTACCTCAAACAGAGGCAATGATTGCCCGTTATAAGAATCCAGATAATGATCCAAGGGGACCATGGGCATCAAGTGACCTCGCAGCCAGAAACAGGTATGACGCAGGATTGTATTCGGTTACTTGCCCCTCCGGCAGAATTATTGATGGGCCACCTGTAGGAACATACTGGCGATTCAGCAAAGAGAATTTTTTAGCCTTAGAAGCAGACAATCGTATTTGGTGGGGCGAGGACGGAAATAACATGCCGCGACTCAAACGTTTCTTGTGCGAGGTTAAGCAAGGCCGAACTCCCCAGACATTCTGGCCTTGGTCAGAAGTCGGCCACACTCAGGATGCCAAAAAAACCTTGTTGAAATATGTCCCATTCGAGTACACCGAGAATGTACTAAACTCACTTAAACCTGTAGAACTTATCCAGCGAATGCTTCAATTGGCAACTCCTTCGGATGAAGAGGCCATTGTTCTTGATTTTTTCGGAGGCAGCGCAGTCACCGCTCATGCAGTCCTCTTGCAAAACCTTCAGGATGGAGGGAAACGACAATTTGTCATCATTCAAGTTGATGAACCACTGCCAAAACCTGAACAAAGAATGAGGTCCATCTTTGAAATGGGTTTGACGCGAGTTCGTAACGTCGCAGAAGAATTACGCTCTCATTCGGACAACAATCAATTGGATATCGGTTTCAGAGTCCTGAAAATCGATTCCTCCAATCTGGCCGACGTTTACTACACCCCGGACGCGATCCGGCAGGACCAGTTGGACCTCTTCACCCACAACATCAAGCCGGACCGCACGCCGGAGGATCTGCTTTTCCAGGTATTGCTGGATTGGGGTGTGGATTTGTCGCTGCCCATACGAAAAGAGACCCTCCGGGGAAAAACGGTCTTCTTTGTTGACGAAAACGCCCTCGTCGCCTGCTTCGACGACGATGTGGACGAGGAGCTGGTGAAGGAACTGGCCGGCCTGAAGCCCCTTCGGGTGGTGTTCCGCGACTCGGGATTCGCCTCCGATGCCGTCAAGATCAATGTGGAGCAGATTTTCAAACAGATGTCTCCGGGGACGGAGGTCAAGGCGATATGAAAAGCGAAAATTCCGAACGAGATGAAAAAGCTGTCCCTGGAGGAGAAATAATCGTCTACCAAAGCGAAGACGGACGAATAAAGCTGGATATTCGTCTTGAAAGGGAAACGCTCTGGATGACCCAAAGCGATATGGCTGCGCTATTCCAGTGCACCCCTGATAACGTCTCGCTCCACCTGAAAAACATCTATGAAGAGGGAGAACTCGAGCTTCAGTCAACTACCGAGGAATTCTCGGTAGTTCGCCAGGAGGGGATACGACAGGTCAAAAGAACTATCACCTGCTACAATCTCGATACGGTAATTTCTGTAGGCTATCGTGTGAAAAGCCTGATCGCCACTCGTTTCCGAATCTGGGCGACCGAACGGTTGAAAGAGTACATCGTCAAAGGCTTCGCCATGGATGATGAGCGCCTGAAACAGAGCGGCGGAGGGGGTTACTTTGACGAACTCCTTGCCCGCATCCGGGATATCCGGTCATCAGAAAAGGTATTCTGGCGCAAAGTGTTGGATATTTACGCCACCAGCATCGACTACGATCCGAAATCCGATGTCTCCCGGGAATTTTTCAAGATCATCCAGAATAAGATGCACTGGGCTGCTCACGGACAAACGGCGGCTGAAATAATTTATCGCAGAGTGGACGCATCCCGCCCCAATATGGGCCTTACCAATTGGGTGGGTTCCCACATAAACAAAAATGAAACGGAGAGCGCCAAGAATTACCTGACCGATGAAGAACTGGAACTGCTCAATCGGATAGTATCGCTTTATCTGGATTTCGCTGAATTGCAGGCCGTACAGCATAAAGCCATGACCATGCTTGACTGGATCAGCAAACTGGACGATTTTCTTCAGCTCTCAGGCCGGGAACTTTTGACTCATGCCGGAACGGTCAGCCACGAAGTGGCACTGACGAAAGCCCATGAAGAATACGAGAAATTTCGCCTAAAACGACTGGAAGAGCCCACGGAAGCGGAGGCTCACTTCATCGAGGCGGAACGGGAAATCAAGCGCCTTGAATCAGCGAAGAAGCGGGGAGGCAAGAAAAAATGACCGGTGTCACCCCCTCCCAGACGTCCCTTTTTTCGCTTCGCTCCTTCTCTCGCTTTGTTGAGGTTTCGCCATGAAGCTGAAATTCAAGGTACAGCCCTTCCAGACCGCGGCGGTAGAATCAGTGGCAGACTGTTTTGCCGGGCAGGTGAACACCTCGGGCATTGCGTACCGCATCGACCCGGGCAGTACGCGATCGCAGCGCAGAGATGCCGCCTCCGGGCAGACACTCTATGGGACCGACACGGAAGAAACAGGATTTCGTAACGCCGATCTCCAGCTTTCCGAGGCCCATCTGCTGGAAAATATCCGGGGAGTGCAGCACCGGCAGAACCTGCCCCTGTCCGACCGGCTGGTACCCAGCGCCGGCTGCGGCGTCAATCTGGATGTGGAGATGGAAACCGGGACAGGCAAGACCTACTGTTATATCAAAACCGTCTTCGAGTTGAACAAACGGTATGGCTGGGCCAAGTTCATCGTGGTGGTGCCGAGCATCGCCATTCGGGAGGGCGTTCTGAAATCCCTGGAGATCACCGCCGAGCATTTCACGGAACACTACGGCAAAAAAGCCCGCTTTTTCGCCTATAACTCCAAACAGCTCCACCATCTGGAGAGCTTTTCCTCCGATGGGGGGATCAACGTCATGGTCATCAACATCCAGGCATTCAACGCCACGGGAGCGGACAACCGCCGCATTTACGACGAACTGGACGATTTTCAGACCCGACGGCCCATCGACGTGATCAGCGGCAACCGCCCCATTCTGATCCTCGATGAACCCCAGAAGATGGAAGGGGAAAGAACGCTCGAGGCGCTGGCCAAGTTCAGGCCCCTTTTCATCCTGCGGTACTCCGCCACCCACAGGACTTCCCATAACAGGGTCCACCGCCTGGATGCCCTGGACGCCTACAACCAGAAGCTGGTAAAGAAAATAGCCGTTCGGGGAATCACCGTGAAAGGTCTTGCCGGTACCACCGCCTATCTTTATCTGGAGTCCGTGGAAATTTCGGCGAAAGCGCCGGTGGCGCGAATGGAACTGGAAGTGCGCCGGAGCGGGGGCATCAGGCGGATCGTCAAGCGGCTGGAAAAAGGCAGGGATCTGTTCGTCGAATCAAACGGGCTGGATCAGTACCGGGGGTTCATCATCGCCCAGATTGACGCCGTCAGCGACACGGTAGAGTTCACCAACGGAGAGGTTCTGCACGCCGGCGACGCCGTGGGCGATATAACGGAGACCACCGTCAGGCGAATTCAGATCCGGGAAGCCATCAGGGCTCATCTTGAAAAAGAGCGGATGCTCTTTTCCCGGGGCGTCAAAACCCTGAGCCTTT
>JAAZAT010000097.1 GCA_012514185.1 Spirochaetales bacterium | reverse complement strand
CTTCCAAGTTTCTGCTATCTCCGGAAAAGCGATCGCAAGCTGAGAAGAAACGGGAGAGTTCCTCATCCGAAAACAGATATGGTGAATACGGAATAGCTTTACAGAAGCACTCCTTTGGTATGATGTACTCGCATCTTCCTAATTCATACAGGTACTTCAGGAATTTGTTTACGGCAAAAAGGCGAGCGCGTCTGCCATTGTTGCTTTCATGATACTCCTCCCCAACCCAATCAAGCACAACATCCTTGGTCACCGTTTGAAGCGGGAAACCCCTCTGGGTTATGAAAGCATCGAATTGTTTCAGCCTTGGACGATAGGATTCGGGATTGAAGTCCAATGCTTCCTGCAATTTCAAGAAATTCTGCATGTCGTCGGCGAAGGTACTTGTAAAATTGGTACTCATAGGTATACCTCGCTCTCTACTTGTATACCTTCGAACCCGAGACAACACCTTCGCATCCTTGCATTCGCGCTGATATACTTGTCGACACTATGCATGCCACGATGCCCGAGAATCTGTGCGATATCGGTTACAGGTACCCCGGATTCAGCCAACCAGGTTGCCGTCGAGCGCCTTAGGCTGTGGAAGCCCCTTCCATTGAGTGACTTGAGGTGAGCCCTCCTTTCAAGCCTCTCTAAAAGATGCTTGCATGCAGAATGCCCCATTTCTTGGTTTGGGTTGTCAATCGACACAAAGATTCTGTCGGATTCACAATTCCTTGGTCTTGCGTTCAAGATATATTCGGCTACCGCATCCCCTGTTTCACTCAGAAGCGGCAAAGTTACATAAGACTGAGTCTTTTCCTGCAATACCAAGAGCTTATACGTATGCCAGTCTATGGATTGAAGTGTCAACTTCTGGATGTCGCACTGGCGAAGACCGCAGGTTACAGCCAAAAGAATGATTGCGTAACCACGCTTTCCCGAGGGTGTAGATCGATTACAGGCATGAAGAAGTGCCTTGACTTCCTGTTTTGAGTAGGAGGGGATCCTTTTGGAACGCTGCTGAACATGAAGCAATGAGAAGGGGAATGTTATGTCAGACAAATCCTCGGAATTCAGATATTCAAAGAAGTGTCCGATGGCAAGTACCAGTCTGCTAATGCTTCTGGGATTTGATGATTTGAATGATGCCACTATTGCCAGCAATGAGCCAATGGACAAATCGGAGAAGCATTTGATTCCTTTTGCTTCCAAGCAATTGCAGAATTTCCTGATTGTGTATGAAATGAATTCTTGTGATTTGCTCTTCAGATGTCGCTTTGTTACACAATAGTCGTCATGGATTTTCTTGTAGCATGGACTGTGAATGACAATTCTGACTGCGCAGTGAAACGGTTCTGTCAGAGGATTTCCCTTTGCAGCATACCTATGTTTTGGTTCAAGAAGCTCGAAGCAATGCCTCCATGGGGGGATCCTTGAAGCGGTGAAGAAAACTATAAGGCTCCATGCAATTACAAGGCCTAACGTTGATTCCATATGTTGCTCCTCTAATACTGATGTCACGATGAAACGTGCAATTCAGTATAGATTGGAAGCATCCATGTGGAAAATAAATACCGATAATTGAATGATATAACGCCTTTCCCTACTGATAGTTGCATCCTTTATGGAGTTGATTATCGGCTTTTCTTGACTATCGGTATTTATATTGAAATCACGATATCGTGATTTCAATATGAAGTGACCTCCCAGT
>JAAZAT010000144.1 GCA_012514185.1 Spirochaetales bacterium | reverse complement strand
CCTCCCAGGATTACCAGAGGAAGGCGATTCCGCCTGAACTCAGGGGAGGGTACACCGGATTCTGGCGTGCCAGCGATGTGCTTGAGTTCACCAGCGACGGCTATGGCGGTTATGTGTTTGACGAGCAGATGCAGCGCTGTGACTTCTCAGGATATCGCGCCGACTGCATAGCCGACTATGCCTTGGAGTTTCTGGACTCCTATAATTCGGAGAAACCTTTCTTCATGACGGTCTCCCAGATCGAGCCCCATCACCAGAATGATGCACATCACTATCAGGGACCGAAGGGTTCAAAAGAGAAATTCGCCGATTTCCAGCTGCCCAAGGATTTGGAAGCACTTGGTGGCGGGGATGCAAGAGAGGAGTATCCGGATTATCTGGGTGCCTGTGAACGGGTGGACGCCAACCTTGGGCGCTTGATTGCAAAGCTTAAAGAGAAAGGCTTGTATGAGAATACGGTGATTATTTTTACCAGCGATCATGGTTCCCACTTCAGGACACGCAATTGTGATGATCACCTGAATGGGTACGACGATTACAAGCGCAGTGCGCATGATGCAGCGTTGCGTGTTCCCTTGGTCATCCGCGGTGGTGCTTTCAGCACCGGCTCGGTGGTCGAGCATTTGGTCAGTACCGAGAGTCTGCCCAAGACCATTCTATCGCTTGCCGGCATCGATGTGGGAAAGGGTATGATTGGAGAAGACTTGGCAACAGTCATCGATGGAACAGTCGAGGGGCGGGCCAATGAGATTTATGCCCAAATCTCGGAAAGCAGGGTGGGGCGGGCCATACGCACCGACCGCTACAAGTATGCCGTATATGCTCCTGGCCTGAACGGAGGCTCTGTCGCCTCAAGCGATGTGTATGTGGATGACTATCTCTACGATCTTCGCAGTGATCCGCATGAATTGCACAATGTGGTTTGGGATCCGGCCTACACTCATGCTAAACTTGAGCTGCGCAGTCGTCTGAAGGCATGGATAATGGATGCCGAGCGAAAGGAAGTGGTGATAGGGGATGGATGCAAAGAAACCTGATCAACTGAAGAAGTATGAGTTGGTTCAGCGTTATATTCTGACCTTCATAGATCAGAAGAAATTTACCGAGGATGTACGACTTCCCTCCGAGCATTTCTTGTGCAAGAGGCTGGGGGTAAGTCGTGAGACGGTGCGAAATGCCCTGTCCCGTCTTGCCGATGAGCAGATCGTCTATACCCGCAAGGGCAGTGGCACCTATGTCAACAAGAAGGCGTTCCTTGCCCAGCAGAATCCTATGGTCAGCGGCAAGACGAAGATTGCCGTCATCATCCAAGGTCAGGATTACAATGCCAACAAGAACCTGCTCAGGGGTATCAAGCACGCCTTGGCTAATGAGTCGGTGGAGCTGAAGATTTTTTATACCGACAACAAGCTTGCCAATGAGCGCAACTGCCTGCTCTCCTGCCTGTCCAACTTCCATGGTCTTATCGTCGACGGGGTGAAGGCAAGCATCCTCAATCCCAACCTTGATTGTTATTCCAGGTTGTATGACCAGGATGTTCGTGTCATTTTCTACAACAACTATTACGCCGGCTCTCCGTTTCCCAGGGTAACCATTGCAGATGGAGAGTGTGCCGATGCATTGGTGCATCGACTCACAGCATGCGGTCATCAGCACATCGCCGGTATTTTCGTCTACGACAACTATCAAGGCATTGAAAAGTACAAAGGGTATGTACGGGCTCTGCAGAATTACGGGGCTTCGTACGATGACCGGTATGTGAAATGGTATATCTCCGATGATACTCTCGATCATAAGGAGTTCTCAAAGAACTTGTGGAGATTCTTGAAGGCCCTGCCTGAGTGCACAGCCATTGTCTGCTGCAACTACATGATTTTAAAAACCGTGCTTCAGCTCCTTGCCGACCACGGCAAGGAGGTACCTGCAGACTATTCTGTGGTTGCCTTTGACTATTCCGACACCGACTGGACCGACAGCGGCATCACTGCTTCCATCCATCCTGGTTTCGAGATGGGTCTTGAAGTGGGAAAGCGTATCTTTCGGATGATTGAAGACAACGAATTTAAGATTCACGACTACTCATACACGTTCAAGCCCACGATTTATGATGGTTGGTCGATTAAGAAGCTGGAGTCATGAAACCTTTACCGCGGTATCCAGAGCCAGCTCCATCATGGCATGGAAGCTGGTCTGTCGTTCTTCTGGAGTGGCGGCCTCCCCGGTGAAAACCAAGTCGGAAATTGTCAGCATACAGAGGGCTTGGACTCCGGCACGCTGGGCTGCCAGGTAGAGGGCGGCCGCCTCCATTTCCACCGCCAGGATGCCGTGGTCTTTCCACGGTTTGAGGCCTTCAGGCCCATCCTTGGTGTAGAAGGCATCGCTGGAAAGAAT
>JAAZAT010000019.1 GCA_012514185.1 Spirochaetales bacterium | reverse complement strand
TTTGTGTATTTGAATCCATGGTCGTTATTCCTACTCCTCTCATTCCCACCAGTTCTTGGTCACTTTCCTGATCACCTCTGCCGAGAGGGTCTGCAGGCCCTGTTCCATGCCGTGCTGCAATGCCAACAGACATACGGAATTGATGTTCCTGGGGATACCCGCCGACACCTGGCTGACGGCTATCAGCGCAGGCTTGTCGAATATCTCCGAACCGCGGCCGCCGATAGTCTTCAGGTGGTGCTCGATGTATCCGAAGCACTCATCCTGGGTGAGGCTCCGAAGGTTGTATCCGTCGAGTATCCTGCTCATGAGCGGGCGTGCCTGCGGGTTGCGCAGCTTTTCGAACAGGCCTTCCTGCCCGCACATGACGATCGGTATCACATTTGCCTTGGCGAGATTCTGCTGGCTTATGAGGTGGAGCTGAGCATAGAAATCACCGGTGAAGTGATGGCACTCATCGATGACCAGGACTGGCCGCTTTCCGTCGTTGTAGATGAGGTCCAGCGCCTCATGGATCTGCCTGAGCATGGTGGAGGGCTGGTTGGTCCTGGTGAAAAGCCCAAGCGATGCCATGAGCTGCCTGAGCACCTCGACGAAGCTCCACTGCCCGCCCACCAGGTCGATGACCTGGTAGCTCTTGGCAGGCAGCTGGGAGAGTACGTAACGCAACGTCGTCGACTTTCCCGCCCCCACATCACCGATGAGGGTGAAGTACATGCTGTTCTGGATGGCGAACTGTATCTTCTTGCTGATCTCCACCATCGAGGAGAGCAGGTACATCTGCTCCGGCTTCAGTTCCGGTGAGAACGGTATCTGCTTGAACCCGTAGAAGGTACGGATGTCGGTATTCACAGTTGCACCCCCTGCATCCTATGAGCCCGCGAGTTGGCCTGGTAGTCCACCGGCTTGAGCATTCCGATGCTCACACCCTCATAAAAAGCTTCTACATCGCTGGTGGTGTTGTACCTGAGCTCGATCTTCCTGCCCGAATAGCCCAGCGGAACCTCGAGCAGCACCGAGTCGAGGCTTACGGTCCTGGCCTTGCTCACCGTCCGTATCTCGCGTTTTCTGAACAGCCTGGGCAGGTCCGGCGGGGCCGGCCTGACGGCCTGAACCTCGGAGAGGTAGCATTGCAGGGGAGACATCCCGATGCCCGAATGATACCTGTCGTTGTACTCCTCAAGGTACGCCACCCACCGCTTGTTCAACTCATACAGCTCCAGCGGCTCATCGCCCAGGGTGGGCAGAAACTGCATCCTCACCGTCGAGAACAGGCGCTCCACCTTCGCCTTACCTGTTGGTGTGTACGGTCTGGAATGTGTGAAATTCACCTCCAGAGCAGCACAGCCGAGTTTTATGCGCTCGTCCCGCATGGCGGCCCCGTTGTCTGTGTGACACTGGCGAGGCAGTCCCCGTGCATTGAAGCCCCCCCAGAGGCAGTCAAGCAGGCTGTCGCTGGTCTCATCGCGGTAGAAACGGGCGTAGGTTATGAGACGGGACTTGTCGTCGACAAGGGCGAAAAGTTTGGATGTCACAAGCTTGCGCTCCCTTCCCTGTCCGACATGCACCTTCGGCCCTGCCATCGCATCCAGGTACCAGACCTGGTTCACGTATTCCATCTCCAGCCGGCGCATGTCCTTGTCGTTGGGATTTCTTCCTTTTGTGTCCTGGTTGCGGAACACCCGGTAGATGAGCGTCATGTCCACGACCTCCGAGGGCAGGAAGATGCCCTGCTTCTCGGCCATCCTCACCAAGGTGGTGATTTTGATGTCCGGATGCTGACGCCGGAACAGCAGAAGCGCCTGCTCTGTTTCGCTGCTGAGCTTTCTACGTGACCCCTTGTCTGAGCGGTCTCGGGGATACAGATCCTCGATGTTGCGGTTCTTGCGGTAAGCGTTGAGCCAGTTGTAGAGAGTGGGCAAGCTCACCGTCCGCCTGTCAGAATAGGGAATGTCGTACAGCTTGGAGCAGATCTCCTTCATCCTGCGCGTGATGTCCCCATACTGCAAACGGTCATCGAGTAGGGGGAAAATGAGTCCGAAGCGGAACAGGCCTATCTGTTCCTTCTTTTGCGAGTCCATAGGTGCGGTACCTCCTGTAATAGATACCGAAAGCCTAGGGGATGCACCTCGGGACATATAGATACAAACGTTGGTGGGAAGGGTAGTGAAGCTTCAGCCCCATCAGTGAAAGACCCCTGTTTTGCACGATTCTTACCGATGGTGGTGCTGCCAGGCAGCCGCGCAGGGTACTCTTGAGGTGGGAAAACAGCAGTCCGTGGTCAGGGAAGTCGCTGCCGCAGCGGCTCCTGTCCGAATATCCCTTCCACCATCTGCGCTGCAGGTAGCCGGATATGCCGAGAATGGTGCTGAAATGTCCTTTCTCGATCCTGCAGGCAAGAATGCGACAGATGGTTTCCAGGCTGAATAACTTGAATGCATGGAGCCACAAAGGAAGCAGGGTGTAGGTCTTCCTGCAGCAAGGACAAAGCTTGCGGTGGATCCACAGCTGGAGGCTGGAAAGACTGTCGGTGATGAAATAACGCTTTCTCCATCCGTGGCCGTGCAGCCTGGAACAGCAGAAGGTGCAGGAGAAAGAACCCAACGATCGGGAGGAAGGAGGCCCTTGGCCTTCGACCACTTGCAATTCTGCCAATTCAATGGCAATCTCTAAGAGCATTATTGCAAACTGGAGAGGGACAACTTTGGTCGGGAAGCCCTCTCCTTTTCCTTTATAGAAGAATGTGCAACTAATGTACCATGCTTAGGCTACACTTACCAAAGCATTTTGCAACTTTCGGCCGTCTTCCTGATAAAACAATTTGCCGCCTAACACCTGCCAAAAAGAAAAGGGGAAGACCCAAGAAGGTAGTGGACCCTAATG
This sequence comes from Spirochaetales bacterium, assembly GCA_012514185.1. GTDB lineage: Bacteria > Spirochaetota > Spirochaetia > Sphaerochaetales > Sphaerochaetaceae > Sphaerochaeta. The sequence goes on along the minus strand of JAAZAT010000019.1, from coordinate 78 downwards.
CACCGAAAAGGAAACGTGGGAGGCCAAGGAAGAACCCTTCTTAGGCGTATATAGTGTTGGAATTTGGGAAATCATTAA
>JAAZAT010000086.1 GCA_012514185.1 Spirochaetales bacterium | reverse complement strand
GGATGCCCAGCTCCACCAAGCTCATGGTGGCAAGAATATTCGACTCGATGTCCTTGCCGATACAGACAATGGCGGTATGGCAGTGGGATATGCCCGACTCCTCCAATACTTCGGCGGTGATTGATTTAACAGGATAGATATTCTCGATCTGGTCCTTGACCGCATCCAGCTTCTCCGCCTCGATCTCAAGGACTATCACGTGCTTTCCGGCCTCGGTCAGCGCAAGGGCCAAGGCAAGGCCGAAGCGTCCCAGTCCTATGATGCCAAATGCATTGGGGTCAAACTCTTTTTTCATATCCTCTAGCTCCTCTCATCAACCGATGAATACTTGTTCTTCAATATGGCCCAGGTGAGAACTTTTGGCCTTGAGGCTGGTAGCAATGGTGATGGGCCCCACCCTGCCGGCAAACATGATCATCACGAGCACCACTTTCGAGAGCACAGACAGCGATGGGGTGATGCCGCATGACAGTCCCACGGTTGCAAAGGCTGAGACAGTCTCGAACAGAACCTCAAGGAAAGCAAACGATTCCCCTTCGATCAGCAACAGGGAGAGTGTGCCGAACAGCACCACCAAGAAGGAGAGCAACAGCACCTGGAAGGCCTTGAGTATGCTCTCATCGCCCACCTTGCGCTTGAAGGCCGCGCTCTCGCGTCTGAATATCAGCGAGCCGAGACTAAGCAGCAGGGCGAAGGTCGTCGTGGTCTTGATACCGCCGCCGGTTGACCCGGGAGAGGCCCCGATGAACATGAGCAGCATGGCAACCAGCAAGCCGACTTGGGAGAAGGAGGCGATATCGACGGTATTGAAACCGGCTGTCCTGGTCGAAACACTCTGAAAGAAAGCAGCAAGAGGCGAAAGATGCTCGACAACCAAGAAGATAAGAAAACCCAAGGCGATGAGTGAGATGTTCATCACTAGTACGATTTTGCTGTGCATGCTCAGATTCGACCATCTTCGGTTTCTGGCAATATCGGCAAGCACGAAGAAGCCGCTTCCACCGAGGATGATGAGAAATGCTGTTGTCAGGTTCATCACTGCATCGCCCTGATAGGCTGTCAGGCTGCGATAGCCCCCCATCAAGTCAAAGCCGGCATTGTTGAAAGCACTGATGGTATTGAAGAGGGCATGGCCGAAAGCGTCCATAGGGGTGTAGGATCGGAGAAATACGAAGTATTCCACAACCGTCCCCAATCCCTGGATTACAAAGGAAGAGACCAGGACTGCCCGGACAATATGCAATGTGCCTTTCATTGAGGAGAGGTTGTACGCTTCCTTGATGAACAGGCGCTTGGAAAGGTTGACGTTCATGCCCAGAAGCAGACTGAAGGAGATGACTATGGAGGCGAAGCCCAAGCCCCCAAGAAGTATCAGGATGGCGATTAACGTTCGTCCAAACAGTGAGAACGTCAGGGCGACATCGACGGTGACAAGGCCGGTGACGCAGACTGCGCTTGCAGAGATGAACAGGGCATCGATGTAGGCAACGTCTTGGCCGGGGTTTTGGGCGATGGGCAGACTCAGCATCATCGAACCTGACAGGATTATGACCAAGAACCCGATAAGCAGCAGGTGATTCGGTTCAAGGTGCATCCCTTTTGATCGTTTCATG
>JAAZAT010000174.1 GCA_012514185.1 Spirochaetales bacterium | reverse complement strand
TTATGCAATCAGCTTCAGATACTCAGATGCTCTTGATTCTCTATACTTTGTGACAGCTTTATCCAATCCCACAGGAAAAGTGATTGACCCATTATAATGCGCAATATCGCGGGCAATTTCACGTGAACCCTCGGTTTGAACTATTCGAAAATTTCGAATAGTTGCCTCAGCCATCAATTCCCCCGAATTGAAAATCTCTTTCAGGTGATAGTTGATCGTATTAACCTCGACACCAAAGAGTTTCGCAATCAGCTTTTGTGTAAGCCACACATTCTCATTCTCAACCCGAACTTCAATTCCATCCTCTCCAGCTTGGCTGGTGAATATTAAAAATTCAGCTGTCGAGTTCCTGATCATGATTCGTTTGTCCAATTTCTTTTTCATGCCATTGTGACCTTTATTTTCGGTGAAAACCGATCGAATCGCTCTTCAACATTGATGCAATCTTTATCATCTATAAAGTCGGCACCTCAAATCACTATCCTCAATGGTTAGTAATCTACCATGTGATTCACAATATAAAAATATACTATTTCATCAAAGCAATCTACCTAGGGATTGGTTTGATATAGTCACGCAATAGTTTACACTTTTAGAAGTGACGGTGCACGCATTGGAGAGACTTTCTCCTAGACAGCCACTGCGAAATGGTACTGCCTCCCCTATTTCATCCAGGGGAGGCTAAAAACAAACATGAGCACATGTACACTCAGAATGCAATCTCTTGGTCAATCTCATCAAGCTCTTCACGCTCTTCTGCTTTGGAAGTTGTATTAGCCTCTTTCTTGAACTCGACATGCTCGGCCACCAGGATGATGCCTCCCGATTCCCTCCATCCTTGTCGGTCCAGCGCTCTTGGCGAAGTCTCCCCACTACCCGCACTCTCCTGCCCTTGTTGAGGTAGGTCAACCAGCTTTTAGCCAGGGCGCCCCATGTTTGGATCGTGAAGAACATCACTTTCTCCACCGCCTCTACTTTTGCATCTCGGAAGAACCGGTTGACTGCTATGGTATATTTCGTCATCTTACTTGCATTTTCTCCAAGTTCCACTCGTTCAGGATTTCTGACAAGGTTCCCTTCCAACAGCACTGAATTCAGATTATTCATACCTGCCACCGAACACTCCAACGCTTCAGATCCCTATCAGGTTCAAGCCTGAATATCGAGGTACGTTTCATGGGGGTGTTCAACAAGGTAGGGGAGTTTGAACGGATTTTACTTCAAGGAGTCAACTCATCGATGACAAAGAAACATCCCTGATGGTATGTAAATACTCATACCGACAGATAAGGGCAATGCACCCTTCTTACAGTCCTGAAGCGAACTTACTTTTGCTGAAGCCATTGAATAACATTGCTGCAGAAGCTACAATACTTTTTTCTGAGAGGAACTTTCTATTCAGTCTATACTTATAGACACCAAATATTTCTCCAAGTACGATGCGTTTTTCTGTGACAATTTTCGATTTTCGCAGCATCCGGACGATGCAGTTCTCAAGAATTCTTGGCAGAAGGTATGGTACTATTACCAATCTTGAATATTTTGCTATGCATATTGCATACAAAGGCTGTATGATGACGGAGAAAATTGTTGCCTTAGGTTTTGATATGTGTGAGTTGGCTGTACTTGGGATGATTTCACAAGAGAGCTCAATTGTCACCATGGCCGATTGCTGCACCCTTCCAGAAACTCAGGAATCAATATTCCTGTTCATAATCAACATTGGCAGCAGCGGGATCGATTACGAAACGGCAAGGGCTACCATCCTTGGCAGCTCCTCATACAAAGGCATACCCAAATTGCTCATCATCGACGATTACACACAGGAAGCGTCGATCGACTGTGAAGCAATTGCTGATATTGATTACTACCGCAGGCCGATACTCACCGATAGTCTGAAATTGCGGATCCGATTTCATAGGGAGCGGATGCAACTCAGGCGAAAGTGTCTGGCATACGAAACCCCTGCACGTTTGTTCAATGCAATATTCCCACAATCGCCTGTAGACATCTATATTTCCAAGAATGGAGAAGAAATAACGGAAGGAGCCTTTGCACCATACAGCATCAGTCCGATGGTTGAAACAATACTGCAAAGAAAACGAGAGGAAATCCACACCCTGGGCTGGTCGCAATTCACCCATCCCCAGGACCTGCCGCTGGATTTGAACAATCTCAGCAAGCTCGAATCAGGCGAAATTGATGGCTATACAATGGATAAACGATATCTCAGGCCTGATGGATCTTCCATTTGGACCAACATCATCGTAGCACCGATTCTTCTCACAGAAGAGGACATCACCCTGCAACTCTGTCTGATTTCAGACATTTCCCAACGCAAGAAGCTGGAGGAAGAGCTGGCGCAGAATGAGCGCAGCAAGGATATTCTTCTCAGGCATCTTCCGGGCATGGCGTATCGATGTTTATACGATAGATCCTGGACGATGGAGTATGTATCAGAAGGCTGCCATGCATTGACGGGATTCCTGCCTGAAGAAATTGTACAGAACAGGTCCATACCCTATGCCGATATCATCGCACCGGAGTACCGAGAACGGATTCAAAGCGCCTGGGACGATGCAATACAGGGAAAACGGATTTTCAAGGATGAATACGAAATCATCGCCTCCAATGGACAGCTCAAGTGGGTCCTTGAAACCGGCCAAGGGGTGTTTGATGAATCCGGAACCATTGAATCCCTGCAAGGTATCATTTTGGATATAACGGAAAAGGAAACCTATGAAAAGCAGCTGTTGCACATTCATGAATATGATCAAAACACAGGACTTCCCAACCAAAGGGCGTTGGAACGGTTGCTTGACCAAGAAAGAGTGACCGATCAAAAATCAGGAAGGGCGCTTGTATGCGTCAACATCAGCACAGTTAACAGCATAAGCATGACCTATGGATTTGCCCAAGGCCAAAAAGTCATATGCAAAATTGCCGCTGAGCTGAAAATGCTGCAGGATGCTGACCACATCCTGTTCAACACCCATGAATACCGATTCACCTACTATGTTCGGAACTGTCACCAAAGCGAAGAAACAACCTCATTCGTGCAGAAGATATCGCAACAGCTGCACCCTCTTCTTGCCATTGAGCGTATTGGGTGGGGGATAGGAGTTCTTGAACTCGAGGGGTATGCACAGCACGATTCCGATACCCTGTTCAGGAATGTACTGGTCGCCTCTGAAAAATCACTCGCAGGGTTCGAGCAGGATAGTGGTTACTGCTTCTTCAACAAGAAATTGGAGTTGGAAATAGAACGTGAGCATATCCTTCTGAAAGAGTTGAATGAGATTGCTTCTGGAATTGACGAGGGCAGATTATATCTCGAATTCCAACCAATTCTTGACTTGAAAACGAATAGAGTTACAGGATTTGAAGCGCTTTCTAGATTGAAAAGCAACCGGCTGGGGGTCGTTCCTCCCTTGGAATTCATTCCTCTTCTGGAGAAAACGAAGCTCATCATAGCACTAGGAGAATGTATTATTTCCAAATCACTGAACTTTCAGAAAGCATTGCGAGAAGCCGGCCATGATCATATCATGATCTCAATCAATGTGTCGCCTATTCAGTTACTGAAAAAAGAGTTCGTAGCAAACCTCATGCATCTGGTTGAAGCAACACAGACGAATCCTGCTTTGATATGTCTTGAGATAACTGAGTCAATTTTTGAGTCAAACACGCAAGAAATCAACCGATTGCTGCGATTATTGCGACAAACCGGCTTTCATATAGCTCTAGACGACTTTGGAACGGGATTCTCCTCATTCGCGCGAGAACGTGAATTGCAGGTGGATTGCATCAAGATCGATCAATCCTTCATCAGCAGACTGCAACATCTGCGAGAAGAGGAAACAGTAACCGGCGATATTATCTCAATGGCACATAAGCAGGGTCATTATGTTGTTGCAGAGGGAGTTGAAACGGAAACCCAAAAACACTACTTGCTCACACATGGATGCGATAAGATTCAAGGATATCTCATAGGTAGACCGCATTCTCAAAATGAGGCATTAGCCTTATTGGAAAGACAAACTGAGTGAGCTTTACCCAGCTGGACAGCACACCAAGATACCGGCATCATGGAACAAAGGAGTCAGTCATGAATCAACACAAAGGATCTTGTCTTTGTGGGAAAGTCACATTCGAAGTACGAGGTGATTTTCAGAGTTTCTACCTCTGCCATTGCAGATTTTGTCGCAAGGACACCGGGTCGGCACACGCTGCAAACCTATTTGCTCCTTCTGCTACCCTGAATTGGCTTACGGGAGAGCACCTGGTCAAAACCTTCGATTACCAAGCAAGCGGACATATAAAAAGTTTCTGCAAAGAATGCGGTTCGGCCCTGCCAAACGTCCAACAAGACGGATCGCTCGTAGTGGTTCCGGCAGGCTGTCTCGATTCCGAAGTACCCATCCGACCCAACGCCCATATCTTTGCTGCCGATAAAGCAAATTGGGATCATGACCTTCAGCATATCCATGTTTTTGACGGGCTTCCAGAATAATCCCGGCATTTTGCCCATCTGAGACTCATTCTGCTTTATTTCTGAATTCATGGAGGCTTTATGAACAATTGGTTTACCATCGATGAGATCGAATCGGACACATGCATACTCAGTGAGTACCGCCACTGGGAGGAGACGCATTGCTATCTTCTCAATGGTTCAACCTACAGCCTGCTCATCGATACCGGACTGGGTATATGCGATATCCATGAACAGGTTATGAAGTTGACA
>JAAZAT010000077.1 GCA_012514185.1 Spirochaetales bacterium | reverse complement strand
TTGTGGTGGCTGCACTGGTCGCTCTCCCGTTGTTTGGTATCACCAATCCTCTTTTGGTGCGGATGCATGCAGCGCTGAGTCGAATTTTCTCCTTCACCGTAGAGCCTTCCCGTTTCGGTCTGGCTCCTCTGGGCTTGCTTTTGCTCGTCTGGGGCATCATGATTTTCAACTTCCGTTCCAAGAAACCTTTCTCCTACATCCTCATACCCCATACGGCAATCATGACCTACACCCTGTACACCCTTTCTCATCTCCTGCAGGAGAGCAACAGGCCTTTTTTCTCCGATATCCTGCTCTCCTCGTCAGCCGACCCACGCAACGCCTCATTCAAGGTGGTGTTGATTTTCATTGCCGAAACAGCCTTGTTCGTTCTCTTCACCTTGCTCGGCGATGCCTTGGATAGGTATCGTGCCGCCAAGCTTGATCGACAGGAGCGCCGCCGGCGGATGATGGAACAGAAGGCCGAACAGCAAAAACAGAAACAAGAAAAGAAAGCGGGCAGGCACTCTGTATTCGCAAAGCGTTCAAAACGTGAACAGCCGATTGAAGAGGAGGACCAGGTCACCCTGATAAAAAAACCGGTGGTGGAGGACAAGGTGGAAGAGGGCGTCGAGCTCGGCCACCAACAGGTCAACTTTCCTCCCATCGCCGAAGTGCCTCCTTTGGGCAGTCTTTCCAAACGAAGAGCGAGCATCTCCAAGCCTTCCGAGCGGGATGTTATCCAGGTTGATGAGATCCAGGTGCACGGCAAGGTCAGCATCGGTGCTTTGCATGCACTCACCGAAGAACGCAAACGAAACAACGGGCTTTCTTACCTGGAGCGCAAACAGCTCGAGCTCGCCCAAAAGCAGAGTGAACCGGAGCCGCAGCCGAAAGAGCCTGTCCAGTTGTCAGGTTTTCTCCAAGGCGCACTCGAGGCGGTAGGCAAGGCACCCCATAAGAGACATGAGAAGAGCGAACAGCCCAAAGGCCGGGCGAAGGGTATGCTTGCTGAGGCTGTAGAACAACAGCAAACCAAGCAGGACGAACCGGTGGTTCCCAAGCAGAACGATGAGCCGCTCTCCATCAAGGAGCGGGTGCTCTCGGTGCGCTATGAAGAGAAACCTTCCCATCCGCTCTTTGCCCCTGAGAAGCAAAGAGAGATTGAAGTCCCCAAGCCTGTAGAAAAGCTTTTTGCAAGTCAGAGCACGGCAAGACCGATCAATGGAGGCTTCAGCGAGGATGTACCGATCGTGGAGCAGGAGAGCGAGGATGAGGCCGACCTGCTTGAGCCCTCGAGCGGAGTCGGCGGCTTGAGCGGCAGCGCCTTGATCACTGCAAACCGAATCACCTACCAATTTCCCAGTGAATCGATGCTGGTCACCTATCCCAAGGTCTCTGATGTCATTGATGAAACTACGCTCAAACGCGGCGAGGTGCTCGTCACCACGTTGCAGGAGTTCAATGTCACCGTCGAGTTGGTCAATATTGTACGCGGTCCTACGGTCACGATGTTTGAGCTGCTGCCTGCTGCCGGGGTGAGGGTCAACTCAATCGTCAATCTTTCCGACAACATCGCACTCGCTTTGGCAGCCACTCAGGTCCGGATCGTGGCCCCCATTCCCGGCAAGTCGGCCGTCGGGGTTGAGATTCCCAATCTCAAGCGGGACATCATCGGCTTCCGGGAGATGCTCGGCTCGCTTCCAGCGGGTTTTGGCATTCCGATGGTGCTGGGGCGCAACCTGATGGGCGAGCCGGTTGTCATCGATGTGATCAAGGCTCCGCATCTCTTGATCGCAGGCTCCACCGGCAGCGGTAAGAGCGTCTGCGTAAATTCGTTGATTTGTTCGGTTTTGTTTCGTTGCAGTCCCAAGCAGGTGCGCATGATTCTTGTCGATCCGAAGATTGTTGAACTGAATGTATACAATGGCATTCCCCATCTGCTTACGCCGGTCATCACCGAAGCGAAGCGGACGCTCAAGGCCCTGGATTTCTGTCTCTATGAGATGGACAGGCGCTATAAGCTCTTGCAGGGCCTCGGTGTCCGGAACATCATCGGGTACAATGAAAAGATTGAAGCAAGTCATCTGGCACGGGAGAGACTCCCCTATATTTTGGTGGTCATCGATGAATTTGCAGACCTGATGCACCTGGTGGGCAAAGATATGGAGAGCAAGGTCAGCCGTCTTGCAGCCATGAGCCGGGCCGTGGGAATCCATTTGGTCCTGGCGACCCAGCGGCCTTCGGTGGATGTCATCACCGGGGTCATCAAGAACAACATCCCCACCCGGATAGCTTTTGCAGTCACCAGTGCAACCGACAGCCGCATCATTCTTGATGAGCAGGGCGCCGACAAGCTGCTGGGAAAGGGCGATATGCTCTATATGTCCAGCAGCAATCCGGCGACCGAGCGCATCCAAGGTTCCTTCCTCAGCGACCATGAGGTTGAGCAGGTGGTCAAATTCGTCTCAAGCCAGGGCGTACCCGACTTCATCGATGAGTCCTTCTTCGAGGACGAGGAGCAGAAAGCCTCGGATTCGGAGAGTGATGACGGCGTCGATGCGAATGACGACGATGAGCTCATGCAGCGGGCCTTGGCAATCGTTGTCGAGCGAAAGTGCGCCTCCGCCTCCTACTTGCAGAGAAGGCTGAAGATAGGGTACAACCGGGCTGCACGCCTGGTCGAGCAGATGGAGGAAATGGGATATGTGGGACCTCCGAATGGAAGCAAACCCCGCGAACTGATCAAGTATCCCTGATGAGGAGAGAGTCATGGTAGGTGTTCACGCCATACATAACGGCAAGGTCATCCTTGCCAAGGATGCTGTTGTACCGGTGAGCCTCAGGGAGGTCCAGTTCGGTTTCTCAACCTATGAGGCACTGCGGGTTGTAAAAGGCCATGCTGTGCATTTGGACGACCATCTGGTACGTCTGGAGAACTCCTCTCGAGGTATCAAGCTCGCCCATCCTTTTACCAATCAGCAAATCAGCGGTTGGGTGCATGATTTGATACAGGTCGATGCAATCGATGAGGCTTCGTTGAGAATCCAGCTCTATGGAGGAAAGGATCCTCAGCTCTTCATTCTAGCCTCCGCTTTGCTCACCTATCCGCCTACCCATTACACCCAAGGAGTTGCAGCCATTACGTTCGAAGGGGAGCGTCTCTATCCTTCGTGCAAGACCGGCAACCTGCTGCTCAACTATATCGCCCTCGAGGAGGCCCGCAGCCAAGGCTGTTTCGAGGCTTTGCTGGTCGACCGGCATCATAGGGTCTTGGAAGGAACCAGAAGCAATTTTTTTGTTTTCAAGGGCTTGGATATCCATACAGCCGCTGATGAACAGGTTTTGCTGGGTATCACCCGCGACCGCGTGTTGAAAGCAGCGCGGCTTTTGGGATACCGGGTTGTCTTCGAGGCACCTGCTTTGCAAGATATTGCGGCAGGCATCTACGATGAAGCATTCATCAGCTCCACCAGCATGGCGGCCATGCCGCTTTCGCGGATAGACAAGCATGATTTTTCCACCTCGTTTGAAAAAACCTTGGCGATCATGCATCTTGTCAGAAGTTGGGAACTCGACGATTGATAAACTCCATCCGCTCTGGTGGACAATAGTGATAATTTCCTCTATCTTTATAAGGAAGGGTCCTCCCCCGAGGTCCCTCCTTTCTGTGTAACACAGCTATTTCTTGTAAAGGCGATATATAGTACCAATGAAATTTACTGAACTACCCTTAAGTGAGCAAGTGCTCAAAGGCATTGAGGCTGCGGGTTTCACCGATT
>JAAZAT010000220.1 GCA_012514185.1 Spirochaetales bacterium | reverse complement strand
TGGCAAGCAGGTGGCTTTCAAAAGCAAAAACCTGTTTCAGCACCTCGGGCTTAAAGAAGTAATCCTGTTCATCGTCCGGGGCTGTGAGGGTGATGTAATGGGGATCCGAACCGCCGATTTTTCTGGCGAATGCTACAGAACGCTGAATCAGAGGATCGTCCTTTGGGAAGTATGTAAGGTAATCGGTATCAAGTTTCACGTCATTCCTTACAGCAATAAAGCCGATTATCAACAAGACCATCAGGACTAATGCAATGGGCCAGGCTCGCACAAATGCAATGCTGCACTGGTGCAAGGTCTTGGAGATTCTACCGTGGGTGAATCGACGTAGATGTTGCTGCTTGGGATTCGGCAGGATGGCAAGCAGTGAAGGAATATAGATGAGTGACAAGAGGGCACAGAAACTGATGCCGATTGAAACGGCAAGCCCGAGCTCTCGGAAAGCTTGCAACTCGCATAGAACGAGGCTGAGAAAACCGACGATGGTAGTCAGGGATGCTCCGAATATTGTCTTGCTGATTCTTCCAACCGCCAGGATGATCCGCTCTTCCTTCTCTTCCATGGTATTATCGGCTTTGATGGTCTGAAAATATTCGCTGAGAATATGAATTGCATAGGAAGAGCCCAGGATGAGAACCATCGAAGGAACGATGATGTTGACCACTGTCAGCTCATAGTCCAGCAGAACCATCACGGCCAATGTCCAGAGCAACGCGATTACAGACAAGGAAAACGGAATGATTACCGCTCGCTTGGAGCGGAAGGCAAGGAAAAACATAAGGACGATGACAAGAAGGCAGAGCGAAAGCAATCGCTCCAGGTCGTAGGTCAAATACTGCTGGACACGCTCTTCGAAGAGCGGAGTTCCGACCAGTGAGATACTGCCATATGCACGTAGACGATCCAACGTATGTGCAATCGCGTCAAAAATCTCGTTACTGTATTCCGTATCCGGTTGAAAGGAGAGTTGTATCAGCAGTGAATCCCCGTCTTCAGTGGAGAGAAGGCCTCTGGCGATTCTGTCTGTACGCAGTCGCTGTGCGAACAATGCTGCACTCTCTTCCGTGAAAGGCTCATTGTTCTTGTTCGGATTCAGGGCAATACTTGCAAGGCGGGTTCCCTTTTTCTGGAAGGTGATGAATGAGAGTGCCGAGAGAGGAGGCCTGAGCCCCTCTATGGCCTCAATCTCTGCAAGGACTCCTTGCAGGGCATTCAACGCCTGCATTGAGAAAATTGCGTTTCCTTCAAACAGGCAGTATACATCCTTTGAGTCTTGAGTCGTCGTGGAAAGAACATCCTCTGAGATTTCGAGGTGTTCAGGTTTCGGAGGGAGGAGATTGATGTATTCGCTGTTGAGTCGGAGCTGAGGAAGCAGAATGATGGCGAAGAGTGTACAAACAAGTACTATGGCAAGGAACAACAGCTTGTAGCGCAGAATTGTTTTGATAAGCATCTGCACCATACTCTCCTCGGCGTATAGTATACTAATAGTAGAGAGTCATCATGCTGTTGTAAAGGTCCGGTTCATACCGATGCAATGCCAAACTTTGTTTTCCTTACTTCAGCAGCGTCGTCGAGAATCTGCCTCGCAAAGGCGTCGCTGTCGAAGACCAAGGGAAGCTTCGCAAAGGCTTGCAGCATCGCTTCCTGCTGTATTGGATCCTCGCTATAGGCTTGGAGAATATCCACCTGCCTGGTTACGTCGTTCTCCACCCAACCGACGTTTCGACGGTTGAAGAAAATGGTGGTGGGCCAGGCCGCATAGAGCAGGCTTGAGATAAGAAAGGGCCGTTGCAGGAACAATGATTCCATCAAGGCATTTGCTCCTGCTTTCCCAGCCTGTACATCACAGGCACAGATATAGTCCTGAATGTTCTTTACAAACCCGGGCGTGTGCAATGGGAAATCGGGATGGTTCTCCTTGAATGCCTTGTAATGCAGTTTTGTACTGCCGCTGAGCTCTCCGACGGTAATCACCTGCCAGTTTAGATTGCGTCTTGCAACCTCCTCCAGGAAGTCTGCAGTCCCGATGCCTTCGCCTCCAAGGTTGAGCAAAACAGTAAACAAATCTTTGAGGCCGAGTTTCTTTCGTGCATCCTGCTTGCTTAACGGCTTGGACTGCATGAGCTCGGTTTTCAGTGGGAAGGGGCAGATACGGATGGTATGCTCGGGTTGGCCCGCACGAATGGCAAGCTCCCTGCCGATTTCCGTGCAGATGTAGAGCCGGTCGAGATGTTTGTTTATACCAAGATTAGGAGTGAAAACCACATCCGCCGCATATTCAAATACCGGCACCTGCAGTTGCAGCAAGTCTACGAGCGGCTGGATTATTGAAGCTGCAAGGAAATGGGGTACCACGATAAGATCGGGTTTGACCTGTTCGTACCAGTCTTGGAAATCCTTGACGGCGTGGGAGTGTGTGGTTACGTAGCGTACCAGCTTGGCATTGGCCACGGTGTCACTTTTGGCATTGACCTTCGTTTCCATTTTGGGAAAATGCAACTGGAGGCGCCAGTTGTACTTGCTGATCCAATTGATCATGGGCGCGCCGACTGTTGCAAACAAATTCTCTACAACAGTAGTATGGCCGAGTCTTTGGAATGCATCGGAAAGTGCCCGTGCCGGTGTAATATGCCCTTTCCCTGCATCCACATACAAAAGTGCTATATGCATGAGCAAAGAATAGGAGAAAATCAGTCAATCTGCAAGAGCTTGCATCTCATTGAGCAGAAGGTTGACGAATAGATCGCTGCTGAAAGAAAGCGGCAGGGAAGCAAGCCTTTCCTGCATGAGTCGCTGAGCCTGTTGATCCTCAGCAAAGTTCTTGAGAGTAATCATTTGTTGCTTTGGTCTACGTATCACCCATCCAACCTTGTATTCATCAAAGAAGGCCTGGGTATCACGTGCTGCATGCAACAGCTCATTGATCATAAATGGTCGTCCCAGCGAGAGGGACTCCATCAAGGCATTTGCCCCGGCCTTCCCGGCCTGTACATCACAGGCGAGCATGTACAGGCCGATATTGGAAACAAAACCTGGAGTATGAATGTTCATCCCCGGCAGTTCTCTGGCAAGCGCATGGAATCGCAGCTTGGTGTGTTCAGATAGATTTCCCACGACAACCACCTGCCAGGCAAGTTTATTTTTGATCAATTGCTTTATCAAGGCGGTTGAACCGATTCCCTCTCCTCCGAGATTCAACAAAATGGTGAACCGGTCTTCAAGACCCAGACTTTGTCGTGCTTGACTCTTGGAAAGATGCTCC
>JAAZAT010000236.1 GCA_012514185.1 Spirochaetales bacterium | reverse complement strand
ATTTACCCCCGTTCTTCTTGATGATGTCAGCTGCCGGCCGATCGAACATATGGTCGGTCACCAATTGCTTGCCGATGATGTGCTGCTCAACAATCTTGCGAGCGGTTGCAGCATCCACTTTTCCATAAATTACGTCGGGCATGCCGGGAACGATGACCTCGATGGTCGGCTCTACATAGCACAAGCCCATGCATCCGGTCTGGGTGACCGAGACGTTCTCAATCTTCTTCTCTTCGAGGACCTCAAGGAAGGTGTCAAGTGCAGTCTTGGCACCGGCGGCAATACCGCAAGTACCCATTCCCACCACAATGCGGGAGTCCTTCCCTTCGATGTCGCGCTTCTGCAGCTCGCCCTGTTTCTGTTCCCTGAGCCTTCTCAGCTCCTCAAGTGTCATTTTAGCCATGTTCACATCTCCTGTTGTTTGGAAAGCGGCGCTTTGTTCTTGTGTACATCCAGATTCACGTAATACGCTCGGACATCATCTTCCTGTGAAGCAACATACTCCTTCAGCAGGTTCAATGTTCCACTGGTGGTCAAGGTCCCGAGGACCTCCTCAAGCTCCCGCTTATCCAGCCGGTAGCCCGTCGAACCTTTTACTGTGCTGATCGTCCGCTTGATGACGAAATCCTTTGCCAGCGGGTGTGCCAGCAATATGACGAACGTTGCACACAGGTCCCCAAGTGGAGGAGCGTCAAGGTGGGCCAGGTTGAAACTGAACTCAACGGTGGTACCGACCCCGACTTCGGAGTGGAGAGCGAAGGTTCCCTCGCAGGCTTCACAAGCCTGGTTGAGAAACGGCAGCCCCAATCCAACCTTACGTTTTACGTGCTTCTTCCCATCCGTGTAGAACGGGTCGAGCACCCTTTTCTGAACCTCTGCATCCATCCCCTTCCCGTTGTCGCGAACCGTGCAGGCGATCCTGTCCTCGGTTTGGTCCACCACCAGTTCAACCTGGCGGCTGTCTGCCTCGAAGGAGTTCTGTACGATATCAAGCAGATAGTCGTCGATGCAGATATGCATTGCGAAGAGCGCCTCTCTTCTTACCTGAACTTCGCGATGATTCCGGAAATCTGGTCTTTGGTGACCTTGCCGAAAACTTCTCCACCGACAGTCAATACGGGGGCAAGCCCGCAGCAGCCAACACATCGCACAGCCTCAAGAGAGAAGTTTCCATCCTCGGTAACTGCTCCCACCGGCAGCGTCAACTGCTTGTCGATCTCGTCAATGAGCGGCTGCGCACCCTTCAGATAACAAGCCGTACCCAGGCATACCTGGATGTTGTGCTTGCCCGGCTTGGTCAGCTTGAAGAAGTGGTAGAATGATACAACACCCCAAATGGTGGCCAACGGTACGTCAAGAAGGGCTGCCACCTGATCCGCCGCTTCGCGGGAGATGTACCCCTGTTCTTGTTGTATTTTATGGAGCACCATGATGAGATTGCCCGGCTTGGTTTTCCATTCCTTGATGAAAGACACCAGAGCGGGAGAGAACGTGAATTCGTTATTGTCCGACATGTAACCTCCAGTACCCAAATAAACGTTGTGGGTATCCTAGCACTTTTTCAGCAAGCTTGTACATAACATTTTTGGTATAAAACGGGGTTTTATCTACAACACTCGAATTTTCAGAACAATATATTGACCAATGATGAGAGTTAATGTACACTTTTTCACATAAATAGGAGTAAGTGAGATGAACAACGACCAACTCATACGAATCACCCGATACTATCGCTCCCTTAATCGTCTGAAGACCATCGGACTTGAGAAAGTGTTTGCACATAACCTAGCCGATGCCGCCGGAGTTTCGGCTGCAATCGTACGCAAAGATTTCTCCCAATTGGGAATCCATGGGCAGAAACGGGGCGGATATGAAATTCATGACCTGCTCGTCTCCTTGGGAGAAATCCTGGGCAAGGGAGACAGCCAGAACTGCATCATCATCGGCTGCGGAAGAATCGGCAAGGCTCTGATGCACTACAACGGCTTCGAGCCCGACGGCATCCGCATCGTAGCAGGCTTCGACAGCGACCCTTTGGTCTACAGCGACGCCTCCCACCCGGTGCCCATCTACCCCATCAGCAGGATTGATGAGGTGGTGGAGGCTCTGCAAGTGACAGCGGGCATCATCACCGTCCCCGAGCAGGCAGCCTCGGACAGTTATGAACGGCTGCTCAAGGCCGGAGTCATGGGCATCTTGAACTTCAGTCCCATCACGCTCAAGCCCCAGGCGACCGAAGACGGAAAGATGCCGGTCGTGCACAACATCAACATCGCCTTGGAACTTGAGCAGATCTTCTACGAGCTCAAGTTTCCAAAAGTGAAATGATTATCGCCGCTTGAGGGTCATCAGGACCGGAAAATGGTCGCTGTAGCCCTGCAACGTTCGAATATTCCACGCATAGGGCCTGCCGTCGCTGCTGCACAGTGACGGCAGGTTCTCTATGGAAAAGCTCTCATACTCCCACCCCATCCCGTCAAACAGCTTGCCGTTTGCCAGAATCTGGTCATAACGGTGCCATATGCCATCCCAGCTGCAGGAACCGGGCGCACCGCCCTTCCATTTCTCATCCAGATACGGACAGTAGAACAGCCCGGGAGCAAGAGAAGTACTGTCTCCCACCAGAGCGAGTGCTCCTGATGCTTGAAGCCTGCTTGCATCTGGATGATTCATATCGACCAATGAAGGAGCAGAGACCGTAGAGTCCCACACACTCAAAGGATCCTCATTGAAGTCGCCACACAGCAATACGGCAGAGCCGGCTCTCTCATACGATGCCCGCGATACAACCTTGGCCAAAGAGAGCCGAAGGTCGGCCCCATCCCCTATCCGGCTTTTTGCGTGCAAGGCGAACAAGCTGATCTCTCCCGCTTCGGTAGCGATGACCGCCTCCAGCACCGGCCGAATTTTCGGTGCGGCATGCACCAGGGTGGATGCGATGGGGTGGCGGCTGATGACAGCAACCGAGATGGCGGCATCGAATCCTTTCGCTACGGCATACCAGCGGTAGCCCTTCCGTCCCAGATGCAGACTGAGCAGGTCCTCCACAACGCGGGGACCTTCCACCTCCTGCAGGATGATGACATCGGGATAGAGAAGCTTGTCACTGAGCAGCACCTTGGACAGGGAGTCCAGGCGCATGCGATAGGAACGATCGTTCCAGACCTTAGGATCCTGATACTCAGGATACTCTCCTCCGTCCAACCGGGCATCGAACAGATTTTGCACATTGTAGGAGAGCACCCTGAACGTCTTTGGATCGTGCTCGATGTCGCATGAGCAACCACAAAGCAACAACAGGCAGAGAAGCAGTACGATAAGCATGTTACCAAAGGCAGAGAGATAAGCTTCTTGCTTCAGCTCTTGGCGTTCTTGCCCAATGAATAGCTGAAATAGAGTATTGCCAGGGCATCCTGCACATCGAACAAGGCCATATCCATGTCCCGTGAGTGCAAGAGTCCTTTCTTCAGGTTGTCAAAGCAGGGGTCGAAGCTGACATCGCTGTTGTCCAAGATTCCCAGGCAGAAGTCCCTGAGAGCCACCCAGTCCTGATTCTTGAAATACGCAAGCACCTCAGAGTAGTACAGGTCGATCTGATTCAGGTCCCGGGCCTCGGTGAGGAACGGGGAGAGGAAATCCTTGGGAATGCCCAGGTTCATCTGCTCATAGAGCTGGGCGAGGCGCGGAGAGCCGAACTTCAAAAAGCTTGCAATGACCGCGTACCGGGTTTGGCGGAAGGTGGCGCTCCGTCCTTGGTCGATGGAGATGAAAAACTCCTGATAGAAGGAGCCGTTCTTGTCCATGAACCGCTTCGCTATGAGATAGTCGATCACTTCATCGATGTGCTTTGCAGAGTGGCTGAGCTCATTGACCAAATTCAGGTACTCGGTGCTCTCGGTGATTCTTGCAAGGCTCTTGCTGGCCATCGACCGCACCGACGACCAACGACCGTGCAGCATCAACTGCAGCAGTGCATCCCTGGCTTTCTCTTCCTTCCGGTAGGAGCCGAGGGCTGCAATGGCGTCAAGCTGTACATAGGAGTCGTCGTCCCTTGCCACCTTGATCAGATCATCCAACAGCGATTTCCTGGGCCGGTCGGCAAGCGTGCGCACCGCCTCCAATTTATCAGGCGAGAACGGGCTCGCAAGGATCTGGCGCAGCTCGCTGGTGGCAAGGTTGTTGAAGTTCTCCCCGAGGCTGAGCATCAAAAACCGGCGCTTTGCGGGGTCGCTGGTGCGCTCGAGCTTCTCGATCATGGAAACAGCCCGGATGCCGTGCATCGAAAAGATTACTTGCGCCGCCTCATGGGAGGAGTAGGCACCCACTTCCTGCAGTCTGCTTGCCACCAAGGTTTCGATCATGGTCAGGGCGATGGCGAAGAGAAAGACCAGGGTGTAGCCGTTGCCTGCACTCTTTCCATCGAGGACAAACAGGTTTCGGGCGATTTCGCCTTTATCGGCCAAGAAGCCGCTGAAAATTCCTACAAAGAAGGCGATGATGGCGATGACAAAGTTGACCATCGAGTTGAAGGCGACCGTTTCATCATCCGGCATGACCTGGGCGACCAAGCGGAAGGTCAGAAGGCTGATCAAGGCAACAAAGAAGTTGGTGAAAAACCCCAGGATGAAGAACCAGATGGGATTGACGCTCTTGGTGATCAAGACCCAGGCCATGAAAAAGAAGAGCGAGAACAGTGTTGAGAAAAATACCAGCGGCCGCGATCCGAGCCGGTCGGAAAACTGCTTGCTGACATAGCTTGCCGCCATGACTGAAATTCCGAGGATCACCGAGTACACCACGACCACCGAGTTGGAGAGGCCCAGCTCAATGCGGATAAACGGTGTAGTGAGGCCGAAAATTACGGCGACCGCCGTTGAGAGCCAGCGCAGAATCAGGCGGCGGCGGAACTTCTGGTCGCTCATAGCCTCCTTGAACAGGACCATGACCGTCCGACCCTTCTTGAACACGATGGTGCTGCGAGACGGGATGAGGGCCATTTCACGACTTGCAAAGAAATTTGCAAATACGCCGACCATCTGCAGGCCGATCAGGCCGGCCAGGCCGCCGAAACGCTGGACGCCCAGCACCAGGGCGGTGAGACAGCGCACCACAACCGATGAGCTCTGGTAGGCGGCATTGACATTGGCCACGACCTTGCCCCGGTTGGAGACACTGCTGATGTTCTTCAGCGTCGAGTCGTTGAGTGCGATGCCGATCATGCGGAAGACATTGAACAGCGTATAGACCACCAGAAGCAACAGGACTGCAAGGTCGCCGGACACCACATACAGGCCCAGGTAGCCCAGGCACACCACACCTCGCAACAGCCAGACCAGGGATTGCACCTTGATCTGGTTGCGGCCATGGAACATCTGGGGAACAAAAGGAAGGATGATGCCGGCTATGTAGCTGGCTGACGAGATATAGCCCAAGGCAATGTTGCCTGCACCGAAGTAGATGGCCAAGAGATACACGATGGTATCACCGAGCAGGCTGTAGGCGACGCCGTTGTACAGCTCCTGGCGGTACATGTGCTTTCGGCCAACTCGTTTCTCTGCCTTGCTGAGGTATTTTGTCTTGGCCATGGCTTGTTACAGCTCACTCCTGGAAGAGACAATCCTGCTCACCAACCCATAGGTCTTGGCCTCTTCTGCCGAGAGCCAGTGGTCGCGTTCGGTGTCCAATCTGACTTCTTCGGCACTCTTGCCGGTTTCTTGCGCGATCAGGGCGTCGAGCTTGAGACGCAGCTTCTCCAGATGCAGTGCATGAATCTCAATATCGGTTGCCACCCCTCGCATCCCGCTCATCGGCTGATGAATCAGGTAGGTGGAGTTAGGAAGTGCAATGCGTCGCTCGGCGGGAACGGCCAACAGTACCAAGGAGGCGGCGCTGGCCACCAGGCCCATGCCGATCATGGTCACGGGGGCGGTAACGAAACGGGCCATGTCGTAGATGGCATAGCCGGCATCGACATCACCGCCGGGGCTGTTGATGAACATCTTGATCGGTTCGTTGCTCTCCCCTTCAAGCACCAAGAGCTGCTTGATCACAGCCTCTGCACTTTCCTTGTTGATCTCCCCGGAAAGGAGGATGCTTCTGGTCTTCAAGAGCTTTTCTTGTATCTGCGGATCCTGCACGGCAGGCTTCTTCTCTTCTTCTTTTTGCGGCATGGAACGCCCCTTGTGTATGGTTTAGGACAAAAGTCTACCCAAGTATACGGGATAAGGGCGGCCTTGAAAAGGGAGATGGGTTTGAGATGCACAAGCAAAACTCAACCGTTCATCACAAAGTATCCAGCATCGGCATGGCCAGGGCGATTCAAGATTGCTTACCCAATGGATATTGAAGCACAACCGGGCGGTCAAAAGAACTCACCTGCCATAGACGTATCCCCTCTTGCCAATTCGAATACCATTTTCTATACATTTTGTACCTTTTTCAGGTTTAAACCTGTCTCTTCCATTTCATGGTCGGCTCAAGGCAAGCAAGCGATCGAGCAAAACATGCACGGTGG
Organism: Spirochaetales bacterium; assembly: GCA_012514185.1. Lineage (GTDB taxonomy): Bacteria > Spirochaetota > Spirochaetia > Sphaerochaetales > Sphaerochaetaceae > Sphaerochaeta. Next base: position 1,089 of record JAAZAT010000236.1, on the reverse strand, counting down.
TGGAAGACTCCTCCTCTGCAGGGGATTGGTGGGGATAACGGTCATAGATACGCTTTGCTCGTTCAATGGCAAGGTCTACCCTACGTTTCCTATACTTGGCGTCATAGCCAAAAAGCAAGTGAAAGAATTCTGGAGTAATTACCTTGCTGACGGTTGCATCATACCACGCTCCCAGAGGTTGTATCGCCTTATTGATTAGTTTTGCATAGTGATTTCGATGCAATGCGCCTCCCTGATGGTCATTGAAATGAAGCAGCAACCAATATTCAAACGCCTGATTGGAATAAGCAACACGGAAACCTTTTGCTGAAGCAAGTACTATTGCTTGGTTGAAATCCTGATCGGGAAAATCATCCTTGTCAAAAAACACACCAGACTTCATCAAATGCCTTGGATGTCACCAGCTGCTGAGCCCTCCTGACCAAAGAAAGGGTGTTGCATCCCTGCCCAACCACTTCGATGGTTGCTGTTTTGAATTTCAATGCATTGAAATAGGATGGCTCGGTTTTCTTTCCCTCGCACACAATAAGAAAAGTTGGGAGCATAGCTCTTGTGGGCTTTTTCCGAGAAAGATTCCTGCTCTTTTGTCTCCGCAGTTTCTCTACTTCTCTTGAGGCCACGGTTTCTCCTGTTCTGAAGCAACCTCACTGCAATGGTTGAAACGTTGAATGTAGGGAACCGCCCCATATTTGCCTTGCAGGTAATTCGTTTCAAAATTCTCGCTTTTTCTGACTTGAACCGACTTGAATTCGGAAAGTGCATACAGACGAGAAGCTTCGCACGCATTCTTTTGTACAAACCAGATTTGATCTTTCCTCAATCGATCGGATTGAAGAACGATTGTATTCTGAATCGTGGCAACCAATTGGGCTCCTTTGGTATTGATTGACGGATCGTTGAACAACGATACGAGTGCAAGCACAAGGTTTGGATGCAATCGGGCATCAAACTCATCAATGAAAAGCGCTTTGCCTTGACCCAGGGCATCGAGTATGTGGCCGGCAAGGGAGAAAAACCTTCTTGTGCCATGTGATTCATCCTCATCCATGGAGAACTCAATTTTTCCAACAATGCTCTCGTTCGCATCAT
>JAAZAT010000260.1 GCA_012514185.1 Spirochaetales bacterium | reverse complement strand
CTGCTCAAGCTCGGATATGAAGGAAGAGAGTACTCTCAGGTAGAGGTTTTTGTCTCCACCCACACTGAATATGCCGCGTTCAAAATCTATTCTGGGCCTTCTTTGGTGATAAGCAAGAGCCAGAACTGATACCTTGCTGACAAGCTGGTCGGGATCGTAGGGCTTGCCGATCAGGTCGGTCACCCCGATCTCCTTGCAGCGTCTTTGGACTGTTTCCATCAGGTCGGCGCTGGTGACGATGATCGGGATGTTCTCGTTCTTCGCCCTGATCAAGGAGGAGGACTCATATCCGTCCATCACGTCCATATGCAGGTCCATCAACACGATATCGAGGACCTCTTCCAACCCAAGGAACATCTCATAGCCAAGTTTCCCGTTGGCGGCTAGGTGGACGGTCCAACCCTCGCGCTCTAAAATCTCCTTGGCAATGATCTGGTTGGTTGCATTGTCCTCGACCACCAGGACCTGCAGCGCTGGATTTTCAGGGACATGCTTGCATGCCTCGGTTTTCTGCATTTCCGCTCGTCCAAACAATTGCAGCAGGGCATTGAACAACACCGAGTTGATCAAAGGCAGGGGAAGCACAACGTCGATGAAAGCCGAACTCTTGATTTGGGAATCATCATGCACAAGGGCAAGGATTCTGGGACGATTAGTCTTTTTCCGTTCCAAGACTTGTGCCAGGGAGTCGGAAAAAGCCAGGCTGTCTGCAAGCTCGACCACAACCAAATCGAAGGAATGGCCGCCTTCCAATACTTGTGTTGCAAGCGATGTCGAGGAGACTGACTCCGACTGAATCGCATACTCGCTGAAGAGGGTTCTGATCCGATCCTCGAGGTGGCGGTCGGAACAGGCAATCAGGGCCTTGACCACTGAAAAATCGATGCTCTTTCTTCGCTCCGATGCCTCTTTCAACCCCTCAATGTCCAAGGTGAAGGGAATGGCGGCAGTAAAGGTGCTGCCCGATCCGAATTCACTCGTCACCGAAAGTTTCCCACCCATCTTCTCCACCAAGGCTTTCACGATGGAAAGACCCAATCCCGAGCCGCCGTACTTGCGGTGAATGGAAGCGTTGGCCTGGACGAAGGGTTTGAACAGGTTGTCCAGCTGCTGTGCATTCATACCGATGCCGGTATCCGAGATTGCAAAACTCAACGTACACGATTGGTTCGTCAAGTCTTGGATGGAAACAGTGAGCTCTATGTGTCCCGTGTCGGTGAACTTGACAGCATTGTTGAGCAGATTGATCAGGATCTGCGAGAGGCGGGTGGGGTCGCCCATCAGATGTTGCGGTACATCCTCGGTCTGGGTGAGCATGAACTTCAGGCCTTTCTGATGGATGAGGTAGGACTCGATGGAGATGCAGTTTTCGAGCACGTCGTCCAAGGTGAAAGGAATATGCTCCAGGACTATGCGATCCTCATCAAGCCGTGAGAATTCGAGTATATCGTTGATGATGCTCTGCATCGTCTGTGTCGCAGCACTGATGGTCTTCACATACCTGATCTGGGTGGCATCGAGGGAGGTTTTCTCAAGCAGGTAGCTCATCCCCCGGATTCCGTTGAGCGGGGTGCGGATCTCGTGCGAAACACGGGCAAGGAATCTGCTTTTTTCCAAATCGGCTTGTTGGGCCTGCCTCTGGGCTGCATCCTTCTCCTTCACAGCCTCCTTCAGTCGGGAAACCCAGAACAGGGAACTTCCGAGGATGATGATCAGAGTCGATACAATGATGCCGACCAACCGGATGATGGGCGCAAGATCGGGTCGGCTCTCGTAGCGGATCCATCGGTCGAGGATGACAGCCATCTCCTCCTCGCTGATGGAATCGAGGGCTTTTTGGAGAATGGTTGCCAACTGCGGCCAGTCGCTGCGTACCGCCATATGCAGGTCCTGCAATCCTCCCTCGCCGATGGGAATGAATTGCAGTTCAGTCAAACCGAGCGTGCGGCTGAGATAGATGCTGGTTGCCTCGTTGCCGACGAACGCCACCTCCTCGCCGCGGTTGACGGCAAGCAGAGCCTCCTCGACGGTGTCATATTGGCGCATGGCGATTTCAGGATAGTAGAGAAGAAATCCTTCGTGGGAGCTGTCCCGCTGGACAGCTACCTGGCGATGTTCCAAGTCCTTGAAGGTGGTAATCGAAGTATTGCTTTTTTGTACGATGACAGCCCGTTGAAAATGCAGATAGGGCTTCAGGTAGGTCATATATTGCGCCCTTGCCTGGGTATAGCCTACTGCAGAGAGCAAGTCGATCGATCTTTCGCGGCTTTTCTGCACCGTTTCGGTCCAGCTCAACGAAGGATCGTAGGAGAAACTCAGGCCGGTGCGCTCCGCAATGATGGCAAGTACATCGGCGGTGATGCCCCCGTGTCTGCCTTCGTTGGAGATGAATTCAAAAGGCACGAATTTGGGGTCGATACCGATTCGAATAGTTGGATGCAAGGCAATGAACCGCGCTTCCTCGACACTGAATTGAAGCTTCGCTTCAGAACCGAACACCAAGGAACACACAAGAAAAAGCATCAGGAAACACCAAACCTTGACCCTGTTGCGGTTTCTCATGGTTCCTCCCTGCTACTCAAGCAATCTCATTCTGATCTCGTCGACTACCTGCAGGAATGCATCAAAGACGATGGGGTCGAAGTGTTTTTCCGCTTCCCTCTTCATTACTTCGATTGCTTGTTCGTGATTGATTTTGTCTTTGTATACCCGTTTGCTGACCAGTGCATCATACACATCGATTACGGCCATGAGGCGTCCAGAAAGGGGTATTGCAAGACCGTGCAACTGGCTAGGGTAGCCGCTGCCGTCGTACCACTCGTGATGGCTTGCAATGAGCTCTCGCGCTGTCTCAATGAAGCTTATCTTCGTCTCCTCACTATCGAGGCTGTAATCCAGGGCCTCAACACCCTTGTTTACATGTTCGCGCATGATGACAACTTCGTCTGGATCCAGTTTTCCGGGCTTGAGCAGTACATGGTCGGGAATGCCGACCTTGCCGATATCGTGCAAGGGAGCGGTATCGATCAGTTCCTGAATCTCTTTTTCGCTCAGTTCATATCCAATGCGTTTCATCTTCTGCAACTGTTGGCAAAGCAGTTCCATCATGATTTTGGTGCGTCGGGCATGGTTGCTGGACTCTATGTTGCGTACTTCCAAAAGCCGCACCAATGCGTTGATGGTGATTACGTTGGTCCGCCTGATTTCCGCAGTCCTCTTTTCAACCAGCTCCTCGAGGCAGCGATTGTGCTCCTTGATCAATTCTGTCGATTGCTTGAGCCTCAATTGGACATCGATGCGCTTCTGCAGGGCTTTGAAATTCAGCGGCTTACGGATGAAATCGACGGCTCCTTTCTCCAGTCCGCGAATTTCCATATCGACTTCCTCGTTATTGGTGAGGATAATGGTCGGGATTTCGAGATTCCTGGCTTGGATGTGGTCCAGAAAGGTGAACCCATCCATGACCGGCATGTGAAGATCCAGCAGGATGAGGTCGACCTCAGGGTGCTTGTCGAGTGTGTGCAACCCTTCTTCGCCGTTATGAGCCAGCAGTACCGTATGATTGGAAAGCGTATATTGAATGAGCGTTAGATCCGTTGCCGCATCATCGATTGCAAGAATTATGGCCACCCTCCACCCCTCCTTGGACATGGTTCATCGTATCATTGCCGACCAGCCGGGTAAAGAATAATAGTATGGTATTGTCTAGTTAATACGTCCGTGCAAAGTCAACGCAATTGATCAATGGCTTGTTTTGGAGATACAAATCAAGGTTCTTCAAAAACAGGGAGAACACCTGATGAGGATCGCTTGGGGACAAGCCGCTTGCATGCGGGGTGATCAGGACATTGTCCAGCGTCCAGAGTACATGGTCTTGCGGCAGGGGCTCGATGGTGGTGACATCAAGGCCGGCTCCCTTGATTCTGCCGCTCTGAAGGGCCCGCACCAGGGCCTGTTCATCCAAGAGATTGCCTCGTCCTACATTGAAAACATACGAGCCTGCCGGCAGCAGGGCTATCCTTCGCTCATCAAGCAGATGCTCGGTTTGGTCGGTGGAGGCCGCACACAGGACGACATAGTCGGCTTGCATAAGAAAGGAGTCCAAATCCTCTTGGGTCCCCAGCTCATCAACATAGGATGGCTTGGGTGCAGCCGTCCGCTTGATGGCAAGCACCCTGAGACCGTGGGCTTTCGCCCGCAAGGCCAGCTGGGTCCCGATATCCCCAAGCCCGATGATCAGCAAGGTACTCTCCCAGAGGTCCTTGGTGGGGAAGTAGCGTTTCCAGAGCTTGATTTTCATCTGTTCATGATAGCGCAGCAGATTATGGTTGAAGGCAATGATTTCGCCGATGACATGGTCGGCGATCTGCCTGCCGTAGGTTCCTCTTGCATTCGTCAGGAGGATGGGCTGGCCGGCATAGAGGGAAGAATCGACATACTGGCTTACTCCCGAGGACGGGGTTTGCAGCCAATGCAGGTTGACGGCATGCTTCAGGTCTCCCGGTTTCGGCAGTCCTACAATAATGTGGGCCTGCTGCAATTGCTCGAGGCTATAGTTCGACATGCTTGTGCTGGTAACGCGAATTTGGGGGTACAAGGCTTCAAGGCTTTCCATTTCTTCCTGATCCGGACAGAAATGGGATCCGGTGAGAAAGAGTGTATTGATGGTTTGCATGTCTGACCTCCTGGGTATGGGAGAAACCCTATCGGTTACCTTCTGTTTGGGCAAGAGACTCTCAACCCTTTTTCCGGGTTGCCTGATGTTTTTTCATCTCATAGAGGCTTGCATCGGAGCGCCTGACCACGGCCTCCAGCGTATCGCCTTCCTGCCAGACGGCTATGCCGATGCTGACCGAAAGCGCCTTTCCCTTCAGCTCGGGAAGGAAGACCGCTTGGATCTCGGCTTGTATCTGCTTGCATGTCTGCTCGACTTTTCCAAGATCGTCGGAAGGAAGCAGCATGGCAAACTCATCACCGCCTGAACGGAAACAGCCATCCTCCCACATCGAATGCAGCTGCAGTGCTTCGGCAACACGCCTAAGGACCTTGTCCCCGATGGGATGACCATGCTCATCATTGATGAGCTTGAAGGTGTCGACATCGAGCGTCAAGAGGACAAACGGCTTGCGGTGCCTCCGTGCCTCGCGCTCCAAGCGGGACAAAGCCTTGTTCAGTGCCCGCCGGTTTCCCAAGCCCGTCAACTCATCGGTGTAAGTGCGGATGCTGACTAGTCGGATGATCACTAATAAGGCAAAGGCGAGCAGCAAGGAGAGCAGGGAGAAGGTGATGATATGGAGATACAGCAGCTGCTGCGATTGTATGAGAAGAGTTTTTGCCGAATAGTCGACTCCCACCAGTCCTGCAAGAGTCCCGTCACGATGGTCGATTATGGGGGCGAAAGCACTCAGGAATACACCCCAGTCGGAGGAGATGACGTCCGTGCTGCCTGCGGCAACGGCTGTTGCATACACGCTCTGCTCGGTCTCATCCATGCTGTCAAGTGAGCCGAACGGTGAGAACTGCTTGCTGTCCGGCAGTTCTGCATCGAGAATGTAGCGGATGGTCGAGTCATCGACTCGGGCTTCCGTATAGACAAAATGGGCGCCGCTCTGTTCCTTGATCGTGCGAAGCAAGGCGTTGTAGCGCAGGTAGTCGGCTAAGGCTTGCGACCGTTCGTCGAGCGTTTGTGCATCAGCAATGATTCGGTATGCAGCAATATCATCTTCCAAGAAGGTTGCAACCGTGGTGGCGATGGAGAGAGCGCGCATGCGTGCGTTGTCTCTCAAGACCCCGCTGGTTCGTAGGTAGAGAAATCGGGCAGGTATGAGGATGCAAAGCGTCGTTGCTGCAAGCAGCAGGATGAATTTACGTTTTTCACCAAATGCTGTACGTAGGGATTTCCTCATCAAGCCTCAAAAGACGGGCAGGAAGGCCACCGCGCTTCTACCATACTTATAACGCAAGCATCAACATTTGTCATCCGGTGCACCGCTTCAGGTTGAAGAGGGGCCGGCATGCACGAGCATGCCGGTGCTCTGGTTTACCGCAGGTTCGCCCTGAAACTCACTGAGTTGAACGGACTTGAGAGCGTGTTCGCCTGCATGCCCAGTTGAGCTTCGTGCGGGGCGAAACGATACCCGCCAAGAACCAAGATCTGGAAGGAATCGAATAGGTTGAGTTCGAAGCCGGTGGCGATGCTGCTGTAAAAGTGCCACGCCAGATCCGGGTAGGATTCAGTCTCTTTGATGTTCCCCAAAATCATCTGACCAATGCTCGCCTGCACCATCGGGTTGAAGGTTGCGTCCTGGAAGAGGGTGAGGGAGGCCCTCATTCCGCTCATCAAGGCAAAGGCGTTGTCTTCTGATGTCAGTTCCTTGGCAAGGGGCTGGGCAAGCAGAAACGCTTCGACGGAAACCCTCGATCCCAGCGGGGTTCCCACCGACAATTCATAGAATCGGTGGTTTTCATCATTGATTTCGGCCTTGCCTTTCCCAAAACCAAGGAACGGTTCCCAGGCTACGGCGGCGCCTACCTGAAAAAGTGCGATGCACAAGAGTGCGACGGTGACCATGCTTCGTTGTTTCGCTTTCATACAATAATTCCTGTTCATGAAGAATGAAGATGCATCTACATCCTCGATTCTTATGCAAGAACCTTGCCAAGTAATTGAAAAGAGCAAATAAGGAATACAAATCAAAAAAAGAGTGAAACCGGTCACTAGGTCGTGGTGTAATACGCCATAGGCAGGTGCATTTTTTACCACGCTCTGGCGTGATGGGAAGCTCAGCATGCGATGTCTTGACAAACAAGGGACTTCGTCAGTATAAATGAATGAATTCTAAAATATTCATTCAGGAAGGATGCATGGAAGAAAAACAAGCTCTTTTATACAAGGCAGCAAAAACCTTGTTCACCAAGAATGGGTTCAAATCCACCAGCGTAGCCCAGATTGCAAAGGAGGCGGGGCTTGCTGTGGGAACCTTTTACCTCTACTACCCGTCAAAGGAAAAGCTGTTTTTGGATATATTCCTTGCTGAGAACACTGCGTTGAAACAGCGGTGCCAGGCACAGCTTGACGTAACGTTGGAACCGAAGCAAATGATCGCCCACATGCTTGCGTGCAACAGCGAAGGCATGCGCAACAACCCGATTTTGCGTGAATGGTACAACCGAAAGGTCTTTGCCAAGCTCGAGCAGGTCTACCGCCTCGAGCACGGAGGCGAAGCAGTGCACTTCCTCTATGACACCTTTGTTCAGCTGGTGGAGACGTGGCAGGCCGAGGGAAAAATCAGAAGCGGTATCGATGCAAAGACGATCATATTGGTATTCACGGCGATTGTGAACATCGATGTGCACAAGGAGGAGATCGGAGTTGAGCACTTTCCCAGGCTGCTTGATGTCCTTGCCTCCTTGGTGATGGATGGCTTGATGCAAGGAGGGCAGGATGCACAGTCATGAGGCCTCCTTCACCGTCATGCATACGATTCTGGCCTGCAAAGCCTATGGTCGGAGGCCCGAGGCCGCCCTCGAGGCAGCCTATGCAGAGGTGAGGCGTCTGGAACTGCTTTTCAGCAGGTTCCTGGCCGAAAGCGAGGTTTGTGGAATCAATGAGCGTGCCGGCAAGGCCTTGGTTGCGGTCTCGCCCGATACCATGCATGTCTTGAAAGAGGCCATTGCAGCGGGACGTCGTTCAGAAGGCTTGTTTGATGTGACCATAGCCCCGTTGATGAATCTCTGGGATTTCACCCATGCTTCAGCATCCCCCTCCCAGGCGGCGATCGATTCTGTCCTGCCGCTGGTCGACTACCGCCAAGTTGTGGTCGATGAAAAGACCGGGCGTGCAGGCTTGGGCAAGCCGGGCATGGTACTGGACCTTGGAGGGCTGGCCAAAGGCTATGCCGCCGATCGTGCCAAGCAGGTCCTTTTGGATTGGGACATCCAGTCGGCGTACATAAACCTCGGTGGGAATGTGGTGCTGGTGGGGGCCAAACCTGATGGATCGGCCTGGAAAGTGGGCATTCGCCATCCCAGGATCCCGAATGCATTGGTTGGAGCCATTTCAGCCGAGGGTAGCTCGGTGGTGACATCAGGCGACTACGAGCGGTTCTTCATCGATGAACAAGGTGAGCGGCAGCACCACATAGTCGATCCGAGGACCGGCCGTCCCTCTCGGTCCGGTTTGGTCAGCCTCACTGTGGCCTGCCCGCAATCGCTACAGGCCGACGTACTCTCCACAACCTGCTTTCTTGGTGGTCTGGAGGGTTGTAAAAAACTGTTGGCCGACCTTCCCGAAGTCGGGGTGTTCGCCATCGATGATAACTTAAGGGGGTGGATCACCGAATCATTGGTCCCCTCTTTCCAACCGGTAACGGGACTGGACATATCACTTCTCACTCTATGAGGAGGAACATAATGCGTACGATAAGGAGAAAACGTATGTGGTGGATTTTATCTGTTTTGATGGTGATCATCGCCGTAGGCTTGTTCATGGCGATGCGCGTGGATGGACCGAACCGCAAAGAGGCTTCCCGGCTGCAATTTGAGAAGGTGCAGTTTTCGAACCTCAAGGATGGGACTTACATCGGAAAGTGGGAGGGGAGCACCTCGCACATTCGTGATACCCAGATTGAAGTAAAGGTGTCCGGTGGAGAAGTTGAGAGCTTTACAATTCTCAAGGGTGCTGTTCCCAAGAATGGGCAGCCGGTCAAGCTAACCAAGGGAAGGACCATTGATGACTTGTTCAAATCCGCACTGGAAGCAAAGAGCCTGAGTGTGGATGTGATCAGCGGGGCGACTGTAACCTCCAAGACCCACCTGAAGGCTTTTGAGGATGCATTAAAACAGGCTGCACACTAAAAATTGTTTGAAATGTCTTGACAAAATTATCGCGATACGATAAAAAATATCCGTAATACGATATTTGGAGGCATTTCATGTTTAGTTTGTCAAACAAAGGGTTGCGCTATCTTACCGGCTTGCTCACCCTCAGTCTCATCCTTGGCTCGCTCACCGTAGCCGGCATAACGGTGTACTTGGTCGTCCTGGCGGTGCAAGGCAACTACTCTCTCTTGTTGGTGTTCCCCGAGGGCTTGCAGGTTACTCAGGCCGTGCGATCTGCAAGTCTGGGCTCTTATCTTCTCTACTCCATCCTCCTGGTGGCAACCCTGGTCCTTGGCTTGTTCTTTCTCTTCCTGCTCCGTTCGATTCTCCGCACCCTCGGTGAAGCCAAGGGTTTTACCCAAGAGCTTCCCAAAAAGATCACAAGGATGGGCTATGTGCTGCTTGCCAATGCCTATATGAAGCAGTTGTTGCTGGTCTTTGCCTTCAACCAGGATCTGGGAGACCTGTCGGGATTGCTTGCTTTCCGCTTCCAGCTGCTTCCCAATGAGGCTCTCTATGCTCTCCTCCTGCTGGTGCTCGCCGGGGTCTTCAACTACGCTCTCGCCTTGCAGCGTGAATACGAACAAACGGTATAGGCAATCATATGGCAATCATCATACGACTTGACCGCGTGCTGGCGGACCGCAAGATGTCACTTACCGAACTTTCGGAGAAGGTGGGTATCACCATGGCAAACCTTTCCAACCTGAAAACAGGGAAGGTGAGCGCCATCAGGCTGAGCACCATGGAAGCAATCTGTGAGACCCTTGGCTGTCAGCCCGGAGATTTGTTTGAGTACAAGACGGAAGAGTAAGCCCTATTGCTCCTGATACCAGGTATCCGGTGTATGAAACGTGAGCTCCACCACCCGTTTGGTCACCAACGAAGCAGCACCCCTTGCTCCGGTGTAGACATCCATGCTTCCCTGGACAATGGGAATCTCCGGTGTCAGATAATCATTGGTGACCTTCTCTTTGATGTAGTTGACATAATAGGTGCCGGTGGTTGCCATCGGCCCTCCCAACACAATTTTCTTGGGATTGATGATGGTGATCAGGTGTCCGATGATCTGGCACATCGGATCGGCGACAGTGTGCACAGACTGGCGGGCGAACGCATCCCCGTCCTCCGCCGCCTGCATGATCTCTTGAAGCGTCACTGTTTTCTCCGTGGAATATCGTTGAGCCAGAGGCGTATATGCGAGGGAGGGGTTCTCCTTCAAGCTTTTCAGCACATTTGCAATGAGGGCGTCAGTGGAGGCCAGAGGGAGTGCACACCCTTTTCGCCCGCAGCTGCAGTACGGCCCGTGGGGATCTACGATGATGTGACCGATGCCGCCGGTGTGGATGTTGGTCGTGAACATCAGTTTGCCGTCGATGAAAATGGCCGATCCCATTCCGGTTCCGATGCCGATGAAGATGAAGTCCTTTACGCCTTGTCCTTGCCCATGGTGCGCTTCGCCGAGGCCGGTGGCGCGGTAGCGGTTGAGAATGTAACAGGAAAAGCCCGTCTGCTGCAAAACGATGCGCCCCAGCGGAATGTCTCTCCACCCAAGGTCGACTGCCTTGATGATGGTCCCGGTTTTTCTATCGATGACACCAGGGCTTCCTATCCCGATGGCGGGAAGCAGTTGCGAGCCGTATTTCTTCTGGATTTCCTGTATTCCCCCGATAAGGACTTGGATGAAGCTGTCGATGGTCATCCGCTCTATGGGGTAGTGCAGGTTCTCGATGGGATTCCCTTGCAGATTGACGACGCTGAGGTACCAATCGCTCTCATCGAAGAAGGCTCCGATGGCATAGCGTTTGGAAGACGACAAGGTCAGGGGTTTGCCTGGCCTTCCTCTTCCTTGGGATTCGGAATCCAGCTCCTCGAGAATGTCTGAACTGATGAGTTTATTTACGTAATTGGATGCCGTGGTCCTGCTTAATCCGAGCTCTTTGGCTATGGCAGCACGGGAGGGTTTCTCAGAACCCTCCTCAATGCATTCTATGATGGCTTTGAACGTTTTTAGTTCAAGATCATTCACGCTCATCCTGCTCGTTCCTCATCTGAACACGTTACATCAACTTTTGGAGAATGTCAGCCCTGGGAAAGGATGTATCGCCGACTTTGATCTCACAGACCGGGAACAAGACAGGTTTTGTGATGAACTCAAATCCGGACTGCGTGACCAAGATTGTGTCCTCGCTCTTTGTGCCGGTGATCGAGGGATTCCAGCAGAACCCTTGATTGACTTCCACCACATGGGTATTGGAGAAATCGACACGATAGTCGCGCCCGGCATACCCGATCGGCCCGCCTTGGTGGTGGTTGTCGATTTCGTATCCATACCCACGTTCCTCATAGGCTTTCTTGCCGCAGGCGAGGACGTCTTTCAGTTGTCGGCCGACCTTCGTCTCCTGCATGAGGATGCAATCGATTTCCTGGTTTGCGCGCATCTGCTGCTCAAGAGCCGCCGAGACGGGTACAAAGTTGACATACCGGGTCAAGCATACGGTAAGGCCCCATTTGCGGAGGTTCCCTCCAATCTGGACCCGCTCTCGTACTTGGGTATCGGTGGGAAGCGGATGGCGGTAGCTTGAGATTCTCTGGTCGGCGGCGCACATAAGCGAGACCACTTCCAAACCCAGTTCCCTGGCTTTCTGTGCGGCACGTGCGAGAATGGCGTATTCGCTTTCGCCCACCCTGATCGAGCTTGCGGCCTCTTCGATCACCAGTGATGCTAGCTTGCCGACCATCCGGAATTTCTCAACTTCGCTCTCGGTGAGGGAGAATCTCAAGACCTTGATATCTTCAGCAAGATTGGGACCGCCCTTGTGTGCATAGTCAAAACCAATGCGGCCTGAAGGCACCAGATCCTGAAGGGTTGCCGTCTCAAATGCTTCGTTGTGCCAGATGCCTGCATGCATGGCAAAGCCGAGTTCGGCAAGATTTTCTTCATCCATCATCCGTTGGCTCTCGACAGTGCTGGTTATTGCATGATGGGCGTCTGATGTGACGAGCAGGCCGCAGTTGCCCATGTCCGACAGGCCAACATAGTTCCTGCCGCCGCAGGAAAGCCAGGCAAAATCATCCTGTCGTTTCAAATAGAGTGCATCCAGATTCTTTGTTTGCATGAGTGTTCTGAGCCGTTTCAGCTTGATTGCAAACTCTTCATGTAAAGTCATACGTCCTCCAGTTCTGTCGTTGTTGTTTGGAATCTAGCATGCAAAGCAGTATTTGACAAGTAATTTGTAAAAATAAAAAACAATTATAAAGGTTGTATAATTAGATATAAAATATAAAATTAAAGGATGTTCTTCATTAAGTATTCATATTTATGAAGGTAATAATAATATATTTTGTAATTAAAATTGACAAAATGCTGATTCGCTTTTAGGATAGATACAAGTCATTCGGAGGTTTGCTTTGATGAAGAACTATGGATTCGGGATTATCGGGTTGGGTACCATTGCTGACTTTCATGTCAGGGCCATCCAGGAGCTTGCACAGGGAAAGTTTGTAGCCGGATTTGATGTGGTGCCGGGAAAAGCTGAAGCATTCTGCTCCAAGTATGGCGCAGCCGGGTATAGCGACTTGGATGCCTTTCTCTCCGACCCTGCGATTGATATTGTCACCATCACCACACCAAGCGGTCTCCATATGCAAGGCGCGGTTTCTGCCGCCAAGGCGAAGAAGCATGTCATCGTAGAGAAGCCGCTTGAAGTCACCATCGAGAAGTGTGATGAGATCATTGAGGCGGCACGGCACAACAACGTGAAGCTTGCAGGCATTTTCCAGTCGAGATTCCACCAGGGAGCAATTCTCATGAAGCAGGCGCTTGAAGAGAACCGGTTCGGCACCATCCTGCTGGCAAATGCCCAGGTAAAGTGGTTCCGCAGCCAGGAATACTACGATTCGGTTGCCTGGAGAGGGACTTGGAAGCTCGACGGAGGCGGTGCGGTGATGAATCAATCGATTCATGCCATCGACCTTTTGCAGTGGTTCGTTGGCGGAGTCGAGGAAGTGACTGCACATGCGGCAACCCTGGCCCACGAACGGATCGAGGTTGAGGATACAGCGGTTGCGATGCTGCGCCTCAAGAGCGGTGGGTTTGCGGTGATAGAGAGCAGCACGGGCGTCTACCCTGGCTTTCTCAAGCGCATCGAGATTTGCGGTACCAAGGGCAGTGCAATTCTTGAGGAAGAGGATCTCATCCATTGGTCCTTTGCCGAAGAGAAGGAAGGAGACGAAGCAATTCGCGCCCGTATCGGTGCAGGTTCTTCAACCGGAGGAGGGGCGTCCAATCCTACTTCCATCGGCATACACGGCCATGTGGCACAGTTCAAGGACTTCATCGAGGCTATAGAGAATGATCGGGAGCCTTTGGTCTCAGGCCAAGAGGCAAGGAAATCCGTAGAGATTATCCAAGCGATGTATCAAAGCGCCCAAACAGGACATTCGATCCGTTTACCGTTGTCAACAACCCTGAAAAAGGGATAATAGGAGATCATATGAAAAAAATTGTATTTGTTGCGTTGGCAATCGTTCTTTCTTGCAGCATGCTGTTTGCTCAAGGAAACAAAGAGGTTTCAGCAGTATCTGCCGATATGTCGAGCTTCCCGAACAAACCGGTTGAAGCAGTGGTTGGCTGGAGTGCCGGCGGCGGCGGCGACGTTGTATTCAGGGTTCTGGCTGAAGTGTTCCCCAAGTATGCCAATGGTCAGAATTTGGTGATCAAGAACGTTCCGGGAGCTTCCGGGGTTACCGGCGCCATTGAATTCTTGGATGCCAAGCCCGATGGGTATAGTGTCATGCACTGGAATAATGCTTCAATGACGAAGACCCAGCTCAGCAAGACTCCCATTACCGTCAATTCATTCGTACCGGTATTGCAGGTCGTCAGCTCCTATAACTACCTGCTGGTGAATGCTGATGCAAAGTGGAACTCCTTGCAGGACTTCATTGCTGATGCAAAGGCGAATCCTGGAGTGCTCTCCATCGGTAACGCAGGAACCGCAGGTGGAAACCACATGGCTGCAATCTTGTTCGAGGATGCAATCGGTGGTGAATTCACCCATATTCCGTTCAGCGGCGGCGGCCCTTCCATCATCGGTCTGTTGGGCAAGCAGGTGGACTCGGCAATGAACAATGCTCCTGAAGGTGTTTCCAATATTGAAGCCGGCCAGCTGAAGATGCTCGCAGTCTTCTCTGAAGAGCGCTATCCTTCCTTCCCCAATGTTCCTACCGCAAAAGAGCAGGGCTTGGACCTTGTCCTTCCCCAGTGGAGAGGCGTGGTATGTCCTCCGGGCACTCCCGATGCAGTGGTGCAGAGACTGCATGACATCTTCAAGCAGTGCATTGAGGATCCTATCTTCATCGAGAAGATGAAGGCCATGAGTGTAAGCCCCCAGTACCTCAACTCTGCTGATTTCGGTCAGTTCCTCCTTGCAGAGGATGCCCGCTATGAAGCACTTGTGAAGGCAAAAGGCTTGGGTGACCGTTACTAAGTTTGTTCTGAGCGGGGGGTCGTCGCAGTCAAACGATGGCCCTCCCTTTTTGTAATGCGGAGTCAAAGATGAAAAAGAAAATCACAGCGGATTTTTGGTTTGGTTTGGGGGCCGTTCTCTTCGGCATATTTGTACTTGTTCAAGCAAAGAAGCTTCCCCAGGCAAAAATGGGCATCGGCCCCGGCGATTATCCTGCGTTTGTCGCAATGGTCATCATTCTCTTGGGGCTGATACAGTCAGTCAAAGCGTTGCTCTCTGATGCTTCAGCGGCACAACAGGGCGAAGCCTTCGACGCCAGACGGGCCAAAAAGGTCTTCTTGCTTGTTGTTGGCACTTTTGCATACGTTTTCCTGATGAAGCATCTGGGTTTTCTTCTCCTTACTCCCTTCTTTCTTATGTTCCTGTTTTGGATGTTCGGGTACTCGAACAAAAAGAACGCCATTGTGATCAGCATTACCGTCGCTGTGGTGATTTACTTTCTGTTCATGTATGCATTCCAGGTTCTGTTGCCAAGATTTTCACTGTTTTAAGAGGAGAAGAGGACTATGTTTGCAAATTTTTTAAGTGGTTTTTCTGCCATCCTTCAGCCTCTCACATTCCTCTTTATGGTATTTGGAGTGGTTGTCGGCATTATTATCGGAGCACTTCCCGGTCTCTCGGGTTCCATGGGTATCATCTTGCTGTTGCCGTTGGTCTATCGGCTTCCTGCCGATACCGCCTTGGTCATGCTCTGCGGACTTTTCTGCGGTTCCATGTATGGCGGGTCCATCTCGGCCATCCTCCTGAAAACCCCGGGTACCCCATCGGCCGCAGCAACAGTGTTGGACGGATATCCCTTGTGTGAACAGGGACAGGCCGGTAGGGCTTTGGGAATCTCGACCATAGCATCATTCATCGGAGGGCTTTTCTCCTCGATCTGCTTGTTTCTCATCGCCCCCCAGCTTGCCAAGATTGCCCTGAACTTCCATGCTGCAGACTATTTCTCCCTCGCCATCTTCGGTCTGTCGATCATGGCCAGTTCATCCGGAAAGAACATCGGCAAGGGGCTCTTGGCCGGATGTCTGGGCTTGCTCATCTCCACCGTCGGCATCGATGCCATCGCCGGAACCGACCGTTTTACGTTCGGCATCCCCCGGTTGATGAGGGGCTTCAATTTACTGCCGGTTTTAATTGGTGTGTTTGCTCTTTCCGAGGTCTTTTCCCAGGTTGCCAACAAGCATGGAAAAAGTACCGCCAATGCACAGGTCATTACGAACATGTTGCCGAAGTGGTTTGATATCAAGGGCTTCCTCATTGCCGCCATTGTAGGATCGGTCATTGGTGTCTTTGTCGGCATTATTCCAGGAACCGGAGGGTCCATTGCCAGTTTCATTGCTTACAATGTGGCCCAGAAACTATCCAAACGCCCGGACAAATTCGGCAAAGGTTCCTATGAGGGTGTAGCGGCGCCGGAGGCATCGAACAATGCCACCACCGGAGGTGCCTTGATCCCCATGCTCTGCCTTGGAGTTCCCGGAGACGTTGTTACCTCGGTGATGCTCGGTTCCCTGATTCTCATCGGAGTTCGTCCCGGCCCCCTGTTGTTTGTTGAGAGCATCGACTTGGTCTATACAATTTTTGCGGGGATGTTTGCCATCCAGTTCGTGATGCTTGCCGCCGGACTTGTCAGTGCCAAGTACTCACCGAAAATCCTCAAGATTCCTACCAACATCCTGATGCCGATCATCATCATTCTTTGTGTGGTTGGTTCCTATTCATTGGGAAATCAGCTCTACGATGTCTATGTAGCGGTTTGTTTTGGAGTGATTGGCTACTTCATGAAGAAATACGGCTATCCTGGAGCTCCCTTGGTGCTGGGGGTGATTCTTGGACCCATAGCCGAGGAGAACCTTAACAGGGCGCTTCTGATGAGCAAGAACAGCCTGACTGTCTTTTACACCCGTCCGATTTCCTTGGTCTTTCTCCTGTTGGCGGCCTTCACCATAGTGTTTTCTCTTGTTTCGAGCATGAAAAAGGCAAAAGCCTGACCAGTTGACCAGTAGAGGAAAGCAAACAGGTACCAAGGCCTTTGACAGTCATTGTCAGAGGCCTTGATTGAAATCAAGGTTGAATCCACCGTCATTGCATGCGATGATACAAGTACTATAACAGCAATCAGGGAAACGGGGTGAATAAGAGAACAAGAATGGAATGACTGCCTTACGCAGCGTCTTCGATGATGCGGCTTGTTCATGCACGGGCTCTGGTGGAAAGGAGATGTATCGGTATGGATGCATGGAGGGTTGAGCACGACTTGCTGGGTGATAAAATGGTTCCTTCTGATGCCTATTACGGTGTTCAGACTGTTCGGGCGATGGAGAACTTCGTGGTGTCGAATATTCCGATATCCCGGTTTCCCTTCTTCATTCAGGCTTTGGCTTACATCAAGAAGGCAACAGCCTTGGCGAACCTTGAGTACAAGATTCTCGATCCAGCAGTAGGGGGAGCCATCATCGAAGCCTGCGATGAGATTATCGGAGGCAAACTTCACGACCAATTCCCTGTCGATGCCATCCAAGGGGGAGCTGGAACCTCCACCAACATGAATGCGAATGAGGTTATCGCAAACAGGGCCCTGGAAATCATGGGCAAGAAACGCGGTGAGTATAAGATTGTCCATCCCAACAACCACGTCAATCTTTCCCAGTCGACCAACGATGTCTATCCTACATCCATTCGCCTGGCAGCGGCCTGGATGCTCAACGCACTGCTTGACGAGCTTGAAAGCTTCAAGCAGTCCCTTGAAGAAAAAGGCAGGGAGTTTCACGATGTGCTGAAGATGGGCAGAACCCAGCTTCAGGATGCCATTCCTATGACCTTGGGTCAGGAATTCATCGCCTGGGCGGAGAGTGTAGGCGAGGACATCGAGCGGATGCGCATCGCCCAGACTCTGTTGTATGAAATCAACATGGGAGCTACTGCCATTGGAACCGGCTTGAATGCCCCCAAAGGGTATGCTGAGGTTGTCACGCGGCATTTGGCACTTCTGACCGGATTGCCGTTGGTTCCTTCAAGGAACCTGATCAAAGCCACCCAGGACTCCGGTGGGTTCATCGAACTCAGTGGTGTTCTGAAGCGAATTGCTGCAAAGGTCTCGAAGATTTGCAACGATCTTCGGCTTCTTTCCTCGGGGCCACGGGCTGGGATCAACGAAATCAACCTGCCTCCCATGCAGCCCGGCTCCTCCATTATGCCCGGCAAGGTGAATCCCGTTATTCCTGAAGTGGTCAACCAGGTTGCTTTCGATGTCATAGGCAACGACCTTGCCATCACCCTGGCGGCCGAAGCCGGCCAGCTGGAGCTGAATGTAATGGAGCCGTTGATTGCATTCAAGCTCTTTACCTCGATCAACAACCTTACCAATGTACTGCACATCCTGACCAACCGCTGCATCATCGGCATTACGGCAAACAAAGAGCGTTGCCGGGAGATGGTGGAGAACAGCATTGGCCTGGTCACGGCCTTGGTTCCGGTTTTAGGGTATGAGCTTTGCTCGGAGATTGCAAAGAAGGCTCAGAAAACCGAGGGATCGGTCTATAGGATAGTGCTTGAGGAAGGGTACCTGAGTGAAGAGGACCTTACGAGGATACTCTCCCCTGAATCGATGTTGTGCATCTGATCCGGTTGT
>JAAZAT010000106.1 GCA_012514185.1 Spirochaetales bacterium | reverse complement strand
CTGCTCTCCCAAGCCGATCCTTTCACCCTCGAGGAGGTGCAGGCAGAGGCTGGAATCTACCACCTTGCCGGCATGTTTGGTGGTGAAATTCCCGACTCCTTGGTCCTGCCGCTTTCCAAGCGGGGCAAAGTCGCCCTTGACGCCCAAGGGGTGCTTCGGTGTCTGGATGGACAGAAAAATCTTGTTTTCAGGGACTGGCGGCGCAAGCAGGAGCTGCTTCCCTATATTACCTACTTCAAGACCGATGCCGCCGAAGCAAAGATACTTACGGGCTTGGATGACCGACAGGAGGCCGCCCGTCTCTTATACTCCTGGGGGGCCCAGGAGGTGATGCTCACGCACAATACCGAGGTGATGGTCTGCCATCAGGGGAACATCCATACTGCTCCGTTCACCAACCGAAACAACAGCGGGCGGACCGGACGGGGTGATACCACCTTTGCCGCCTACCTCGCATGGAGGCAGGACCACGATGCAGCAGAGTCCACCCGCTTTGCTGCTGCACTGTGCAGCCTGAAGATGGAGAAGCCCGGAGTCTTCCGGGGAACCCTTGAAGAGGTGCTCAAGAGGATGGAGCAGGACCGGGTGTAACTAGGTTTGCAATCAATGGGGAGAGGCAAGGACCTCTCCTTTTTTGTTGAAAAGTGATATAAGTTCTAGATTTTATATGGCTTATTAGTCGGTTTATAGGATAATTGTATGCGAAATATCAAAAGAATATCCAAGTTTAGTGATAAATCAACCATGGTGTTTTGTCTGCTTGACCATGAGGATGTAGGTACATCGAAGAGAACCAAAAGGAGGTTAGTACGATGAAACGAACACTACTCATGTTGTTGAGTTTGGTAATGATTGTTTCCGTTCTTGGAGCGCAAGGCACCCAGGAAATCAAACAGAGTGGACCTGTGACACTCAAATATGCATTCTGGGGTAATCCAGATGCGATTGGTGTAGAACAGGATATCATCAAGGCATTCGAGGAGAAACATCCCGACATCAAGATTGAGCCGATCGTCAGCGGGTATGCCGACTACCACACCAAGCTCATGACCATGATTGCAGGCAACATGGCCCCCGATGTGATGCGCATCGACGACTACTATTTCTATGACTTCATCAAGCTTGGCGCTGTTGAAAGCCTCAGTCCTTTCATCCAGAGGGATAAGATTGATTTGGATCTCTATCCAAAGATGGGCATCGAAGAAGCAATCGTCGATGGACAAATTTATGGTCTTCCCTGGGGTACCGCTCCGCTGTATATGCTGCTGAATCTTGATGTGTTTGAGAAATCAGGTGTGGCACTACCTTCCTTGGATTGGACCACCAAGGATTTTGAGCGCATCGTTCGCTCCTTCAATCCCCAGAAGGACAAGGTGTATGGTTTTGCAATCGACACCAACTATCTATCCAGTGTTCTTCCTCATATTTGGTCCAAGGGGGGTACCTTGCTCAGTGAGGATAAGAGTCGCTATACCGGTGACAGTCCTGAGGCTTCGAGTGCCATACAGATGCTTGCAGACCTCTACAAAGAAGGTTATATGCCCAAGGACACCATCAACAGCGGGAATACCGAAGCATTACGCCGTTGGTTCAGCAATGGCACCATTGCCATGATG
>JAAZAT010000273.1 GCA_012514185.1 Spirochaetales bacterium | reverse complement strand
ACACAGCGTTCCGGCGGGTTTCCCAGGGCTCTGTCACCTGTGTGCCCGCCAAAGTTCCCTGCAGGTCGGCGATGAATTGAGCATAATCCACCACTTCGGTCCCCGCCACGCTTTCGCTCAGGACCAAGGCTCTCAGTGCATCCCCAAGCGAATCGCAGGCCTGGCGGTCTCGCTCACTCGAGATCCTCTCGTAGAAGCCTAAACCATTAAGCGTGTCCTCAAGCCAGCCCACCCACTCGGTTTGCGAGCGGCTAGTCTCAATTTGGGAGAACAACAGCCAAAAATATTCCAATCGTGTCTGCAAAGAGGGGAGATCGATGCCGGCCAGGAGTTTTTTCCGCCGACGTTCTTCGTCCGGGTGTTCTTCGGCGTCCTTTTGCGATCTCTGCAGCATCGGCCAGGCTTCATCCCACTGCTCTTTGCCGCTGACAATGATCGCCTGCTGGCTGGCATTCTCAAGGTCTTCCAGGTCTTTGGGCTCCAACCCGAAATCGAAATATGGCGAACGCAGCGTATTGAGCAGACTGCGGGTGGGGTAATCCTCCAGTGGGAGCAAGAGCAGCGAGAGCAAGGCGAGCACCGCCGGTGATTCACCCAGCGGATCAGATTGCGAGAAGTGCACCTTGATGCCAAATTCCTCCGCGGCAGAGCGCAGCAGCGGTTGATACATCTCCAGGTTGGCGGTGTAGATCGCGCAAGCGCCCAGAGGAACCTGCTTGCGGACGTGCAGCTGCTTGATCCAGCGCAGTGCTTCGCGCGCCTCATCGGCTTGCGAGCGAGCTTCCAGCAGGAATGGCTTTGGCGTGTCCTGCTGCTTAATCTCACCTGGATCCAGTACGTGCTGCTGCATGTGCAGGATCTCTTCGGGTAAATGAGGTGACGATTTGAGTCCGTGGACCTCTGGAGATAGGTCCCTTTGTAGATCTATGAGCACATCGATCGAACGTCCGTCCACCTGGCGCGTTGAGCCCACTTCTCCTGTGAGGGTGATGACGAGTTCACCTGCCTGCTGGCCAAGCAGCTTGAGGAAGTGCCTTTGGGCTGCGGTGAAAGAGGTGAAGCCGTCCGCGATCACCAGGCTCAGATGCGAAGCAAGTTCTGGATTGCTTTCGAGAGCCTCGATGGCAAGCCAGGCTTGCCCTTCAGCGTCCGTCCAACCGATCGTTTCCAGGCGGGCAAGGAAGCGGTCATAAAGGATTGCCAATTCACGTCGGGCGGGATAGGCTTCGCGCGTGTACTCTAGGAAGGCTGAGGGTCTTACTATCGCGCTGCGCAGCTCGGCGAAGGCACCTCGCAACACAGAGAGGAATCCGGGTTTATCTTTGATCGCCGCGTAGTGCGTCAGCTCGCCGGCGCCATAGGCTTTGCGCACAGTTTCCTGGATCAGGCGGTGCGAGAGCGCGGGAGTAATGACTGGCGCGAATGAGCCCTGTTCCTCCAGGATCTCCTGGTAGAAGGTGCGAAAAGCCCCCACCCTGACGCCCATTCCACCGCCCGCCTCAGCCAGCCGATATTTGAAATACGCTGCTTTTTGCGGGTTTGGCACGATTACCCACACCTGGGCAAGCAGTTGCTCTTTGTGGACCGCCAGGATGCGATTGATACAGGCAGCGGTCTTACCTGCTGCTGGTGGTGCGATGATGAGGTTAGTTGTCATGGTCTTTTCATGTTTTCATTAGATGAAATGTGAGGAGCAAAATATAAAATCCATGATCATCAACAGCTTGATT
>JAAZAT010000074.1 GCA_012514185.1 Spirochaetales bacterium | reverse complement strand
TGGCTCTCCTGCGGGCCAATACCAGGCGTCCGCCCTTCGTTGCCATACGAGCCCTGAATCCGAACTTTCTGTTTCTCTTGACTTTGCTGGGCTGGTAGGTTCTTTTTCCTTTGTAACTCATGAGATAATCTCCAATTTTACATCGCTTAACGCGGATATTTTCTAGTGTAGCGGAGGATGGTCCTCCGAGTGGTGCAGTATAATGAGCAACTGCCGTTACGTCAAGTAACTAGGCGCTCAGCATCTGTATCGATTTGATTCCCAATGACGGGTATTTCTTGGTAATTAAAGCAAGTATCTTTTTTTGTTGCATGAGTGCAATCTGTGCCCAGGAAGGATGATCAGCGCGAAGAACCAACGTCGTCCCTTTGATTTCCACAATTTTTACATGGGGATACAAACGGTTTCCGATGATTTTCTGCCATTCAAAACCTATGGCTGCCTTGGGATTTTCGCTATGGATATCAAGCGACCGCAACACGTAGTCCAGGACTTCTTTTCCTTGCAGAGGTTCTCCTTGTTTGCACAACCTGGGCTTCCTGTCCTTCATGAGCGTAAAAACCTTCCTTCTTGCACAGTATAGAACAAAGAGCCTTCGTCGGCCAACTCCGAAAAATAGTGTTCCTCGGGCAGAAATGTAAAAAAAGCCTGGCAGTACGTCTGCATCAACTGCAAAAACTGCTCACGCTTCTTGAAATCCAACTCCAACAGCACATCATCTACGAGGATCAACGGCTCTTTTCCTGTTTTTTTCTGGAAAAATGCCATCTGTGCTGTTCTGAAAATCAAGGATGCCAATCGCAGCTGCCCGGTAGAACCCGTTTGGGAAAAAGGCTTGCGATCCTCCATGACAAGAAACCTGTCCCGATGAATGCCGCTGGTTGTGGTAAGCAGGCTCAAGTCACGGCTTCTGGTGCGGGCCAGATGGTCGACAATTTCCTCTTCGGTTGCACAATCGCTCCACGATGGATGGTACTCAATATGCACATCGAGCGTGCTTTCTGAAACATTCTTGTACATCGAGGGAAAAATCTGGTCGAACTCATACACTGCCTGTGTTCGCTCCCTCTGGATGGCAAGCCCGTATTTGGCAAGCTGGAGATCGTACAGGTCCAACAGTTCAAGAATTCCATCCTTGATTGCTTGATTGCGCTGACGAAGGATCAGGCGATAGCGCCTCAAGTCATCGAAAAAAAGCGGGTTGTACATACTCATCGTCTGATCGAAGAACCTTCTTCTCTGTTCCGGCTCCCCCTTGATGAAAAAAATATCGTCATGACTGAAGACGATGCAGGGAATATTGTAGATCAGCTCCTTGCGGTCCCTCACTTCACGATCATCGAGGGTCAAGCTTCTCTTTCCGTCCTTCCACTGCAGCACCAGCGTATGGATTACCTGGTCGTCACCCAGGTATCGGCCTTCAATCCTGAAGGCTTTCCGGCCGTGCTCAATCAACTCCTTCAGCTGGTTGGTGCGAAAGGATGATCCATAGCAGAGTGTATAAATTGCTTCAAGCAGGTTGGTTTTTCCCTGTCCGTTCGGCCCAATGAGGAATACCTGCCGATTGTCGACAGGTATCCTTTCAGGAGCAATATTTCTAAATTGGTTGGCCCGGATTTCGATGAAACGCATCAGGAATTGGGCTGCATCGGCATGATGATATGATAGTAATCCCTGTTGCTTTCAGGCTTTACCGTCATAGCTTTGGTCGGCTCGGTGAAGTTGATCGAGAAATACTCGCCTTCCATCACCTTCAGGGGGTTGAGCAGGTAGGTGTAGTTCAAGGACACCTTGCTGTCGGGTCCTTCATACTGGCAGGGAATAATCTCCTTGGCTTCCCCGACTTCGCTCTCATCGCTTGTCAACAGCACCCCTGCCTCGCTGATGTCGAGGAAAATCCGTTTTGCCTTGTTTTCAACCAGCAGTGAAACACGCTTTAATGCATCCAGCATATCCTGGATGCGCATGGTGCAGCTGTACGTCTGGCTGTCGGGAATAACCCGACGATAATTGGGATACTGACCCTTGATCAGGGTGGTGTAGAAGGTTCTCTGGGCTATTTTTGCGAAGAGCAGCTGGTCAGTAATGCACAGCTTCAACACTCCTTCGTCTGTCGATAATTTCTTAAGCTCCGTGAAAAACTTGGCTCCGATGATGATTGGAGTAAACATGGGAAGCTCTTCTTCAAAGGTTCGCTCAACAATGGAAAGCCTTCTTCCGTCGGTTGCAACCATGTTCATGCCGCTGGCATTTCGTTCAAGGTAGAGACCGCAGAGAAAATATCTGGTTTCATCCTCGCTGACGGCAAACATCGTCTGATTGGCCATATCGGAAAAGGCTTTCTGTGGAACGGTGAAGTACTGTTCTTCAGGAGCAGCTTCCAGAGCGGGGAATTCATCTGTAGTGATGGTTCTCAACTTGAAGTCAATGTTTTGGCCCACGGGCTTGATGGTGAACATACCGTCTTGAACGTTGAACTCAACATTGGTATCAGGAAGTGAGCGGAGAATGTTCAAAAGCTTCTCACAAAAAACGGTTGTTTTTCCTTCTTCGAGTGTCTGTACTGCAATATGGGTGCTGAATCCCAGTTTTTGGTCTGTGGCTCTGATGACCAGGACATCGTTGTAGGTCTCAAGGTATACGTTGGAAGTTATGGAAAGAGAGTTCCTTTGGCTGGTGAAATCCATGGAATATATGATCTCGGTGAGGATGGCTTCTTTGCTGCAGACGAATTTCATCTTAATACTCCTAGTTTATTAGAATATGTAGTAATAATAGTAATAATAGC
>JAAZAT010000248.1 GCA_012514185.1 Spirochaetales bacterium | reverse complement strand
CGATTCCATCAAGAGATTTAAGATACTCCTCCTGCAGCATATCCTGCATTTTGGTCTTCTTTTCATCCATTTCTTGTTCTTCAGCCACTTGATTTCTCCTGATCCTAAATTTACCTATTTACTTCGCTTTGAGCGTAAAAATAGCAGATAACACTTTCTCACAAACTTGCCCCATAGTCAAGTACGAGGTATCGATATAGAGGGCTCCATCAGCCACTTGCAAGGCCCCTACAGGCTTGGTCCTGTCGATATGGTCGCGCTCCTCGATCTCCTTGAGCACCGTCTCATAGTCCGGTCCATCGGGATGCTGCTTGAACCGGCGCTCGGCTCGAACCTCAGGCTTGGCGTCGAAAAAACACTTAAGATCGGCATCGGGGAAGACAACCGTAGTGATGTCCCTGCCCTCAACCACCACATCCATATCCTTTGAGATTCTTCTCAACTGCTCGTTCACATGTTCGCGCAGAGCAGGATACGCAGAAATCTTGGCTACAAAGCGATCGACTTCACTGGTATGGAGCTTGTCCTCGATATCCTCGCCTTCCACGCAGATACGACCGCCATCGACCGAGAGGACATGCTGTTTGGCAGTCTCAAGGACGGAGGGAAAATCCATGGGATCTTTTCCCTCCTGGATATGCAGGTAAGTGTAGGCACGATAGAACGAACCTGAGTTCAAATAGTAAAAATTGCAGGACTGGGCAATCATTTTTGCAATGGTGCTCTTACCCACACCGGCAGGACCGTCGATTGCCACTACCATGAGACTTTCCTCTTCTTCACCGGCTCGGTCTCGCCTTTGAGCATGGCCTCTATTTCTGAAGGGTACACCGGACGGTACTGGCCGGGCTCCATGTCTCCAAGTTCTATGCACCCGATTCTTGTGCGCACGAGCTGTTTTACATCGTATCCGAAGTAACTGAAAATCTTGCGAATTTCCCGGTTCTTGCCTTCAGTGAGGATGATTTTCACCCACTTCTTGGAAAGAATCTCAAAACGTTTGATGCGATACGGCTGGGGAATATCGATGTAGACACCTTTCAAAGCCTCTTCAAGGTCTTCCCTTCTTACCTCGGTGGAACAACTGACCAGGTACTCTTTCTCAATCTCACGGGAGGGATGCATCACCTTCTGGGCGACACCACCGTCATTGGTGAAGAGAATCAAGCCGGTGGACTCCTTGTCGAGCCTGCCGATATGGAACAGCAGATTCTTATCGGCGATGTCGATCAGGTCCCGGGCGTAGAGCTTTTCATTGGGGTCGTAGTTCGTGCAGACATACCCTCGCGGCTTATTGAGGGCATAATAGTAGGTCCTGTCTGCAGGCTCGATGAGTTGGTCGTCGACCATGACGACATCTTCCTCATTGACCTTGGTACCAAGCTCGGTCACCCGTTTGGTATTGATCGTCACTCTTCCCGCGGTGATCAGGGTTTCGCAAAACCTCCGTGAACCGCAACCGCTCTTTGCCATATAGGCCTGCAGGCGAATCGGATATTCCAATTTCATTCTGTTTCAATCTCCTGTGTCGTCTCCGTTTCAAACCGCAAACGGTCAATATCCGAAAGCTTGGGTAGAGCACTTATGCTACTCAAGTTGAATTCGAAGAGGAATTTTCTTGACGTTCCATACAAACAAGGATGGCCGGGAACGTCTTTTCGGCCAACCACTTTGATATACTCCCGCTCCCTGAGCAACCTGATGATGGTATCGCTGGCTACCCCTCGGATATTGTCGATTTCCCTTCGGGTGATCGGTTGGCTGTAGGCAACAATGGAGAGCGTTTCCAGCGCAGCACGGGATAGGCGCCTGTCGACACGTTTGCCGTAACAGGAACGCAACTTGTCGTGCAAATCGGAAGAAGGGAGAAAGTGATAGGAACCTTGGCTTTCAACAAGATCAAGCCCATGGAGAAAGAGTGCGTAATGCTCCTTGATTTCTGCAAGGGCAGCCGTGGCTGTCTCTGCATTGAAGGATGCCATTTTCATCAGCTTTTCCAAACTCACCGGCTCATTCTCCAAGAAGAGAATTACTTCCACCAAACGGGCCTCTGTACTCAAGAGGGGGCCTTGACCCAGCATCACATCGCCGGTTTGCCTCTTCTTATCCACCACCAACGCTCCTATTCTTCATCGTCGAGGAAGATTTGCTCAACCTCACTCTCATCATCATACAGAAAAACCCGACCAGCGTCAGTAGTTGCACGATCAGATTCTGCATCTTGCTCAGAATCTTCTGCTAAAAATTCCTGTTCTTCCTCTTCTGTTATCGGATGATCGGAAAACTCCTGCAGCTCCAGGTCGTCATCGTCATCGTAAAACTGGTTGAAATCAAGAGAGAACGCCTCGTCCCGGCGACGGATCAAGATTGGTCCATAGGGTTCTGTCTGCACCAAGGTGATCATACGAAGCTTGCAAGCATCCAGAATCGCCATGAAGGAGCAGATGATGTGCAAAGGTGAATCGAGATGGATGATAAGATCCTCGATGCTGATATATTCCTTGGTTCCAAACAACTCCTGCATCAGGGCGATCTTTTCGTTGACGGTAACGGATTCATACACATTGAACACCTTGTTCGGTGTAATGGTCGTCATCAACCGGGAGAAGGTAGCGAGCAAATCCTGTAGTGTAACATCAAAAAACAACTCTTCATCCCCGAAAGGCAACCTGAACTGCGAACTCTTGCGACTGATGAAAAGTTCCCCTGAGCCGGATGTATTGGTCAACAGTTCCGTATATTTTCTGAATTTCTGGTACTCCAGCAGGCGCTCGACCAACTCCTGCCTTGGATCTTCATACTCTTCATCAAACTCCAAATCAACAGGGAGCAGCATCCTGCTCTTGATGTACAGAAGGTCGGCGGCCATTTTGTAGAATTGGGTCAAATCGGAGAGTTCGGTGATCTCCTCCCGTTTCAGGTAGTCAAGAAACTGGTCGGTTATCGCACTGATGGGAATATCATAGATGTTGATTTCGCTCTTTTGAATCAAAAAAAGCAAGAGCTCCAAAGGACCGTCAAAAATGGGGGTATGAAAAGTTTTTCCACCCCCGGAATCAACGTTTTGCTTATCTTGATTCATCACTGCCGTCACCCATGAAATGAGTATACCCAAGCAATGGCTTGTTGACAAGGAAGCATCATCTAGTCAAGTGAAGCTGGTGCTTTGGCACCATCCTTCCCGTTCTTTGGCTCCCGAACTTTCTTGGGAAACATGAGCGTGCGCAGCTTGGAATCCAAATCCGCAACAATATCGGGATTATCCTTGAGGAAATCCAGGGTCTTGTCCCTGCCCTGCCCGATTTTCTCCCCGTTGTAAGAGTACCACGAACCGCTCTTCTCCAGCATCTCGTATTTGAGTGCGGCATCGAGCACGCTGGAAATGTAACTAATCCCCTCGCCGAACATTAGATCGAGTTCAACCTTCTTGAAGGGAGGAGAAACCTTATTCTTGACAACCTTGATGCGGATCCTGTTGCCGATTATATCATCGGCTCCCTTGCTCAGGGATTCAATCTTACGGACCTCGATACGTACCGAAGCATAGAACTTCAAGGCATTGCCACCGGTGGTTGTCTCGGGATTTCCAAACATGACACCGATTTTCATACGGATCTGGTTGATGAAAATGATGGTGGTATTGCTCTTGGAGAGCAGGCCGGTCAACTTTCTGAGCGCCTGGCTCATCAGACGAGCCTGCAATCCCATGTGGCTGTCGCCCATATCCCCGTCGATTTCCGCCTGGGGGGTCAACGCCGCCACCGAGTCCACCACGATGACATCGACGGCTCCACTGCGGACCAGCGACTCGGCAATCTCAAGGGCCTGCTCGCCGCTGTCCGGCTGGCTTATCCACAATTCGTCAATGTTCACCCCCAGCTTCTTTGCATAACTGGGATCCATTGCGTGTTCGGCATCGATGAACGCAGCTATGCCGCCGGCTTTTTGGCTCTCGGCAATTGCATGCAGGGCCAACGTTGTCTTGCCGCTGCTCTCAGGGCCATAGATTTCAATGACCCTTCCCTTTGGATACCCGCCTATACCGAGCGCCTCATCAAGCAGCAACGATCCTGAGGGGATGTATCCGATGTCCAAGGACTCCTCGCTGTCACCCAACTTCATCAAGGAACCCTTGCCGAACTGCTTGTCAATCTGGATTCTTGCGGCTTCCAGTGCCTCTCGTTTTTGATTGAGATCGGTAGGAAACGTCGTTTCTTTATTTTTTGCCATAGTTTGCTCCTCAGGCTTACCAAGCCCTTTGCCCTACAAAGAGGCGCTCAGGGCATATTTGCTTCACATCAGGCTTCCAGTACGAAGGTGACCGGTCCGTCATTCGTATACGATACATCCATATGCGAGCCGAAGCGTCCTCCGGCCACAACAAAACCCATCGAACGGAAGAGATCCAAGGCAGCCTCGTACAAGACCTCCGCCTCCTTGGGATCCGCCGCATCATCGTACGAAGGGCGATTTCCCTTATGCAGGTTTGCCAGCAACGTGAACTGGCTTACCACCAGCAACTGTCCACCAACCTCTCCCAAGGCCTTGTTCATCTTGCCTGCTTCATCGGCAAAAACCCGAAGCTTGACGATTTTATTGCACAACCAAGAGAGGTTTTGCTGCGTATCTCCCTTTCCGATCCCAAGGTACACCAACAAGCCGTGCTCGATGCTGCCCACTATCTCTTGATCAACGGCAACGTGAGCCCGACGTACCCGCTGGATCACCGCTTTCATACCTTTGCTTGTTCCATCATCGCCTGAACAAAAGCAGGACGATCGTGTTCACAAAAAAATGCACTGCCACAGACTGCCACATCAGCACCAAGCGTGGCTATGGTTTTCACCGTCGACAGGTTGATGCCCCCGTCTACGCTGATCAAATAGTTATATCCTTTCTTCTCCCTGATCGAAGCCAGTTCACTGATCTTCTCCAATGTAGAGCGAATAAGGCTCTGTCCCCCGAATCCCGGATTTACCGTCATGATGAGGATCAGGTCAACCATATCGAGAATGGGAAGGATTGACGAAACAGACGTGGACGGGATGAGGGAAACACCTGTTTTGCATCCGCAGTTCCTGATCATTTGCAGCGTTCTGTGCAAGTGTACGGTGGCTTCAGCATGGACTGTGATGTAATCACTTCCGCTCTGCGCAAAATCGGTGATGTAACGTTCAGGTTCATCCACCATCAGGTGCGTATCGAACACCAAGTCGGAATGAGGGCGCAAGTCTTTGATGAATTTGGGGCCGAAGGTGATATTGGGCACAAACTTTCCATCCATGACATCAAGATGAACCCACTGGGCACCACTTGCTTTGATACTTTCCACTTCCTCGGCAGTGCGGGAAAAATCAGAGGACAGCATGCTTGGTGCGATGATGAGAGATGTATTTTCCATACTCCAGTTATAGCAGGTAGAAAGAGGTTTTGCAATGTCATTTATCGCAATAATACTATATATTTGTTAATATGTTTTAGGCCTTTCTGAAAATCAATTGCTAGTTTTTTCAAAGCATGGTATAGTATAAGCAACTGATTGAAATGACAAACCCGAGCAGACTATGACCCGGTCTGCCCGGTTTCTTTTACGTCTGAGAATATGATAAATAATATAGTTGGAGGAAGCCATGGGATTCCAGGAGATTGAGAACTTGCTGAAAGAAGAGCAGTGGACAAGAACTACGGTGCAAACCTATACGGTCAACAGCTTTCAGACTCTTGATG
>JAAZAT010000171.1 GCA_012514185.1 Spirochaetales bacterium | reverse complement strand
TGGACAGCCGTCATGCAGCGCGTCAAGGCAACAAGGGATGCAGATATAGCAGAAGTCGGATTCGGAACAGTCCTGGGCGGGCTGTGCAAAAATAATGGAATACAGTCATCCTGCCTCAGTCTGGGTGAAGAGACAACAATACAAGCATATGCAAAGGAACAAGCAGTATGAGTGAACAGAAACATGCCTTGGTAACCGGAGGCTCACGAGGGATTGGAAGCGAGATCATCAAGGTTCTGCTCTCAGAAGGATATGAGGTCTGGTCGCTGTCGCGCACCAAGATGGAAGATAGCGAGAACCTGCACTCCATCAGTTGCGACATGGCCGACCGCAGCAGCGTGGAAGTTGCTTTGGAGACTGTGATCAAGCAAGCAGGAAGTGTGGACGTATTGGTCAACAACGCCGGTATCACCCGCGATGGCTTGATCATGCGGATGAAGGATGAGGCATGGGATGAGGTGCTGGCAGTCAATCTGACATCGGTCTTCCTCACCTGCCGAAGGATCAGCAGGCTCATGGCGAGCCAACGCAAAGGCTCGATCATCAACATCTCCAGCGTCGTGGGAATCATGGGCAATGGGGGGCAGACCAACTATGCAGCCAGCAAGGCAGGCATCATCGGTTTTTCCAAGAGCCTGGCCCGTGAGCTGTCAGCCCGGAATGTCCGCGTCAATGTCGTGGCTCCTGGCTTTATCGATACCGCCATGACCGATGCGCTTTCCGATGCTCTCAAGGAGCAGATAGCCACCCAGATACCGCTCGGACGTATCGGTAAGGCTGCAGAGGTTGCACAGGCGGTTGCATTTTTAGCATCAAAAAAAGCGTCCTACATCACCGGCCAGGTCCTGGCGGTCGATGGCGGCATGGCAATGTAAAGAGGGGACAATATGATTGAGCTTGAACGAGTAGTAGTAACCGGTATGGGAACCGTAAATCCCCTTGGAACAAGCATTACCCAATTCTGGGACAACATCAAGGCGGGTGTTTCGGGAGTAGGTCCGATCACCAAGTTCGACACCACCGACTATCCTGCCAAAATTGCAGGCGAAGTGAGGGATTTCGACCCTTCCGACCTGCTTGATCGCAAGGAAACCCGAGGCATGGCCGACTTCACCAAGTTTGCCGTACATGCAAGTGTACAGGCGATGCAGCAGGCCGGCTTGGACAAGGGAGGCTACGACTCCTACCGCAGCGGCGTGTATCTGGGCAACGGCATCGGCGGGTTCGAGGTGGTGGAAGAGAACATGGCCAAGCTCTTCGAGCGCGGTCCGCACGCTGTAGCCCCCCTGACAATCCCCAAACTCATCAGCAATGAGGCTGCCGGCAACATCGCCATCCATTACAATTTCAAGGGTCCCTGCCACACTACCGTCACCGCCTGTGCAAGCGGAACCGATGCCATCGGTGATGCCTTCAATGCGATCCGCTTCGGCCAAGTCGATGTTGCCCTGACAGGCGGCACCGAGGCTGCCATCACCAAACTCAGTGTTGCCGGGTTCTGCCGCCTGCAGGCCCTGGCAACCAAGTACAATGATACGCCCCAGATCGCCAGCCGTCCCTTTGACAAGGAACGCGATGGGTTTGTCATGGGAGAAGGTGCGGGAATGCTCGTGCTTGAATCACTGTCCCATGCCAAGGCACGGGGGGCTGTGATCCTGGGTGAGATTGCAGGCTACAGCATGACGTGCGACGCTTTCCACCTCACCGCCCCGAATCCTGACGGAGAAGGTGCGGCCAGGGCGATGAAGGCAGCCGTTGAGATGGCTGGTGCCAAACTTGAGGAAGTCGACTACATCAACGCCCATGGAACCAGCACCGCCGCCAACGACTCCATGGAGACAAAAGCCATCAAGAGTACTTTTGGAAGCCATGCTTACAATCTCAAGGTTTCGTCCACCAAGTCCATGACCAGCCACCTCATCGCCGCTGCAGGCGCTGTTGAGGCGATTGTATGCCTGCTGGCCATCCGCGACCAATATTTCCCCTGCACGCTCAATCTGACAAATCCAGACAGTGAGTGTGATCTTGACTATGTACCGAATCAAGGAAGAGAGGGTACAATTCGCTATGCCATGAGTAATTCACTTGGTTTTGGAGGGCATAACGGTGTGCTCGTATTCAAAGCCTATACCCCATTGTAAGGAGTGCTGACAATGTCTGAACCATTCGAATCGCCGGTTGATTTGATCCCCCACCGAGATCCGTTCATTTTCCTGGATGAGCTCTTGGAAGTTGATGAGAAGCACACGGTTGCCAAGCGTGTGTTTACACCCGACCACTTCTTTTTCAAGGGACACTTTCCCGGCTACCCTGTAGTGCCGGGTGTCATTCTGGTCGAGACCATGGCACAATGCGGAGGGGCCGGCCTGGTGCAGGCCGGGCTGCTTCCCCGTGGTGCATTCTTTGTACTGGCGACCATCGACAAAGCAAAATTCCGCAATCAAGTCAAACCTGACGATACGGCGATCATCGAGGTGCACAATGCCCGCGTTTCCCAGGCCATGGTCCGCCAAAGCGGTACCATCACCGTCGACGGGAAGGTGGCTGCCGAAGCTACCTGGATGTGCATCGTCGGCGACAATAAAGCATAAAAGAGGCTGATGTGATAATTACCAAGAAAGTTCTGAGAAATGTGAGCCTTACCGCCCACCCGCTCGGGTGTAGGCGGTATGTCGAAGACCAGATAGCCTGGGTGGAAGCTCATGCCAAGCAGAGCGGCGATCCACTCTATCCGAGCACGACAGGACTCTCGA
>JAAZAT010000265.1 GCA_012514185.1 Spirochaetales bacterium | reverse complement strand
GGGCGGTGATATTCAGCTGTTTGCAAAGGAAGGACTTCGAAGATTCAAAGGTTTGGGTAAGACTCGCAGCATTGGTCACCAAGGCCAATCGCTTGCTGTTCAGGTGGAGAGTAGAGCGTGTTCCCAGAACCCTGTCCAAGCCGCATTCCATGCACGTTATCCCCCTCCAGACATCCTAGACCACAACACAGGGCAGAGCAAGCACTTGTCCTGCTGAAAAAACGACGTTGCCCTCTGGCAAAGGCAACGTCGAAAAATGGGATTTACTGTGTGTGTTTGGAGTGCTACAGAAGTTTCTCGATGGCCTTTGCCACCTTGCCCAAGTCGTACGAGGGTTCGAAGCGCTGTACTACTTCGCCGTTGCGGTCAATGAGAAACTTGGTGAAGTTCCACTTGATTTCGCTGCTCTTCTCATATTCGGGGTCGGCTTTGCGCAGGATTCCATCAAGAATGGGTGCGATCTTGTGGCTCATATCGAAGCCCGCGAATCCCTTCTTGCTCTTCAGATGTTTGTACAACGGGATTGCACCTTCACCGTTGACCTCCACCTTTCCGAACTGGGGAAACTGGGTTCCAAACCTGAGCTTGCAGATTTCGTGGATCTCCTCAATCGACTCAGGAGCCTGTCCATCGAACTGGTTGCAGGGGAAGTCCAAGATCTCAAAACCCTTCTCCCTGTATGCTTCATAGATTTTCTCAAGCTCAGTGTATTCGGGTGTGAACCCGCACTGAGTTGCTGTATTTACGATCAAGAGCACCTTGCCCTTATAGGTGGAGAGTTTTACTTCCTCCCCTTTTCTTCCGTGTACGGTGTAGTCATATACGCTCATGTGCTCCTCCTGTTATATCGTTCACTATTTTATTTTTCACAACTTATATTCTTATAATATCCACCATGCACCAATTTGTCAAGTGATATAGTATGATTTTCTTCGAGAGCCTGCAGGCAGGAAAGCTTCCGGCAGAAATCCTAGTTATTTTTGAAATAAGTACTTTGGATAGTTTTCGAAAATGAAAAGAAAGAAGGAGCTTGCTTAGGTCAAGCGACCTACTTATTGGATACATTATTCCTACTTCGTTTGATGTGGGAATTATTTTTTAGGATAGATGTTTTTAAGCGGATGGTAGTCCATGGTGTTGTTGTGCCATCCGCCCCACTTGTTGGTATCGATCATGTTGATCGTTACGTAGTAGTAGAGAGGCATGAGAGCCTGATTCTCATTGATCATGATGTCCTCAGCGGTCATCAAGACGCCGTAGCGGTCTTCACCGGCGGGCATTCTTGCAGCTTCGTTGATCAGAACGTCATAGATTTTGTTGGAGTACTTTCCACCGTTCATGCCGGCTCCGGTGAGGAACATGTCGAGGAAGGTGTTCGGATCCTGGTAGTCACCAACCCATCCGGCGCGAGCGACTTGGAAGTTTCCCTGGTTGCGGTTGGAGAGGTAGGTCTGCCATTCTTGGTTTTCCAACCTCACCCTGATACCGAGATTTTTTCTCCACTCCTGCTGAATGAATTCAGCAATCTGCTTGTGACCCTCGTTGGTGTTGTAGAGGATGGAAACAGTCGGGAAGCCGGCTCCGTTGGGATATCCAGCCTTTGCAAGCATGTCCTGAGCCATCGTGATGGCTTCGTCCATGGTCTCAAACGGGAACTCAAGTCCGGGGTATCCGG
>JAAZAT010000033.1 GCA_012514185.1 Spirochaetales bacterium | reverse complement strand
AGCCTCGATGGCCTTCTCGTCGATGCCGAAGCCGACGTTGAGCGGATAACTCACCCCATTGACTGTGGCATTGTCCTTGCCGAGCTTGACGCCGTATGCCTTGCCATTGACGGTAACGGTATACTCGCCCTTCTTCTTGGCGGCTTCCTCTTCGCGGTTGATCTTGTACATGCCGTTCACCTGCGACTTGCCGGTGAGGAAGAGGATTCCCTTCTCCTTGCAGGAAGCTGCGATGAAAATATTCTCGTCGGTGATGGGCAGGCCTTCCTTCTCAAGCATGGCCTTTGCAGCAGCAACGCCCTTCTTGGGATCCTTCTCGTTGATGTCAACCACTTTCTCGGTGGTGGGCTTCAGTCCCATGGCTTCGGAACAAGCCTTCACAACTTCCGGATCGGGAGCGACAGGGGTCTTGCCGAAATAGCCGAGCACCATCTTTCCATAGCCTTCTGCAATCTTCTTCCAAGGTCCGAACATGACGTTGTTGAAAGCCTGCTGGAAGTAGAACTGGGAAACAGGGGTGACGGAGGTTCCGTAACCGCCCTTTGCAACCGTCTCAGCCATGGCTTCAACGATGGCAGGGTACTTGTCCATCAGGTTGTTGTCCCTCAGCATCTGGGTGTTTGCAGTAAGTGCGCCGCCGGGAAGCGGGGAGAACACGATCTCGGGGGTGACGGTCATGGCTTCGGGGGGAATGATGTAGTCTTTCATGCACTCCTGGAAAACCGCCTCGGCTTCACGAATCTTCTTGATATCGATGCCGAGGTCGAAGTCGGTGTTGCGCAGGGCATGCCACATGGTGATGATGTCGGGCTGGCAGGTGCCGCCGGAAACAGGCATCATGGACAGGTCGACCTGGTCGGCACCTGCTTGGAGGGCGCTCATGTACTGCTGGATGCAGACTCCGGCGGTGTCATGGCTGTGGAATACAATGTTCATGTCCTTGCCCAGCATCTTGCGGGCGCGCTTGATGGTTTCGTAGACGTATGCAGGAGTGGAGGTGCCGCTGGCATCCTTGAAACAGACGGATTGGAATTCAATGCCGGCATCAAGAATCTGCTTGAGGGTTGCTTCATAGAAGTCGGGGTCGTGTGCGCCGGTGCTTCCCGGGGGAAGGCTCATCATGGTAACGACCACTTCGTGTCTCAGTCCGGCATTGACGATGGATCGGCCGCTGTCGATGAGGTTGTTGACATCGTTCAGGGCATCAAAGTTGCGGATGGTGGAAATGCCGTGCTTCTTGAAGAGCTTGGCGTGGAGGTCGATGATGTCCCTGGGGTAGGAGTCAAGTCCAACAACGTTGACACCGCGAGAGAGGGTCTGCAGGTCTGCATCTGCTCCGGCTACTTTGCGGAACTCGTCCATCATTTCGAAGGCGTCTTCATTGGAGTAGAAGTACGGTGACTGGAAACGGGCACCGCCGCCGGCTTCGAAGTGGGAGATGCCAGCCTCGCGGGCTGCAGCTACTGCGGGCATGAAATCCTTGGTGAATACGCGTGCGCCATAGACAGACTGGAAGCCGTCGCGGAACGCGGTGCACATGAACTTGACTTGTTTTTTCATTTGGAATTGTCCTCCGGGTGTTACTTATTCTTTCGACTTGGCGAATGCGGCCACAATGGCGGCTGCAATGTCCGCCTCACTGGCAGGGCTTGCAGAAATGGTGGCGGCAGAGGGACTGCTCACGACGGCTGCGGGTTTCTTTGCAGG
The DNA here is from genome assembly GCA_012514185.1 of Spirochaetales bacterium. GTDB lineage: Bacteria > Spirochaetota > Spirochaetia > Sphaerochaetales > Sphaerochaetaceae > Sphaerochaeta. The sequence continues at coordinate 3,294 of JAAZAT010000033.1, read as the reverse complement.
TGCAATCTTTCTTGCAAGGGCGCTCATGCCTTTGGTAAGAAAGACCAGCAACGTAAGAAACACAAACACCGTAGCAAGTCCCAGGATCATGAGGATAACCCCATTTTCGAGCTGGGCAACGAGCTGCTCTTTCGGTAGTTGCGCTAAGAATACCATACGAACTCCTAAAAAGGTTTATAGTGACCGTAGCCAAGGACTACGAGAAACGCACTAGAAATGAGTATATAGGAATCAGAGGGATTGTTTCAAGTAAAGGTAGGATAAATGGTTAGGTTAATTCTTAAAAACTTGAAACAGAATTGCAATAATGCGCAGTTTTCACAATTTCCCCTTCCATCGGCTTCAGGAATTTCTCTAGTCTGCAAAAGTATTTGTTTCGTCGTGCAGAAGCACGGAATATGGATTTTCTCATGGTTGTTCATGCTTTTGCAAAGATTGTCGGGCTTGTACCCTGAGCATGGTCCACAAGGAGTTCTCTTGTCTGTTTTTGCTGTTTATCGTAAGGTGTAAGGGGCTTGACTGCCGAAGGAGAACGAGTAAGGAATGTCTGAAGGTGTGGATTTTGCACAGAGGATTGCCGAGGACAAGGCAATCCGAAATCATCTGGATAAAATAGGGCGGAAGATTCTGATCATGAGCGGGAAAGGCGGTGTGGGAAAGACTACCGTAACGGTAAATCTTGCCAATGCCTTGGTCGACAGCGGCTGCACCGTCGGCATCCTCGATACCGACCTGCATGGGCCGAACGTGGCAAAAATGCTTGGTTGCGAAGCAGGAATCCTCACCACCGATGACGGGGGACAGACTTTCTATCCCGTAGAGGCTCGTCCGGGTTTGAAGGTCATGAGCCTGGCCTTTGCCATCAGTGAACCGGATAGTCCCATTGTCTGGCGTGGTCCGATGAAAATTGCCGCCATCCGCCAGTTCCTTGCCCAGGCTGATTGGGGAGAGCTGGACTACCTGCTCATCGACTCTCCTCCGGGAACCGGAGACGAGCAGCTCACCGTCTGCCAGACCATTCCTGAGTTGACCGGCACCATCATTGTCACCACCCCCCAGCAAGTAGCCATTCTCGATGCCAGACGCAGTGTGAACTTCTCACGCAAGATGGGTGTCGCCATCCTGGGGGTTGTAGAGAACATGAGCGGCTTGATCTGCCCGGGCTGCAACACCGAGATTCCGATCTTCGGCATCGGTGGCGGCAGGAAGATGGCCGAGCAGATGAGCGTTCCGTTCTTGGGCAGGGTTCCCTTGGAGGTACCTCTCATGGAAGCAGAGGATGCGGGAAAGAGTTACTTGAGCCTGCAACCCGAGAGTGTTTCAGCCAAGGCGATCAGGGATATCGCCCTTCTGATCAATAGCGGGACTGCAGTCTCTTCTCACCGCAGTACTGAATTTGCAGGAACTGCCTCCTGCGCCCCTTCAGCCTGTGCAAGTTGCAGCAGCAACTGTTCATCACGCAAAGGAGTGTGAGCCATGTTCGATCCGTTCACCCATGATGAGGGAAAGTCCAACAGCCACTTGCTGTGGAAGTCGGGCAAGCGTGAACAAGTTTTCAAGGGCCCGATCTTTGATATTTGCACGGTGCAACGCACCAGCAGTGATGGACGCAGTTCCACCTTCATCGAGGTTGACTGCCCCAAATGGGTGACGATTATTCCTTGGTTCCGTAACGATGAGGGCGTGCCGATGTTTGTCATGGTGGATCAGTTCCGCCATGGCTCGGCAACCGTCACCCGGGAGTTCCCGGCAGGAGTGGTGGAAAAGGGTGAGGACCCCATGGATGCAGGCCTCAGGGAGCTGAAGGAAGAGACCGGCTTGGAAGGAAAGAGGGTGACCGCTTTGGGAAATGTGAGTCCGAATTCCGCTTTCATGAACAATAGGTCTTATTTCTATCTGGTAGAGGATGTGAGACATACCAGCGGCCAGGAGCTCGATCCGAATGAGCAACTCGAGGTACTCTCCGTTCCGGTTCAGACGGTGATTGACCGGATGGGTACAGGCATCTATGACAATGGGATCATGATGATCGCCTTGGGCTACTTCCTCAGGGAAGCCAAGAAAAGACCTGAGTTGGTCACCATCAGAGAGGAGAGAGAATGAAACAGAAATACTTTGCAGTAATGGCTTTTCTGCTTGCAATTGTCCTGCTTTTCAGTTCGTGCATGTCCAGCAAGGACCTGGTGCGGACCATCGAAGTTTCTGCAACCGGTGAAGTGGTTCTTACCCCCGATATCGCATCCTTCTCCATCCAGGTGAGCGAATTGGGAAAAACCACCAGCGAGGCACAGAACTTTACCAATGAAAAAATGGCTCAGTTGCTCTCCGTCATGAGGGAGAATGGGATAGAGGAGAAGGATATCAAGACCACCATGCTGAACCTCAGGCCCAGTTACCAGTGGATCGAGGGGAAGCAGTATCTGGAAGGCCAGATCGCCAGCCAGACGCTTTCGGTAACATTGCGTAAGCTTGAGAACCTTGGCAGCCTGATAGACCAGCTCGGAGAGGTGAGCGGCATCTACCTGAACTCGGTCATGTTGGACAAGGAAGACAAATCGATCGGTTTGGAGGAAGCTCGTCAGCAGGCTGTCCAAAAGGCATTGGGGAAGGCCGAGCTCTATGCGAAGGGTGCTCAAATGCAGGTTGGGAAACCAATTACCATCAGTGAGTACTCTACTGCATCCAACCCCTACAACAGCCGCCTGAAGATGGCTATGGCAAGTGAAGCAGCCTATGACATGGCTACGGAGATCCCTGCCGGTACCATGACAGTCTCTTCCACCGTCTCAATGGTGTTGGAAATGTATTGAAATTTTGGGTGTAATTGTTTTTTCTGCAAGCTATTATAATTTCTTTAAAAAAGGGCTTAACAGAACTTGCAATTGCTGATATAGTGTAGTTGTCCGAACGGTTAGGCGATTGACTTATGTCATGAATAGCCTACCGAATGTCCTGCTCGTTTTTTTCCCCCTCATACTCTGAGGTAACGACAGGTACACTCCCGCGCTATTGCGGAACTCCTTCAAGGGTGCAAGCTTGAGGGAGTTTTTTTTCGTGAAATTGAATTCAGATCCAAATTTGTATTTGTGATGGTTTTCATTACATGAGGCTCTTGCAAAATGAGGATTCATTGAGAATTTGAATCCATGTGACGATACTCCTGCCACTGATTAAGAGGAGCGAACCGCCCGATCAACGGCTTCAAGTGATTAAATACGCTAGGTCCGTTGGTAATAGAGTGCAAGAAGATACACCTACCCCACGATAGGAGAATGCATCATTGCTCTTTGTGGT
>JAAZAT010000121.1 GCA_012514185.1 Spirochaetales bacterium | reverse complement strand
TGATGTTACATGTCTTACATCAAGAATATGAGGGGGCAAACAGTTTGTCAAGAATTACTTTATCCATACATAAAAGCATCAAGATGGATAATCCTATCATTTTCTCCAGTGCTGCTTCAGTGACGGAGGTACAAGGAAATATTGGATTGGTTGGGTGTAGGAGGGGTTTTCATCGCGATGCTCCTGCATGAAGCTACCCTGGCTTCTCCCTGTTTGCTCTCCCAATCATGCGGATGGGAACCTAGATGGAGTCCACATTCGCAAGATGTGTGTATAAGGAGAATAAGGGGTTGACCGAATGAATAATCCCTTCAAAGTCCTGTCTAAAGAGACTTGTCGTATTGTCATAGAGGCTCCAGCGGGTTTTGTTGCCACGATGACCGAATCTGCTGTTTCCCTTACGGCAAAAGATCAAGGTCCACCAAATTGCTCTCTGGCTCTTAAGCTCGATTCGAAGCCGTCTATAGGCTGCGTAATGAGCCCGCAGCGTAAGATATAGTCCTGCCAGAGGGGGCCGCTTGGGGTGGGATGCTTTCAGGCTGTGCTCAAGATACGGGCAGTCCAGGCCCTCCTTGTTGCATGCGTTGTGATAGTGGTAGTTTTGAGCGAGTCGCTCGCGATGGCGTTGTGCGTCATAGGTCGTGAATTCCATGTTCGAGAATCCTCCTAGGTGAAAGTGGTTGACTTGATTGATAATCAAGAGATGGGTTGAGAATTTTCCTGCCAAGTGATTGGACTTGCCCTGTATGGATGCAGTCCCTCAACAAGGTCTTGCTTGCATCCCGAGGGGTGCATGAATCGTGATGATGCTCTCCTATTGTTCTCCAAAGAACCTTCCCATTGTCTTTGCAGTCTCCCCCAATTGTCCAAAGGAGACATAACGGGATACAAATCCGGGCAAACAAATTTACCTGCCGGCTTGACAACAAACAAGGTGGTTTTAGTGCGCTCGCTCGGCCTTTCCTGTACACCTTCGGCACATGTGCTTTCCACGAAATGCTTCAGGCCTGCGTCCCAATCCTTTTCAAAAAATGGGAAATCAAGAACCTTGCTCTGCATAGCCCCTCCTCTTTAATCGACCCAACACCGTGGTCGATAGAAAAGGATGAGGATCACAAGCACGAAAACCGTTACGAGAACTACAAAAATACGTATCCGAGACCTGCTCAGCCGTACTATCCTTATACTCATTTTCCCCTCCGGATTACTGCATGTACGATATGAGTGGTTTGGCTGCAATGGTTCTAGCCGATCCTGCAACTGATTGGAGATCCCGTTTATCAGGGTGGGTGAGCTTGATGAAAAGCAATGCTCCCGGGCATGTGATCTCATCGAGTACCGCAATGCCTTTTGAGGTCAAAATCTCCCTGAGCTCTTTCTGCTTGCGATGGGTGATCGACGCGCTGCTCGTTATCAGCACCACTTTCCCGACCTGTGTGTTGTCAAGGTTTTTCACATACGAGACCAACTGAGGATGGCTTTTGCCTGCATAAATGCCTCCGACAATGAAAAGCAACTCCGCTTGATCGTCCTTTGAGCATTCCTCGACGGATTTGGCCTGCACTCCCAGAGCTTTCCCTACTGCTTGTGCCAACTTTTGTGAGTGTTGTGTTATTGTCGCATATACGACGAGTACGTGTTCCATCATCATCTCTCCTTCCAATGATTGATAGATTGCCTCGGCATCAGGGTGTAGGGTTGATACCGAAGCCATTACCGGCAAACAATGTTAGCGCTGGTAACATTAAGTGCATCCTACTCTTTTATGTTTACAGTGTCAACATTATTTGCTATGATATTTTTAGAAATTTTTTAGTGAGGGTTCTATGGGAAAAAGAAACTATCATCATGGTTCTTTAGAGAACGACTTGATACAGAAGGGTCTTCAACTGCTGACCAATGTCGGCCTTGAAGAATTCTCCCTGCGAAAGGTTGCTGAAATGTGTGGAGTCAGCAATGCCGCCCCTTACCGGCATTTCTCAAGCAAGGAAGCACTTATCACTGCCATCACCACCCAGGTATCGAATGAGTTCACTTCAGCTCTCGATACGGTTGTGCAACACCACAAAGGAGATTTTAAAAAACAAATCATCGAAGTAAGCAAGCTGTACGTCTCCTTCATGGTGGAACATCCACAGCATTTCAAATTCATCTTTATGATGGATCATAAAATGCCGATTACCATCAAGGATGGAACCTTTACGGAGCCTGAGCGGTATATCGTATCGATGTTCAAGACCTTGTTTGAAGGATTCAGGAAAGAACAAAACACAGAATTGGGATCCTGGTCGATGGATGCCCTGTCAGTATGGAGTTTGGTCCACGGGTTTACCGTCATGCTGGTGAACAATACCATTGCCTATGAAGGCAGCCCTTCCGATGCCGTGGAAACAATGGTGAGTAGACTTCTTTGATGACCGCCCAAAGGAAGCGAGAAAGAAGTCACCCTCTTGTATTCATGGAAGTGCGGTAGATGATGAATCGATTGACGCAGTACTCGGTAGCCAGGTTGACCACCATCGTCCCTCCCAAGACGAGGTAGTCGGAAATACCGTGTTGTACCAAGGCATCACCCCACCAGGTGGAAAGCGGGGTGAATAGGGCATAATAGAGGCCCAGCTGCATCATTGCTTTGGGGATGTTGTTTGCGCTCTTGAAGGTGAAGCGCCGGTTGACCGTGAAGTTATAGACGACGCTTGCTATGAGAGCGGTCAGATAACTGGGCCAATAGGGGAGATGGAAGAGCTCCTCGAGCAGAGTGATTACGATCACCTGGATGATTCCGGCACTGTTGGAAAAAACTACGAACTTACCGATTTGGACAAGATTTTCCTGTTTGCTCAACGCCGCTGTCTCTTTGTTTTCCATGAGAGGTCCTTTTCTTGAGATGGGCATCCCGAAATTGAGTATAGCTAGTTTGTGCATCGCGTCAAGGGGATCAGATAACGAAGAGCGTATCGTCGAAGACTTCTGTTGATACTACTCAGTGGGAACTTCTGTGAATGCTTCGCAATCCAGACGCTTTGTTGCATAGAGTCCGATAAGTATGTAGCAGCTCGAAGCAACCAACAGCACGAGTGTTGCAAGCGAGTTGAATGCCCAGATGATTATGAAATAATAAGGCAGGAGGCGATAATACTGTCCTTTACTGAACAGGTTCACCAAGAGGTTTGCAAGTAACAATCCCGAAAACTTGAAGAGGTGGAAGATCCCGGTTCTGCCTCCGTCAAGCCCATAGCGCTGGTTTTCAAGAACGACAAAGAATGGGAATACGGAGAGGCTCACTCATGAGGTATTCACCAGCATCAGGTAAAGACGGATGATGCAGTCGCCTTTGATGGCCTGTGTGAACATGCCAAGCCACTTGGTCAGACTCAGGTGCCTTTCCTCTGGCATATAGCATCCAGAAACCGCTGGGGGCAAAGAGCAGCAAGAGTCTTGCCATCATGAACAATTAGCTGTAGTTGTCAGGATATGGAAGGTAGGTGAGCAACAGCTTAACCACAACCAATCTGATGATCAAACCGTTACTGCTTATCAGTTACTTTTGGGTGAGCAGCTTTTCTCTCAGGGAATTCTCGATGGTTCTCCAAAATAAAACGGTATAGGCAAGTTTCGTCCACGCTCCGCTGAAGGAGAATGCAGCTATCAGGAATAAGACGAGCCAAATTTTCCAGGAAGCGGGTTTGCGAAAGAAGATTCCAAGGCTTGCCAGGGCGGCCACCCTCAAGTAGATGCCACTCAGAAAGGCAGGTTGCTTTTGAGGCAAACTCATGATGAAGGTAGCGAACACTCGGTTCATGAAGCCGCAGATTCCCACTATGTTCATATCAATGAAGCTCATGGTCGACGAGAGAAATTGGGCAGGAACCATGCTCTGAAGTTTTGCAGAATTACCTGATTGTTCCGGCGTTGGCTGTGTCCCCTACAAGCACTTGTGTTCAGGAATAGGGCTGTGTATCAGAGATTTGAGTCATAACCAAGTCTTCCAAGCTGATTACAGCACAACCTTGATTTTTATAATATTGCAACATCTCATCGAGTTTAAGTTTGTTGTAGCTGGTTATGCAATCTGATAGTACGGTTACGCTATATCCTGATTTGCACATGTTGCAGCTAATCAATTTGATGCAAGCGACGGCATCCGCTCCTGCTAATTTGAATTTACGGATTTCATGGTCCTTGATGAAAACTGCAAACGCTTCCGAACTTAATGCATTTCCTTTGCACTTCGTAAACACTTACTCTGACACAAGGTGCAAGTCTGGCACGAATTCATCCCATGCGTTCTGTATTTGAACGTTCTCATTTCTTCAAATACACATTATTGGCGTATGTACACCACATGTGTATTTGTTGCAACTGCCCAATCAATAGCGTTGCTGATGGTTGCGATGACATTTTTGCAGTTCTTCGTTCTGTCATTTTGGATGTCTAAGATTACCAAATCAATCTTGTTCATACTCATTTCTCCTGATGAATTGTCTTTTTTTTCTGCTTTAGTTTACATTCCAATTGTTGATATCCGTATGGCACCAAGTAAGAATGTTTGGAAAATATGGGAGGAGCAACAGATATCGGAGCAGGGCACTACTGGTTGAGGTACTCACTGAATCGAATAAGGCAAAGACACTCGCTGTATAGCGTATTCACCATTCATCAAGTATCCATCCAGTAAACACTTGTTGTTTAGTAAAAAATTGATTGCTATTCTGCTGTTTTTGTGCGTCTTTGCTTTTTCTCAAGAAAATTTGATACTGAGAAATGCATCAAACCGGTTTGTTTGAGAATTTTTCTTGTGTCCAATTTGAACAGACCCAATCCACGTGTGCAACAGGAAACAGGATTCTTATGCAAATAAAGCCAACATCATCGCAAGGAAATGATGTACTGCATTGTCTTAAGCAATACAAAATTCCCAGATAGGCGGAATAACACTGCTCACAGACCGGCTAAGGAAAAAACATAAAGCCCTAGATATGCAAAAGAAAGCGAGCAATCGAAAAATACACCATCAAACTGCATGCATCGACAACTGTGGTTATCAGAGGTGCTGCCATGATTGCCGGATCAAGCTTTAGCTTCTTTGCAATCATAGGAAGGATTCCG
>JAAZAT010000272.1 GCA_012514185.1 Spirochaetales bacterium | reverse complement strand
GGCCCAAGACCGCTGCAATCCTGGACAGGGCCTCCTTGGTTGTACTCTTCCCGCAGCTCCCGGTGATCCCGATGGTCTTGACCGCCGGCAGCCGCTGCAGGTAGCTTTGAGCCAAATCGTGCAAGGCAGTCAGCACATCATCCACTGCAAGAACCGGGCAGCTCACCCGTGAGCTCGCCTCTTTGGCACGACTCTTGGGCACTACCACCGCAGCAGAACCTTGCTCACAGGCATCCGAAAGGAATGAAAACCCATCGGTTTTCTCGCCTTTCAAGGCAAAAAAGAGAGATCCCTTGGAGCAGGCACGGCTATCGATCTGCACATCGGATATGAGGGTGGTGTTTGCATTCAGGCAATCGGCGTGCATCAACGGTGCTATGGAGGCGGCTGTGAATCGGCATGCATCGATATGCTGGCAGGCGCTGTTCATGGCTTGCTCCTTGCCACCATCACCACAGCCTCGGCCTTGATCGGCTTGAATTCGATGTCTTGTTTCCATGCACCATGCACAAGTGCTTCGGGCATGCTGAGGCTGGCTATGGAGGCCTTGAGGACCTGTTGCTCCTCTTCCAATTGTTGGCGGTTCTTCAGCAATGTCTGATATTCAACTTCAAGGGCGCGGTTGACACCTTGTTGCCACAGGGGCATGAAAATGGCTCCCATGACACAGAGCAACATAAGAATGATGACCAGGTGCTCTGCACGCCGCTCTCCGCCCTGCTTGTGCGTCGGTCGTTGCTTCAGATCAGTAGTATACCAGTCATTGCCCATATCCCACTCCCTTCTAGCGTTTCTCTATGATGCGCAGTTTGGCACTCCTGCTTGCTGCATTCTCCTCTCGTTCCTGATCGCTCGGGATCAGGGGTTTCTTGGTGAGAAGCCGGATAGTCGGCTCATCGCCCTCTGCCATTCCCTTGAACAGCCATTTGACCTGCCTGTCCTCAAGCGAATGAAAGCTGATGACCGCCAAACGCCCTCCGCTCTTCAAAGCCTTCACCGCTCCCCGGAGCGCCGGTTCGATCCGGTCAAGTTCCCTGTTCACCTCAATCCTGATGGCCTGGAAAGTCCGTGTCGCCGGGTGGATGTGACCATACCGGTAATTGGCTGGAACGGCCTTGTAAATGATTGATGCCAGTTCCTCGCTGGTTGCAATCTTTGCAAGCTTGCGTTTCTCTACGATGGCTTTGGCTATGCGCCTTGAGTATCGCTCCTCACCGAAGTTGAAGATGACATCGGCAAGCCGCTCTTGTTGATATCCGTTGACCACGTCATACGCACTGATCGGGGCTCGCTCATCGAGGCGCATGTCAAGAGCCTCGTCCTTGCGGAACGAAAAACCCCTTTGCGACTCTTCATAGTGAAAGCTGGAAATTCCCAGGTCGAAGAGAATCAAGTCATAGACCTGCTCCTCCCCCTGGTCAAAAAAATCATTGAACCAAACATTCTTGGGAATGAAACGGCCGGAGAACTCCTTCATCCGCTCAATGGCCTTCTGTTGGATGGCAGCATCACGGTCGAGGCCTATGACGGTCAGCTTTGGATAGGTCGAAAGAAAGAGATGGGTATGCCCCCCCTCCCCGCAGGTGCAATCGACCATGATGGCTTCGCTGTCCTTGCCGACAACCAAATGCTGGAGGATTTCTTGGGCCATGACTGAATAGTGCACGTACTCCATTATTGTTCCTCCCTGATCATTTCGCTGAGCGATTGGGCGGCGTCGAGGAATTCTCCCATGCTTGTGTGCAAGTATCGCTCATACTCGCCCTTGTTCCAAAGCTCCAAGTAGTTGCCGGTTCCCAGCAGCACCGATTCCTCTTTCATGCCGAGTCCAACGCTCTCGCGCAGGCTTGCGGGAATGTTGATCCTTCCGACCTTGTCAAATTCGCACAGCTGTGCAGGTGCTATCATGCCCCGCTGCAGGATGCGCAACTTCCGGTCGAACATCGAACCCGGGCCGCTTATGATTGTGTTCTTCAATTTCTCAAAATCGGAGGGGAGCATAAGCCACAGGCAATTTTCCAGGCCGCGGGTCACATACAAGGCATCTCCTTCGAGTGCTGTACGCAACCTTGAGGGGATGAGAATGCGACCCTTGTCGTCTATGGTGTTGTAAAATTCACCAGTCAACATGCCTTTGCTCCTCTGTGATTCCCACAATATTGGGATTTTTTCCCACTTGTACCCATTAATGTACACTTCTTACCACCAGTACACAACCAATCATTTCCCTCTTTCACCGTCCAAACACAACAAAATTCACCTGCCATGCTTAACAGGTGTGAGCCTATTCCTACAATGTTGGATGTTTGTCGATACACAGAAAAAAACCCCTCTCCGATTGGAGAAGGGCTGAGAAAAAGGGAAAAAAGGTACTTATCTGTCTGGATTGAAGATGTTGTAATCGATATCGCTGAAGATGATATCCCGCTTTTCAGCTTTCACCAACCATTCGGTATTGACTGCATTCTTGCACATATTCCCATAGACCACGTTGAAATTCCTCAGATGGTCGCATACCCGCTTTTCGGCGTACTCGGTGCTGCTCTTGTTGAACAGGATGAACGGCCAATCGCTTGCCATGGCGAGCAGGACCTCCCGTGCGGCTTGGTTGAGGAAGCGCTGCTTGAGACTGATCTGGTCGTTGAACCTGACGGCAAGTTCCTCCATCCGTTCGATTGCCTTGTGGATGTGACGATAGGTCCAGGCATTGGACCCGTCAAGCCATACTGCGCTGTAGCCGCCTTGTCCCCAGGACGAGAAGGCAGGGCGTGCAGTTTGCAGGCCGGTACCCTCTTTGGCAAGGAAAAGCGAAGGCGTGACCAGCGAGATCTCCTCACTCTCTTTTGCGGCAAGACGAATTACTTGGTCAAGCCACTCAATTCCCTCAAACCACCAATGGCCGAACAATTCGGCATCATAGGCAAGGGTGAACAGGGGTGATTCGTCCATGGCACGAGAGAGCTGCTGCCCTTTCTTTTTCAGATTGTAGATGAAGTTGCTGGCGTGTTCAGCGACTCTCTTTCGCGCCTCGGAGCGCTGATACGGCACCTTTTGGTCGGTATGGCCGGTAATCGCCCAGTACTTGTATCCGGTGAAGACACGGACTGAAGGTTCATGGATATAGGGTTTGATGTACTCCATCGGCAGATCGTAGCCGATATCGCGATAGAACTCCCGATATGCCTTGTCGGTCGGATAGCCACTTGTGTTGGACCAGACCAAGCTGGTTCCTTGGAAATCCCGGGGGAATGCGGCAACACCGTTGGGACAGCGGACCGGACGATAATCGCCGTGCTGCACCTTGTCGGGGGAGAGCAGCATGCTCTGGCTTGCCGTTTGGAACCAGGAGATGCCGTGGTACTTGAGATTCTCCTCAAGGCCCGGATAGTAGCCGCACTCAGGCAACCAGAATCCCTTGGGAAGATGGCCGAAGGTGGTGAGGAACGATTGGACTCCCAGCTCGATCTGGGCATTGATGGCTGTCGGGTACTCCGTGTACAACGGCAGGTAGGCATGGGTTGCCGCGGTGGTGACAAGCTCCAGATGCCCGCTGGTCTCCAAAGCCTTGAAACCATCGAGGATGTTGGTGCGGTAGAGGTCCTGATAATCGGAGAGGTTCTGCTTCGCCTGGGCAAGGTAGAATTGGGCCATTTCCAAAAATTCGGGTTGTTCGTTGCCGCAGCGCTCGACTTCCTTCTCCCCGAGCTCGATGAGCCGCTCCTCATATTGCACGAACCGTTCCTGCAGGACGGGATCGGTAAGCATGCAACACAGGGTCGGAGAAAGACTGATGGTGAATTTGAATGGAACCTTGTCCGCCTTGAGCTTGTTGAACATCCTCAAAAGGGGCAGATAACTCTCACTGATGGATTCAAACAACCAGTCTTCCTCAAGGAAACGGGGGTATTCGGGATGACGTACGAATGGAAGATGGGCATTCAGGATGAATGCAACAAAATTGGCAGGCATTAGAGCACCCCCTTGCTCAAGAATTGAGCGATATCACGAATCACTGCATTGTCGACAATCTCCCCTTCCTTGGTCACCAAGGAGGAAAAATGAACGGCAAACAGGTTCTCGTCCAGAGCAAGTTGTTCTCCATTGTTCTGCCAGTACGGGGGGTGGGTCTCCACGCTCTTGCTCTGAGCGAGAGACATCTCATTACCCTTGTGGTCGCGGTAGCACAAGTCCACCAGATAGGAGGATCCCATGTTCGGCAGGTTGATGTTCCACTGGGTGTCCTCACCGGTTATGGCGATATCGAAGGTCTTGATTTCGCTTGTGTCAAGCACGGTCTCTTGCACCCGGAGAAAAAGAGATCCGTCCAGCTCCCCTTCCTCGCCGAATACGGTATGCATGGCCGATTGCGAGAGAGACCAGTAGGCATATGCCCATTGGGGGTCGCGAAGCAACAGATGGATGGATGTGTCATAATAACTTTCAGGAAGCTCTTCAACACCGGGCAAGCCATTGATATGCTGCATGGTCCCACGGTAATCGGTAAGGGAGTTGCAATATCGGTTTCGGTTGATCTTGCCTTTCAAAGCAGCAGGAACTTCATCGTCCTGGTCTTCAAATGCCTCCTCAAGGGCATCGATGAGCGCTTCGCGATCCAGTGACTGCCAGGTAGCAAGCCCTTCTTGTTGGGCAATGTACTGCAGCTCGGTAGTAGACAAGGAATCAATATTGATGAGAATCATGCTTACTCCCGCAACGCATCCAAACGGATGTTCTTTCGTTCAATCGTAAAAGAATCATCCGTCTTAGTCAACACAGTGCAATGCAAGGCCTTAGTCGAAGAGGGTCAGCAGTGCCAGGTCCACCATGGCGTTGAAGGTGCTCTGCCGCTCCTTCGGGCTGACCTGCTCTCCGGTCAGCAGCGAGTCGCTGACAGTCAGCAGCGTCAAAGCCTCGACTCCCTTCAGTCGGGCAAGGGTGTAGAGCTCGCACGTCTCCATATCAATGGCCATGGTGCCCACCGATCGGGCGATGGCTTTTTTTTGTTCACCATGCAGATCGTAGAACTGGTCGCTGGTAAACACATTTCCCACGGCAAAGCCGATCTTTGCCGCTCTTGCATGCTCATATGCCTTGTTCAACAGGTCGAACGAAGCTGTCGGGGCGAATTGATACGAGCCGAAGCGGCTTTGGTTCATGGCGCTGTCAGTGTCGGCCCCCTGGGCGATCAGGATGTCCTTGAGCTTGAGCTTTTCACTCATGGTTCCACAGGTTCCCACCCGGACAAGCCGTTTTGCACCATACGAATCGATCAGTTCATTGGCATAAATGGAGAACGAGGGCATTCCCATCCCGGTTCCCTGCACCGAGACCCTGTTGCCCTGCCAGTAGCCGGTAAAGCCGTACATACCGCGTATCTCGTTATATTGGGTGACATCGGTCAAATAGGTTTGTGCTATGTGTCGTGCACGCAGCGGATCACCGGGTAAAAGAACCGTAGAGGCGATGCTTGAACGATCAGCAACGATATGAATGCTCATAGGATCCTCCTACCATATTCTCGAACAGAAAGGATTAAAGTGCAAGATGCATCTATTATCGATTTGTACGCTATGATATACTTCGCCCTGCGATATGAAAACACAGCAAAAAGAGAAAACCTCACTTATTCTTCATGGGCATTTTTACCAGCCCCCAAGAGAGAACCCCCAGACCGGAATCATCGGCAAGCAGCTCTCTGCCAGCCCCTACCCGGACTGGAACGAACGGATCCATGCTGATTGCTACAGTGCGAACAGCCACTCACGCTATCTCTCCTCGTATCGCAGAATCCTCAGCATGACCAACAACTATGCATACCTGAGCTTCAACTTCGGCCCCACCCTGCTGTCCTGGATGCAAAAAGAACACCCACAGACCTATGACCTGATTCTGGAAGCCGACCGGCAAAGCGTGCAACGGTTGGGCTATGGCAATGCCATCGCCCAAGCTTTCAACCACTCGATACTCCCCCTCTGCACCGCCGAAGACGCCAGGACCCAAATCCTGTGGGGCTTGGATGATTTTTCCAGGCGTTTCGGCAGGGACGCCCAAGGCCTGTGGCTTTCAGAAACCGCCATAAACCCCATGGTGGTCGACCTGCTCGCTGAGAGCGGGGTCTCTTTTGTCATCCTCTCGCCTTGGCAGTGCCGGGCCATTTCCAAGGATGAGTCGAGCATCCAGGAGCTCCACGGCAAGCCGGCACCGTATGACAGGCCGTTTCTCCTGCAGGGCAAAAGCGGAAAAACCATCAATGCCTTCTTCTATAACCCCCAGTTGGCGGAGGGAATCAGTTTCGGACACTTTCTCAGGGATGCAGATCAGTTGTACGAGCGGCTGCTGGCGATCAGGAACGGGGACAAGGCCCAGCTCATACACACTGCAACCGACGGGGAAATTTACGGCCACCACGAGCCGTACGGTGACATGGCCCTGGCCGCCCTCATCAAGAAGGTCAACGACCGCGATGATTTCTCCTTCTCCAATTACGGGACCTACCTCGCTTCTCATCCGGCAACCGAATGGGCACACCTGCATGAGGGTGAGGAAGAAAAGGGCACCAGCTGGTCCTGCTCGCACGGCGTCAGCCGATGGTATCGTGACTGCGGCTGCCATACCGGCGGTGATGAAAGTTGGAACCAGAAGTGGAGGACTCCCCTGCGCAAGGCATTTGACAACCTCGGCCACGCCATCGACGCAATCTTCCCTGGAGAAGTACGGCGACTCTTGGGAGACCGGGTGCAGCCGGCTTCACTGCTGCATGCGTTCGCCCCGGTGGCTTCCGAGCTGATGGACATGCAGGCCTTCCTGGCGCAGTACAGCGACAACCCACACGTGCAGGAGCAGTTGGCCCAATTGCTGCTTGCGCAAAAGTACAAGCATTTCTCCTATACCAGCTGCGGTTGGTTTTTCAACGACCTTGCCGGTCTGGAACCCAGGCAGAACATCACCTATGCACTGATGGCAGCGCAGCTCTGCGAGCGATTCACCGGTGGTCAGATGATGATCAACCTGCTGGATGACCTGAGCAAGGCAAAGGCAAACCGAAAACAGGACGGAAACGGACAAACCCTCGCCATGGAAAGCCTGCAACTTCTCAAAGGAGAGGTTGAGGCCGCCCTCTACTTCACCCTGAACCGCCGGATCGCCACCAGCATCGACCATGCATCGGCCTATGGATACTTCCAACTCGAGTCCTACACCTTGAACAGCGACAACAGCGTCAGCCTGGTTTTGCTTAACAAGCAATCCTTGGTCCGCTATGAGTGTACGGCCATCGATCTGCACCCGGCAGCGATGCAGCTTGAATACTCGATCACCATCCAAGGTTCCAACGGGAGCGAAGGGCAAACCTACTACCTGGACCACGAGGACATCGACTTGAGAATGCGCGATGAGCTGTTCGACCAGATCGACCGAACGGTCTGCTCCTTGGACCAGAGCCAGATCAAGCAGCTTTCAAAGAACCTCGGCCACTATGCAAGCCTGGCTACCAACATACCCTATCTGCCGATGGGTTCGCTCTATCAGGAGCTGATCGGGTCCTCCCTGCAGGCGATCAAGAATCTTTTCATGTTCGGGACGCTTGCGATGTGGGACGAGTTCAAGGGCGACTTCACCCTGATGCTCGATTTCTTCATCAAGTACGGCAAGCAACCCGACCTTGATTTGATCCAAACCCTCTTCGACAATCAGATGACGGCGATGGCTCAAAAAATCCAGACGTACGGGCTGTATAATCTGAACAGCAGGTTCGTCCTGGAGTTCTTGGACATCATCAGGAAACGGGGCTTCCAACCCGACCTCACCGCCATCCAGGATGCTGTATATCCCTACCTGAGCATGCGAAAACAACTTCCGCAATCAACCGATGTGGATCTGATCAACACGTTGGGTGACGTTCTGAACTTCGACATCAAGATTACAGGGTTGTGACCAAAGCCGACAACTCTGGATTTTCTGCAAGCACTCTTGCTGCATACGAACACAGGGGGACGATCAAACGTCCCTCTTTTTGTGCTTGTTCGACAACAAGCATCACCAGCATGCGGGCGATGCCCTGCCCCCTGAGCTGCGTCGAAACATACGTGTGGTCGATGGTAAGCTTATCATTGCCGAGCTTTCGGGTCACAATGCGGGCAACCGGGGGCTTGCCGTAGGCAAATCCGTTCTCAGTCTGGTAGTACTCCATACTCAACTTCCTTTCTCCAACAGTTTCCTCGCATGCCCGAGGCTCTCCTGGCTGGTATCGTCTCCACTGAGCATACGGGCGATCTCCTTCTGCCGCTCGCTGTCCTTGACTGCTGTGATGGTTGAATAACTCATGTTATTCCGAATTTCCTTACTCACCACCAGATGATGGTCGGCCTTGCTTGCGATGGACGCAAGATGCGTGATTACAATAACCTGATGCGTTCGAGCCAGGTTTTTCAGCTGCTCTGCAACCGAAAGCGCAACACTTCCTCCGATTCCGGCATCGACTTCGTCAAATATCAGGGTGGGTATTGCGTCGCTTTGTGCCAGCGAAGTCTTGACCGCAAGCATGATGCGGCTCAATTCTCCACCGCTTGCAACATCCTTTATCGAACGCATTTCAAGCCCTGGGTTGGCACAGATCTGGAAACTGACTTCATCAATCCCGCTTGAGGTCGGACTTGTTTGGGTGAAAGCAATGGAAAAGACCGCCTCCTTCATTCCCAAGGTTCTCAGCTTCTCCTCCACTTCGCTCGATAGAAGCAAGGCGGACGCCTTGCGTTTGTCCTGGAGAATCCTTGCATGCTCAAGCAGTGTCCCGTAGGCAAGCTTTATCTGTTTTTCCAATTTGCTCAATACGATCTCCCCTTGCTCGGACAAAGAGAGTTTCTCCTTGTTTTTTGCAAGGAAAGCTTGCACAGCCTCCAGGGTCGGACCATACTTCTTCTTCAAGCGCTGCAACTGTGCGAGCCGTCCTTGCAACCTATCCAGCTCCTCTTCACTGTAGGACATGCCGTTGAGGTAGTCGCGGACGCTCTCGTAGATGTCCTCAATCTCAATCGTGGAGCTTTCAAGCCGATTTACGAGCGGATGCAGGGAAGAGTCGGCTTTGCCTGCCAAAGCCAGCTGGGTTCTCACCTG
The DNA here is from genome assembly GCA_012514185.1 of Spirochaetales bacterium. Classification (GTDB taxonomy): domain Bacteria; phylum Spirochaetota; class Spirochaetia; order Sphaerochaetales; family Sphaerochaetaceae; genus Sphaerochaeta. The sequence goes on along the minus strand of JAAZAT010000272.1, from coordinate 2,828 downwards.
ATGAAGCGAAGCCAGCGTACTCAAGCCCTGATCGCTTCCATGCAGAAGCGAAACCGCCTGACTCAATGCCTCGTGGATGTGCTCGAAGGAAGCGATAACCTGCACCTGATTGGCAATCTCCTCATCCTCCATCGGTTTTGGGTTTACCTTCTCGATCTCATCGACGGCATAGCTGAGATAGTCCAGTTCCCGTTTTGCCGACTCCAAGTCTGATTGAACGCGTTCCAGCTCGGCTTTCAGGCTCTGGTACTGGTCATATGCGCTCTTGTAAGCTGATTTTTCCGCCCCGCAAGAACCGAAGGAGTCGAGGACGGAAAGCTGATGGGAGGTGGACAAAAGACTCTGATGGTCTCGTTGTGCGCTGATGTCCAGCAACTCCCCGGTGATGAGGGCAAGCTCCGACCGCGTTGCAAGCCTGCCTTGGATGCTTATGGAGGAACGCCCGTTGCTCTTGATGGTTCTGCTTGCCACCAAGGTGTCGTCCTCCAATTCCAGCTCCTCTTTCGCCAAAAAGGAAGCCAGTTGAACTCCCATCGGTTGGGCAATATGGAATGATGCGCTGACGGTTGCTGAATCGCACCCGCTTCGAATCGACTGGACCTCGGTTTTCTCTCCAAGCAGCAGGGTCAAGGCTCCCAACAGTATGGACTTACCGGCACCGGTTTCCCCGGTGATGACGCTGAATCCCCCAGGAAATTCAATGGTACTGTCCTCAATGAGTGCATAGTGATGTATCTCAAGCCGTTCAAGCATGCAGTCCTCCTCCCGACCAATTCAGTTTATCACGGAGTACTTCTATGAAATTACGCCTTTCGCTTGTGACCAACAACGCCTTGCTGCGCGACTTTTCCACAATGATTACATCATCTTCCTGCAAGGGATAGATTTGCTGGCCGTCGAGGGAGAGTACGAGACCGGTTCTCTGCCCTTTGGGTATGGTCAAGGTAATCCGTGATTCCCCGCTGACCACCAGGGGCCGGTTGGAGAGGGTGAAGGGGCAGATAGGCGTGATGATCAGTGAGGAGAGGTCGACATCGAGGATGGGGCCGCCGGCTGCCAGGCTGTACCCGGTTGAACCGGTGGGAGTTGCTATGATCATGCCGTCGGAGCGGAAAAATCCTGCATCGGTGTTGCCGATTCTCAGCGCCATGCTGATCACCTTGCTGATGCCGCTTGAGGATACAACCATCTCATTGAGGCCGTGGCCGGTGAAAACCTTGGCACCGTCACGAATGACTGCAGTGCGGATCATCAATCGCCTGCTGATGCAGTTCTTCCCTGAAAGGTAAAATTCGATGGCTTCCTGCCATTCGTCGACCGATATCTCGGTGATGAACCCGAAGGTCCCCAAGTTGATCGCGAGAATGGGAATCCCAAGATCCTGCAGGTATCGTGCACAGTAAAGCACCGTCCCGTCGCCACCGAGGCAGATAACCAAATCGGTGCCTTCCTGTACCTCCAGTGGTTCATTTTCTGCATTGGTCCGGAAGACTGAATTTGAGATTCCCTTTGCATCCAGATACTCAGAGATGGTCTTTGAGAGTGCATGGGAAGCTTCTTTTCCCCAGTTTGCTATGATCAGTACGTGCCGTACAGGCCTCTCTTCCATGGTAGACTCCTTAGCTCAAGTGAGAAATGACTTTGATCAGCAGTTCAACTTCAGATTGTTTCAGGAACGGATACAAGGGTAGTGTCAATGCTCTCAGATAGAGCGGAATAGCCTTTGGATAGAGGTCGAAGCGGTCGCCGGCATGCATGGCAAGCGTATCGGTGAAGGTTTTCTTCGCCGAAACCTGATACTTGTTGGCAAATTTGATGGCATCCTCGGGCTTCGAGTCCAAGGCGACGCAGAAGCCGAACCCGTTGGGGAGAAAATCGATGTTGCCGATTCCGAAAAGCCGATGGGGAGTCTTCAGCAGGGATTTTGCAAAGAGAGCGTAGAGCTCTCGACGTTTGGCCAGTTGCTCGCCGAGTGCGGCAAGCTGGATCGTGCCCAGGGCTGCATTCATATCCGGCAATTCGACATAGGGGCGTACGTGGGGGGCAAACGCTTTCACTGCTTTTTGATGCGCTTCGTTCACATAGGCAAGGACTGCACCTCCCCCGGTGCTGACGATGCAATCCTCTTCGAAGGCACAGAGAATGAGGTCGCCAAAGCTTCCAGCCTTCCGGTCTTCATACTCGCTTGCAAGACTTTGGGTGATATCCTCGATGACAGGCACCCCCAGCTGCTTGTAATCGCAGGTAATCGGAATCTGGCACATGGGCAGGTGTACAAGCAGGGCGCTGCATCCTTGTTCGACGAGCCTTTGCGCTTCCTCTTGTGCAAGACAACCATGCTCGGGATCGATATCACCGCACAGCAGTTCATACCCCATGGACTCGACCACGCTCTGATACCAGGCGGGAGAGAGGATGCTTGCCCCGATTTTTGCCTTTCCCTCCAATTCACAAGCTTGCAGTGCACAGCAAAGTCCATCCACATAGGAGCGCAGTGCTATGCCGCCTTTGGCGCCGATCAACTCACAAAATTGCTTGAGAAATGCATTCTTTCGTTCGCCTGGACCGATGCGTTCATCGACCATGGTCTGCAATACAGCATCCATGTCTTTTCTGCGCAAGGTGGGTTTATGGAAAGGGATCAGTGCCACGAGAGCCTCCTCGCGAAAGTATATCCGTATTTGGCTGCAATAGGAAGGCCAAAAAAAGCCCTCCGAAAAGGAGGGGATGCAGGAGGAAAAAAAGAAGGCCCGGCGGCTACCTACTCTCCCACGGCTAACCGTAGTACCATCGGCGTGAGGGTGCTTAACTTCCGTGTTCGGGATGGG
>JAAZAT010000065.1 GCA_012514185.1 Spirochaetales bacterium | reverse complement strand
TAAACAAGTCTTTCATAAGCAAGTACGAAGGGTGATGTTTTACGGTCTTTGCATTGTACTCGGGAATATCCGATTCTTGAGAGATTGGTATAATTGTAGTACAGATTTTTCTTGCTGACTGCAAGCTTGTATGATAAAATTGTACTATAATCAAAGGAATGTATCTTTTGATTGATGTTTTTCAATACAAGGAGTGACCTATGAAAAAAATCTTGGTTGTAATGTTGGCTCTGTCCATTGCCTGCGCTTTTGTTTTTGCACAAGCAGCACCGGAAACCCAGACTGTCGTGATTAAATGGGGCTCGGTACATACTCCAGAATCGTTGACAACACAATTGATGAATAAAGTCATTGCTGAAGTCAATGAGAAGACACAGGGGCGCGTGAAAATCGAAGGATATCCAAGCAGCGCCTTAGGTGGATCAAGAGACCTGGTTGAAGGCGTCCAGAATGGTTTGATCGATATGTGCACAGAAGGTCCCGCCCAGTTTGCTTCGGTTGGCATTCCTGTTGCAGATATCGCAGAAGCCCCGTACATCTGGAAGAGTCGTGAACACATGAGCAGAGCAATGAACGGTGAGTTCGGCTCGTGGCTCAACAAGACATTCCTTGAAAACAATGTGCGCATCCTCGGCACCTTTTATTATGGAGTCAGGCAGCTTACCACCACCGACAAACCTGTGAACAACGTCAATGACGTGAAGGGAATGAAGATTCGTGTTCCCCAGTCTGCAATGTATATGGCCATGATCGAAGCTTGGGGTGCAAAAGCCACACCGATGAATCTTGGTGAGCTGTACCTCGCTCTTTCCACCCACGTTGCCGATGCTCAAGAGAATCCTCTTGCCACCTTTAATGCACAGAAATTCTACGAAATTCAGAAGTATGTTGTTCTTACTCAGCACATCATTTGCCCGAATTGTATCTTCATCAATGAGAAAGTCTGGCAGAAAATCAGTCCTGCCGATCAGAAAATCATCCAAGAAGTCATCGCCAATACCATCACCTGGCATGATACAGAGAATGTCAAGCTTGAGGAGCAACTGAAGAAGGATTTGGTTGCCAAGGGCGTTACCATCATCACTCCCGATGTTGAGTCCTTCAGTAAGGTTACCGGTCCCTATGTTGCTGCGAAGTTTGAATCCAAATGGGGTAAGGGTACTTGGGAAATGGTTCAAGGCCTCTAATATCCGACTTGTACCATGCGGGGTTTTCGCTCCGCATGGTTCTATGCAGGGGAATCATGAAAAAATTTCTTTCTATCGCGAAAACCGTTACCGAGAAATCGGTTGACTGGCTGAGCATCTTTCTCTTCTGTGCCATTTTTATTCTTGGCCTTTTGCAAGTGGTCTCTCGGTGGGTGTTTAACAACCCTTTGACCTGGTCTGAGGAGAGCATCCAGCTGATGTATGTCTGGATTTGCTATCTTGGCTGGATTATTGCCGAACGAAAAGGGTCCCACATCCGAATAACCTTCGTTGTGGGGAAACTGCCCAAGAAAGCACAGCTTTGGGTCAACGTTTTCAATCACCTGTTGACCATCACCTTCTCTGTTTTAATGGTTGTATGGGGCATATCGATGGTCCAACGGTCGCTCGGCACACCGGTAACAATGCCTTGGCTTCACTATGGTTGGATTTATGGAATTGCCCCAGTTGTCAATGCGATTATTATACTGTATGAGATTGTGTTTCTTATAGAAGAATTGATGGGCAAGAGACCTTGTTTCAACCTAAATGATATGGAGGTGGAGAAATGACATTGTCGCTGATTCTCTTTGCAGTTCTCTTATTTACCGGACTTCCCCTCTATGTAAATCTTGGCTTTGTTTCCTTTATTTACTTCTTCATGAACGGCCTTCCTCCTGCAGTGGTGGTGCAACGCATCACACAGGCGAGCAACTCCTTCACCATGATTGCCGCTCCCTTTTTCATTCTCATGGGAAATGTGATGAACACTTCCGGCGTCACCCGAAAGATGTTCAATTTTGCAAATACCATCGTCGGTACGGTGCCCGGGGGTATGGGTCACGCAAATATCATCGGCAGTGCTTTGTTTGCAGGAATGAGCGGTACTGCAGTAGCCGATGCCGGGGGATTGGGCAACATTGAGATTGAGGCTATGAGAAGCGTCGGATATGATGCTGACTTCTCCTGTGCAGCAACAGTTGCATCCTCGGTTCTCGGGCCGATCATCCCGCCGTCGTTACCCATGGTCATTCTTGCAGTTGCCGCCGAGGCTTCAATCGGCCGTCTGTTCATGGCAGGGATCGTCCCTGGAATCCTTATGGCGGCTGGTATGATGGTCGTAGTGGCATACTATGCCAAAGAACGCCATTACCCGAGCAACCCAAGGCCGACCTGGGCCCAGGTTTGGACTGCATTCAAGGAAGCTTTCCTCGCGTTGCTGGCCCCAGTGATTCTCTTTGTCGGTATTTACCGTGGCGTCATGACTCCGACCGAGGCAGCTATCGTTGCGGCGTTTTACTCTCTCACCATTGGTTTGCTGGCGTACAGGGACCTAAAGTGGAAAGACCTTCCGAAGATATTTCTTATGTCATGCGAGACAACCGGAGTTGTCCTGGCCTTGGTCATGGTGGCCAATATTTTCGGCTATGTGTTGTCCATCGCACAGATTCCACAGATGATGAGTCATGTACTTCTATCATTCTCCGATTCAAAAATCGTGCTTCTGTTGGTTGTCAACGTGTTCTTGATTTTTGTGGGTATGTTCATGGAAGGCACGGCGGCTATCCTGATTCTGACACCTATTTTAATCCCTGCCATGATGAATGCAGGAGTCTCGCAGACCCAGGCTTGCATGATTATGATTCTTAACCTCATGATAGGTGTTGCCACTCCCCCGGTTGGTGTGGTGCTCTACGTGGTATCTCATCAGGCAAAGGTCTCTTTTGAGCATGTTACCAAGGCTACCATTCCATTCTTGATCCCTCTCTTCATCGTTCTTGCTTTGGTAACGTTTGTTCCTACCATTTCAACTTGGCTACCGAATCTCGTATTTGGTGTATCGACGTGAAGGATGACATAGTATGAAGACTACGAAAGAAAAGCTGCAGGCCTGTGAAAAGGTCATGGGTATGCATGTACTTTTGGCTGATCCCTGCATCTCTGAATTGTGCGGCAAGCTTGGTTTTGATTTCCTGTGGATCGATACAGAACACACTGCCATTGATTATCATATTCTCATCACACATCTGATGGGAGCCGCCGCCTCGGGTTGTGATACGATTGTACGTATACCCTGGAATGATGCAGTTCTGGCGAAGCGGGTGTTGGAGCAAGGACCTTCGGGCATTCTTTTCCCGATGGTCAGCACTCCTGAAGAACTTGATTTCGCCATGAAAAGCACGTTGTATCCTCCGCTTGGAACCAGAGGATTCGGTCCCATACGTGCTGTTGATTATGCGATCATGGACCAAGAAGAGTATATCCACCATAGGACTGTGGAGAAGATGATCCGGATGGTCCAGATTGAAACCAAGACTGCTGTGGATAATCTGGAAGAGATGTGCAAGAACCCTTGGGTTGATTGCTTCATGATCGGGCCGTGTGATCTCTCGGCATCCATTGGACATCTGTACAAAATTTATGAAAAACCTACTACAGACCTGATTCGTTCGGCTGCCCAAAAGTGTCGTGATGCAGGCAAGTCAATCGGCATTTCCATAGCGACCGAGAATCCAGAGCAAATACACTTCTGGTATGACATGGGAATCAATGTCATCTCCTGTGGATCGGATACCAGCCATATAATCAATGGAGCAAGGCGCACACTCGAGCACCTTAAGGCATTGTAATTGCTGGCAGGACCACGGCAAAAGGAGTGGCCTAAAGCATGCGGCTGGCAGGGATTGCCAAACAATATTTGTGTATGTCAATATGGGATATGGATAAGAGTCGTCAG
>JAAZAT010000024.1 GCA_012514185.1 Spirochaetales bacterium | reverse complement strand
CAAGGCTTTCCGCGGAGAGTTCGACGGAGTGGTGACGATGTATCACGACCAAGGGCAGATCGCCTTGAAGCTTCGTGGTTTTGATGAAGGTATCACCATAGCAGGAGGACTTTCGGCTCCGATAGTGACCTGTGCCCATGGTACGGCCTATGATATAGCAGGGAAGGGCATCGTGAAGACCAGTGCATTTGAGAATGCAGTCAAGATGGCTTCACGCATGGCAATCCACCTGCAGAAGCAGGCTTGAGGAGTTAGGAGATGGAAAAGTTGAAAAGTAAAAAAAAGATATCCATAATGCAAGTAATTCCTGCAATTGGAATACTCATTTCCCTTGTTTTTATCTATTTAGGATTCACAAAATATGGATTTTGGGATGAATTCAAGGGACCGAAACCAGGTTTTTTCCCAATCGTAGTTTCGATCTTTATGCTCGTTGCAAGCCTGCTTTCATTCTTTTTTTCTTTCAAGGAAAAATCAGTGAATTGGCCTCTTGAAGATTGGATACTTCCTCTCAGTGTGGCAGGAATTCTTATTGCGACTTTCATTATCGGGTTGCTTCCTTCTTTAGCGATTTATGTGTTGCTTTGGTTGAAGAAGTTTGAGAAATGCTCTTGGAAAACCACTCTGATTGTCTTTGGTATTATCGCTGCAATCGTGGTTGGTGCATTCGGAATGTGGCTGGGTGTGCCTTTCCCGAAAGGCATCATCCTCAACATGATAAGCAACTAAGGAGCAGCAAACTATGGAAAACTTAATGCATTTAATTCAAGGTTTCGGCGTACTTTTTACTTTCCAGAATATTGCTGTAACAATTTTTGGGGCAATCCTGGGACTTCTTGTAGGAGCTATGCCCGGAATCGGATCATTGGCAGGAGTTGCGCTTCTGCTTCCTCTGACCTTTAAATTCAATCCTACGACAGCAATCATCATGCTTGGAGCTCTCTACTATGCTAATATGTATGGCGGGGCTTTTAGCTCAATTCTCATTGGCATACCAGGTGACGGTCCTGCTGTAATGACCTTGATGGATGGCTATCCGATGGCTACCAAGAAGAATCGCCCCGGCCAAGCTTTGCTTACTTCAAACCTTTCCTCCTTCATTGGAGGCTCCATTGGTATGATCATTCTTACCTTTATGGGACCTTTGCTTGCCGAATTTGGCTTAAAGTTTGGCCCTGCTGAAATGACAGCCCTTCTTTTAGTTGCAATGACTTCAATTGGCTGGCTGGTGGGAGAGAATCCTACAAAAGGCATTCTGTTGACAATGGTTGGCATTTTACTTGCCAGTATGGGAATGGACACACTATCAGGAAATCCTCGCTATGATTTTGGAAGCGTCTATTTGCTTGGTGGAATTCCCTTCGTTCCCTTTGTCATAGGTATGGTAGGCTTTTCTCAAGTCATCCGTTTGATGAGCGAGCGTCATCAAGAGACCAAGCTTGCAGTCAGTAAGCTTTCCATCAAGGAGAGTATGATTACACTGCATGACTTTAAAAGACTTCTTCCACCGGCAATTAGAAGTGGATTTTTAGGTACCTTCGTAGGTGTGCTGCCTGGTGCTGGTGCTACCACTGCTGCTTTCATGGGATACGCCGTTCAGAAATCTTTTAAGAGCGAAGAGCCCTTGGGAACAGGTGCTATTGAGGGAATTGCTTCTTGTGAATCTGCAAACAACGCAGCTGCCGCCGGTGCATTTGCCCCTCTTCTGGCATTGGGAATTCCTGGTTCTGGTACTGGTGCTGTCCTGCTTGGTGGCTTAATGATGTGGGGCCTCAACCCTGGCCCGCTCTTGTTCACAAACTCACCTGAATTTGCTTGGGGTTTGATCGCCTCTCTGTTCTTGGCAAATATTATCACCTTGGCGATTGCATGGGGCGTTATCCCATTCCTGATCAAGATTCTATCTGTCCCTACCAAGTTGATGATTCCGGTGATCACGGTAGTCTGTATTGTTGGTTCCTATAGCACGAGCAACTCCATGTATGGCGTATTGATAATGTTCATCTCTGGAGTTCTGGGCTATATCCTCAATAGAACTGGGTACCAGACTGCGCCTGCTGTTCTCTCATTTGTGCTTGCGCCGCTTTTGGAATCAAATATGCGAAAAGCATTCATTATATCCCAAGGAAGCCTTGGAATATTTGTTGAGAAACCCATTTCCCTGGTGTTCATTGTTATTTTGTTCGTAATTCTTCTTTTCCCTTTAATCCGGTTGGTTTTAACCAAACTTGGTGTGCTTAAGGTGAAGGAGAAGGTATAACCATACAATTTCACGATTATACTCAACAGTGTTGGGTGATACATATGCAATAGGAGAAAAAAAATGAAGAAAAGTATTTTGTTGTTGGCCGTTGTTCTCTTGATAGCTGCTTCAGTGTCTTTGTTCGCACAAGGTACTGCTGAGACGGGTTCGAAGAGTTTTGTTCCTTCGAAAGACATTGAGTGGGTTGTTACTTCCAGCCCCGGTGGCGGTAGTGATATCTATACGAGAGTCATTAGCGATATCATGAATAGAAAGAACCTTGCAAACGGCAAGACCTTCCTTGTAATGAACAAGACTGATGGTGGTGGTGAAGTTGGTCGTTTGCAGGTAAGTAGAGTATCTGCAGGCAATATTGCCGATCACACTCTGCTCACTTTCAATAGTGGAGACCATGCTCCAATGCTCAAGAACACCGCAAACCGCATTGAGAACTTTACCCCGATTGCTGTCATGGCAGTGGATAAGCAGCTGCTGTATATTGGTGAATATGCCAAATACAAAACGTTCAACGAGGTTCTTAACGCAGTGAAAGCAGGGAACAATATTGTGATCGCAGGCTCAAAAGGTGATGATATTGCCACCTATGAGATGTTGGTAAAGGAACTTGGTGTCTCTCAGAACCAGATTGCCTTTATTACCAATAATGCCACCAGTGATGCAATTACTTCTGTACTCGGTGGACACGTTGATCTTGTAATGTCCAAACCGGCTGCCGCGGACCAGTATGTCATTGCTGGAAAACTTACTCCGGTTCTTGCTCTCTCTGAGACCCGATTTACCGGAAATCTCGCCAGTGCACCTACTTTGAGTGAAGTAGGCCCGTATAAGAATATTGAGAATCCGATTTGGCGTGGTGTAGTTGGACCGAAGTCCATGTCTGCCGAAGCTGCTGATTTCTGGAGTAATGCTTTCAAGGCTGTTGCAGAGTCTGAAGAATGGAAGAAAGAGTACATCGAAAAGTACAAGCTTGTTCCTGAATTTAGAGATAGAGCTGCTGCTACTGAATACATGCAGAATTTCCAGAAGCTTACTCTGGCAACTTTAGGCAAGTAATTCGATTTATTCATTGTTGAGAGAGGGGAAGCGGAAGCTTCCTCTCTTTTCTCTGTCATTGGATAAGACTGAATATTTACGTAAAGCTCATCCTCACATAACATTGATGCTCAATGACTATGAAGTCAGTGACTTTTTGGAATTGGTATTGATACCTGAATGGCTTTTAGAAAATCGGAAGGTGTTGGATGGCCTACCAGAGGCATCGAGTAACGTTTGCCTAAAGATAATGAGCCTAATCGTGATAATTGGAGTGATGGGCTATCGAATTCCAATATTCTTGCTACTGAGACAAATAAAAGGACACATCCCGCATACGCTCAATTCTGGTAAAACACCTGGTGTATATACGTATACGAGATGTGTCCGAAGTTCAGACGTTGAGATACTAGGAGCCAAGCATTTTGCTTGTTCTCCCAGTACCTTGAAAGCAATTACTTAGCTAGTCCGTATCTAAGGTAAGCCTCTTCTGGTGCGTCTGTTTCTTTCATCAGATCAACCATGAGAGCTTGCATTTGAGTAACAATCTCAGGTCTGCTTGCAGCCAAATTTGTGGTTTGCTCTGCATCGGTCTCCAAGTCAAACAGGAAATCGCCAAGTGTATGCTGATACGTATTATGAGATGGTTTGAGTGCACGGATCTTAAGGACTTTGCAATTCTTGCTGAATGAGAGGGGTTCAACCAATTCCATATCCTGTAACTCTTCAGGTGTGAACAACGAATAGATATGTGTAGGCATGAGCGTATAATTGAATAGATTCTTATCGTTAGGATCGATAGGAGCTCTCATGTATACATACCTCCCATCAGTCACATTGATATGACCCCCATGCAGGCCAAAGAGTCCACCTTTTCTATTGTTGGGACGATAACTGACAGGAATTCCCTGCATACTTTTTGGAATGTCGATATTGAAGAATTCCAACAAAGTAGGGGCAATATCGATAGTCTGTGTAATGTGGCTGGCTCGCTTCCCGTCATGTTCCGCTGCCCTTGGGTCGTGGAAGAAGAAGGGGATTCTGGCAATATCATTGTAGGTAGGCATTCTATTTTTTCCCATCCATCCATGTTCTCCAAGTAAGAATCCATGGTCGGTGGAAACGATGAGCATAGTATCTTTCCACATATCATACGTATCCATAAGATCGAGGACTTTTTTCAATCGTCTGTCGCAACGCTTGGCCAACCTGCGATATAGGTTTCGTACATGCTCAATCT
>JAAZAT010000131.1 GCA_012514185.1 Spirochaetales bacterium | reverse complement strand
CAAAAGGTGCTTGCCGATATGCTTGGCCAGCAGCTCTTGGTACGCTTCCTCCTTGCGGGCTAGCAAGGCAAACAACTCATCGCCGAGCAGGCTGCCTCCCTGATCGTTCGTGTCCCGAAGCAGGTAGCCGTAGGTGATGTGGAGAAGCTGCCGTGCATTGTCATCCTCCAGATAGCGCCAAAGCTCGCTGTCTTGCACCTCCTCCAAGGCATGGATGCGGTCGAGCTTGGTAGTAACATGATAGAATTTTTTTGCATCGGAGAACCGCTTCAGGGCATGGGTGTGCATCCTGCGGTACAAGCCGGGGTCTTCCAAGGCGACCAGCCTTACCGCCTCGAGCCAGTTTGTCCCGGCTGTCTTGACATGAAAACTCCCCTTGATGGTCTTCGCCAGGATGGGGAAAATGCTGAACTTGTCACTACCTGAGTGGATGCTCAGCCGATAGCCGAAGTGGTCGGCGATGGCTGCATGCTGGGCAAGGTCTGCGCCAAATGCTTCCAAGTCCCCGATATAGTCGATTCCTTTCTGAAACTCTCCGATGAAACGGGGGGCCAGGGTGGAGACAGAGACCTGCCTTCTCTTCAGCTCCAAGGCGATGAACAAGTGGCTTTTGGGATTGGTCGGGGTGTCTGTCTCATCGATGGAGATTTCAAAATCAATCGGCTTGGATGAGGTGCGGATATAGGTCTCATAGACCATCTGCATGAAATCCAAGGCCTTGTGGTAAGTCAGTACATCCTGCATCAGGTGCATGCGGTTGAGTTTGATCACCTCTTCTCCTATGGTGAACAACTGCTCCTGATACAGCTTCTCGAACCTTTCCCGCATCTCATGATCCAGCTGTTGATACCGTACAAGAAGTGCATCCTCGTCCAAACCTTGGATGGAGTTGTCTATCTGTTCGGAGGAGTCGAGGGTGATCATCGAGGCACCTTGGGAAAGTGATTTCCCTATATCCTCACACTTCTTCAGGTGATCGCCGTCGGCACCGTAGCCGGTCGTATAGCCCTCTTGAAAGACTGCGTAGGCGGCAGCATCGATGACATCATCAAAGCTGCGGCCGGTGAAGTTGAGCTCCCTGATCGACTGCTGGGCGAAGAAGGGGAACACATTCGTGCCCTGCAAGGCCTGGATATGGCCGGCTGTCGCTTGGCCGAGCCGGTCGCCCAAGCCCAGCGACGGGCGCTTTGTTGTATTGGCCACCGGGGCTGTGTAGGGCAGGTACTTGTTCAGCACAAGCCGGTTTGCATGGTCGGCGGGACAAATCTTGGTCATTTGCCCGGCTTCGCCTGCCAACTCATCGAAGACCGGCCCTCTGCCATGGGCGACTATGTATTTGGTTGTATCACAGCGGATCATTGCAATGATGCACTCACCCAGGCTGGTGACCGACTTCTCATAAAGCTTGACCGGCTTTCCCAGCCTCGCTTCCAACGCGTGGATATCAATCTGTCTGGAATCGTAGAGTTCCATACGTGCTCCTTCGTCAAATGACGTCAAACTCGCTGCCGCCGATGAACTCCCTGAGCAGGGAATCCGGTGGCACAAACGTATCGGGGATGGGATTTACATGCTCCAAGAACCTGAGCAGCCTGCGAGCCGTCTCATAGGCTGCACCTGCCGAAGGTTTGACCATTTTCAGCAAGGGTTGGGCATAGGTGGTCAACACCCCCAGCTCATAATCGAGGGCGCTGTTGATCAGGACATCCGCATTGTTCTGATAGGGGAAAATGTAGCGGTCTTCGCCGCGCTGCACCGACGGCCACATGTTCAGGGTGGTTTCGGCATTCGTTCCCCGGGTGCGGTTGTCCCTGATCAGGCGGCGGATGATCCGATTGTCGGTTGTACTGATCCGGTTGTGGTCGTCGAGATTCAGCTGGGTAAGGGCTGAGATGTATACCCTGAAGAGCAAATCGCTTTCAAGCGACGCAGTGAGTCGCGGATTCATCCCATGGATGCCTTCAATGACCAGGATTGTCCGCTTGTCCATCTGCACCGATTCTGCTTCATACCTGCGCTTTGCGGTCTTGAAATCGAAGGTGCACAGATGTACCTCCTCGCCCCTGAACAGGCTTGCAAGGTCCTCTTGGAATTTGGCGACATCGAGGGCCTCGAGAGCCTCCAGGTCGGGCTTGTTGAACTCGTCCTTCGGGGCCTGGTCGGGTGGAAGATAGTAACTGTCAAGTGAAATCTTGATGGTTTTCTTGCCCAGTACCTGCAATTGGATTTCTAGCTTGTGGGCAAAGGTTGTTTTCCCGGAAGAGGAAGGACCTGCAATCAGAACCGCTTTGACGCTGCTGTGCAGATTGATTTGGTCGGCGATGCTGGCGATTTTCTTTTGCTGAAGGGCTTCCGCGAGCCTGATGAACGATTCCACGGTGTTCTGGTTGCCCATCCGGTTCAGCTGACCCAGCGACTGGACGCCCAAAATGCTCCCCCACGCCTTGTACTCCTTGAAGACGGAGAAGAGCAGGGGATTGTCTACAAATGGATCAAGAGCCATGATGTTGTGCGACCTGGGATAGCGCAGCAGCATGCCGCGCTCCTGGTACGGCTTAAGTTCCCAGACCCTCATCAAGCCTGTCTTGCTGAGCAGCGGTTCATAGGAGATGTCCAGGTACCCGCTGAGGCGGTAGAGGGTCACCTTCGGCTCATTGCGGGTCGAAAGGAGCGCTGCAGTCTGGTCGAAGTGATTCTGCTCGAAATAGGTGAGGGCGCTCTGGTAGGTCAGGGTGACCTCCTCGATGTCCAGATTCTGCTCGACCAGCGTACGCATCGCCTGTTCGATGGCTAGGATGTCGTTTCGGTTGAGTGTCAACTCGTCATCGAAGCTGAAATAGTAGCCGTCACCCAGTGAATGCCCGATCACCAGGCGGCGTGCCGGATAGAGCATGGAAACAGCGGCACACAAAAGATAGCAAATCGAGTGGCGGTAGATACGCTTGCCCATATCACCGAACAAGCGAACCGGTTCAACAGTACAGTCGGCAACCAGAGACCGGGAACAGGAGTGCAGTTCGTGGTTGACCAGCGCTCCTACAAAAGGGTTGTCTTCGTAGACCGGATGCCTGCAGGTTTCCTTGACTCGGGCCTTGAGCAATGCATCCTCAACGGTAGAACCGATCGGCAAGGAGAGGGTTTGGCCATGGATCGTCACTTGAATCTGTTTCATGGGTAAATAATACAGGCTTGAGATACCAGCGGCAAGGGGAAAGCAATTTTTGTCAATCCATGCTATACTTGTCACTCTAGGACAAAACACCCAGTATTTTGATTGACAGCAACGTGTGAGGTAGGTACCCTTTGTTTATGAAAAAGAAGCGTACATTGGCGTTTCCGTATCGGCAACGCTCGGTATTGCATATAGATATCGCATCGGAATCATATGAAGTCATTCCGTTGCCTGAAGCTGATGCCAAAGCATACCTTGGGGGGAGATTGCTTGCCCTTCAGCTATGGAAACAATTTGCAGTCGTTGCAGAACTAGGGCCAAAATACTATGAGAGCGGCAATCCGATTGTCTTTGCACCCGGCTCTGCTTCCGACCTCTCCCTGCCTTGCCCGACCTCATGCAGCATTGTAACGAAAAGCCCGATAACAGGCAAAATTGCCGTTGGAAGCATCCGCTCACCCTTTGCAGGAGCCCTCGCAAGCGCCGGGTACAGTGCCCTGGTCATCACCGGTCGTGCCCGCAGGCTCATGAGCTTCAAGATTCATGATGGAGGGGTGGGTTTTGCCGCAGCCGAGGAGCTTCACAACCTGACCACTGTCGAGGTTGCCAAGCGGGCTGCCGCCAAGCATGTGGTCGGTATCGGTCCGGCGGGGGAGCACCAGGTTGCCCATGCATCGCTTGTCGCCGACAACCAGAACATTCGATGCGGCGGTGCAGCCTTGGTGTTCGGTTTGAAGAACATCAAGTATTTTTCTCTCGATACGACCGCAGCCGGAAGGGAGTCCTATAATCCTCATCGGTTCGGGCTGCTGGTCCAATCCTCGCTGAAAGCGATGAGCAAGCGACGGATCTGCCGAACGACAGCAAAACAAGGGTCCTTGGCGCTCCTTGCAAAGGCGAATCATCATGGTTGGGCCGCCATTGACAACTATTCGATGCGAATCGATGGCCGGTTGTGGGGACTCTGTCCGCGTACGGCTGAAAAAGAGGGGCGGGCCGAGGTTCTCTCTGGTCCTGTCTGTGTGGAGAAGTCCTCGATGGACCTGCAAAGCGCCATGGCCTTGGGATCGAATCTTGAGCTTTTTGACAGTCGCAGTGTGCAGCAGCTGGTTACCCGCTGTCTGGAGAACGGACTGGATCCGATAAGCGCCGGAGCGGTTCTCTCGTGGGCGAGAAAGAGCCGCATGGACGGCCTCTTGGGCTTTTTGCCTGACATGCAACGCTCATCGGCGATGCTCTATCTCAGGCTTCTGGATGCAATGGCGTATCAGCGGGGGACCGGCGAACAACTTGGAAAGAGCATGGAGGAACTGGTCGCCATCTATGGCGGAGCCGAACATGCTTTCATGGTCGACAACCTGCCCCTCCCTCCTTTCGATTATCGTGCACTTCCTGTACAGGCTTTGCTTGCATCGCTCGGCGATGAGCGATTGGTTCACGGCGAGCTGCTTTGGGGAAACCGCTATCGCAGGGGAAATGAACGCACCCTTGCCTCTTGGGCGCTCTATGTCCAGCAGGTATCCTCCGCCCTGGAATGTGTCGGGCTCTCCCCCTTGTTGCTCCTGCCAACGTTTGCACATCCCGTGTTCCACTTCCCTTACTGGAGGTTCAAGTACAAGAATTTCTCAACCGTGGCTGCTTTTGCTTCGCTGGGTGAGGGATATGAGATTCATGCCGAGCAGATGGCGGCCTTCGGGAAGAAGGCTGAAGCGTTGCAACGAGAGATCAACACGCTGTTGCTTGACAAGCACAAGCAGAAAGGACGACTGCCGGACCAGCTTCTGGTGAATGGAAAGAGCAATTACCGGAGGGCGCAGGTTGTTCCGCTCGCCCGGCTTCTGGACGCTTACGAGAGCGTTCTCCGTCACAAGAAGTAGTATTGCAACGAAGGTAGCGGACGATCTTCGTCAAGGCTGCGGATGCTGATCCCGTCTTCAAAGAATAAAGCATAGGTGGGGCCCGATGCTGTTCTTGGAAAGGTGGTGGAGCCTGGGTTTATATGCAGGATTCCGTCTTCTCCCAGCATCAGGCGGGGTGCGTGGGTATGTCCTGAAATGAAGATGCCACCCTGTTCCATCTCCAATCCATGGGGCGAGGGGAACCTGTCGCCGTGGGTCATCACCACCGGGTACTGCCCCCATTGCAGCCGTTGCACCAAGGGAGGGAGGTTGATGCCCGCAGAGCTGAAGTCATACGAACTGTCACAATTCCCCCGGACCAAGATGAACTCGACGGGTTGGCTCAACAGCTCCTTGAACGCAGGGGATGCGGGGGGACAGATGTCTCCGGCTATGAGAATTTGCTGTGCTCGATGGGAAATGGCGTGCTGCAAGAGCCGGCGCAGCGCAACCGTCGATCCATGAACATCACTGGCTACAATCAAAGTTGGAAGCATGAGGCCGCATTCTCCTGCAAATATTTCCCAAACAGAGGAAATTTGGTTCTTGTGGTGTGCACACAATATTGCTATCATGATACGGGAATTATATAAAAATAAACAAGACGGGGAGGGGCCTATGACTACAATCAGGGGGTTGGATTGCAGCGACGGCAAGACTATACAATATCGTGTATGGATGCCTGAGGAGAGGCAGGTCGAGGGAGTGCTCCTTGTTCTGCATGGAATGGCCGAGCACAGTCTTCGCTATCAGCGCTTTGCACTGTTTCTCAACTCCAAGGGTATCGCCGTCTATGCCCCCGATCACCGAGGTCATGGCTTGACCGGTCAGCTCGATGGAGAAACGCTGGGATATTTTGCGGAACGGGAAGGGTGGAGGCGCGTGGTGGAGGACGCATACGAGCTGTGCAATGTCATTCTTTCAGAGTTCCCCAAGAAACCCCTCTTCTTGCTTGGTCACAGCATGGGCTCCTTTCTTGCACGCTCTTTGATGGTTGAGCACTCCGACCTCTTCGACGGGGTGATCATCATGGGTACCGGCTCATCGCAAGGCTTGTTGGGCAAGGTGGGAAAGCTGATTGCACGTTCCCATGTTTCCAAGCATGGTTCCAAGCATCCTGATGCCCTGTTGGACAAGATGAGCTTCGGATCCTACAATAAGAGCATACCCAATGCCCAAACTCCTTTCGATTGGCTCTCCCGGGATAAGGAACAGGTCGCAGCCTATATCGAGGATCCCTTGTGCGGTTTTGTCTGCACTTCCAAATTCTTCGAGGACCTGCTTGATGGAATAGAGATGGCAAATAACCGGGTTCTGGCCAGGAAACTCCCCATCGATTTGCCTTTGCTCGTCATCAGTGGAACGAAAGACCCTGTAGGCGGGTATGGCAAGGGAGTTCGCAAGGTATATGAGCTGTATCGTGACTGCAACATTTCAGACATCACGCTTACCCTGATTCCTGAGGCGCGACATGAGTTGCTTCAAGAGACAAACCGCCAATCGACCAAGGAGTATCTCTACAATTGGATGAAGCAAAGGCTATGAAAACAACGCATTGGAGCGTGATGCAACAGAACCTCAAACGATTGGGCAAGTTCATCGCCATCGTCTTCAGGCAGGCGATGAAAGACAATATTCTCAATTCAGCCTCCGGTTTGGTGTATTCAACCCTCCTTGCCATCATTCCCGCCCTAACCTTCATATTTACGTTTTTCAAGACCCTGGGGGTGCTTGAACCGCTGACAGCTGTCCTGTCCCAGTGGATTTCCGACCTTGTCGGACCACAGGCAGGAGGGGATTTAATGGTTCTCTTGGACCGTTACACCCGCAATGCGACGAGCCTGGGCGTGGTGGGGCTGGTCTCCTTTCTGATCACCATGGTCCTGCTCATCAACAAGGTGTGGTCGGTGATCAACCAGATTTATCGGTCCTCGCGCAGTCGCAATCCTCTCAAACGCTTCGCAGGCTATGTTACCTTTCTCATTGTAGCGAGCCTGCTTTTGGCTGCCTATGTGAGCGTGCAGTCGGTGCTGGCCACATGGTATCTCGACTTGGTGGGTGTCACCATCGGTCGCTGGTCGAGTGTGCTGAGGACGCTTGCCCCCTCGATCATCGTCGCCCTCATCCTCTTTCTTCTCATCTATTTTGTACCCAATACGAAAGTGCGGTTCGATGCCGCGTTCCTCGGCAGTCTTGCAGGGGTGCTGTTCATCAGCATATTCAGCAAATTCACCACCCTCCTTACCTCGATGGCCACCAACTTCTCTGTCATCTACGGTTCGTTTGCGGCGGTCTTTTTATTCTTGTTTTTCTGTTATGTTTTTTGGGCAACGGTCTTCTTCAGCGTTGAGCTTGCCTATGTGCACCAGTTCAGGCCCGATGCATCCAGCTTTATCGGCCTTCCGCAAAGCCCGGCCCTGCAGCTCTCCGAGGGCACCAACATCATGATGCTCATCGGCAGCAACTTCCGCGACGGCAGGGGTGCAACCTCGGTTAGGGAGATGCTCGACCGTCTTGCCATTCCCTACAACAGGCTCCAAGGTTTTTTGGCGTTGCTGACCCAGCTGAATTTCATCACCCCGACGAACAACAGTCATACAAGCTTTATTCCCAAGCAACCGCTGGAAAGCCTGCGCCTGCAGGATTTGGTGGTAGGCCTGTATGGACTGGAAACCATCGACGAGGTGGAGCACGATACCGCCGGAGAGGCTGTTGCCTTGCAGGTTCAGGACCGGGGTATTGCCAGCCTGGGGTCGCTGACCATCGAGAACCTCTTGCAGCGCATCTAGCCCAGGGCTACATCCAAAATCATCATGACCGCAAAGCCAACCATGGTTCCCAAGGTGGCGTAGTGGGTTCCTTTGTGGTCGTCCGAGGCCGCTTGTGCTTCCGGGATCAGCTCCTCGACCACTACATAGATCATCGCTCCTGCTGCAAAGGCGAGTGCATAGGGAAGAACGGGCGTCATCCGGGTTACCAGAAGGGCTCCCAAGACACCCGCAATGGGTTCCACGATACCGGATGCTTGGCCGTAGAAAAAACTCTTTGTCCTGCTCAGGCCTTCCCTGCGCAGCGGGATGGAAACAGCAGCCCCTTCGGGCAGGTTCTGCAGTCCGATGCCGATGGCAACCGCCAGTGCCGCACTCATGTCCCCTCCGCCAAGGGCGGCCGAACCGATGGCAACCCCGACGGCCAAGCCTTCAGGAAAGTTGTGCAACGTGATGGAGAGGACCAACAGGATGGACCTGCGAAGGTGGGTCGGGATGCCTTCCTCTTCACCCCTCTTCGAGCCGATGTGGGCATGGGGCAGCAGATGATCGGCTGCGTAGAGAAAGAGGCCGCCGAGAAGAAAGCCGATTGTCGCTACCAGGTAGGCTGGAACCGGGCCGTCCTGGGAAAGCTCGATCGCTGGGGCAAGCAGCGACCAGAACGAGGCAGCGATCATGATGCCGCTGGCGAAACCCAGCAGGGTGTTCATCACATGCTTTTGGATTGTCTTGAAGAAGAACACAAAGGCCGAACCCAGGGCCGTCATGGCCCACGTGCCCATCGTCGCCAAAAAGGCCAGAAAGATTGGATTGTTGCTCATGACATTACAATACGGGGCCTCAGTTGAACGGTCAAGATGGGAAACCTCTTGCCTAGAAGCAAGATGACAGGCTACTGTGGATTTGGAGGCTCCTATGTTGTTAGACCCTGTCAACCAAGCTGCAATAGACCCGCTCATCTGGCATTCGTTTCCCGATGAGACCGATGGCATTCTTGCAGATGAAATATGGAAGTGCGGTACGCTTGTGTGTACCATACTCAAGAACCCTGCCTGCAGGAGCGGGGAAGATTTGGTGAATATTCCCTACTCTCTGATCGTCAAGCGCGGCAAACAGGTAATTCTTGCCGTCTCTTTGGAGCAGGAAGACCTGCGTTCCCTCTCCTACAAGCTGGGCTGTTCACTGCGTGAGTTGCAGGAGGATTACAGCACCAAAGGGTATTTCTCCGAGTTGCGCGGCTATGTGTACACCAACGACGTTCGTGAGGACCTCGGCCCCTATGAGGGTGGCCTGGACATGCAGAGTGTCAGGATATTCCTGCTGGAAACCGTGTGCGATACGTTTGACATCCTGTCCGAGCCGATCCAGCTACAGGGTGAAGACAAAGCTGCCCGAAAAACTCACTGACGATTGTGCTCTCTCTTGCTGCGGTCGGTAGGGGATCAGAAGGCCTGAGCTTCCCTGCCTGATTGCGGTGGGAGTGTAGAGAAACGAGCTTGTCGGACCCGCTACCAAGGTGGTGGTTTGTTGTGAGGCACTGCCGGCTAGCAGTGCCTTTATCAGCATCCCGTCAAGCTCGATAAGCACCCAGTCCCCGTTTTTGTAGCCAGCCTGGTACAGGTCGTTCTCATTGATCGAGAGCACAAGCAGTGGGGAATCCACTTCCTTGGCCACCTCGACGGCAAGGGGCTTGGGCCGATGGGATGTGCTTGTGCAGGACGTAAACAGCATCAAAGCCACTAGAGTTGCAAGCAATAGGAACCGTTTCATCTACTCCTCCTCGTATAGGGTGAAGGTACTCTTCTGATACTCCAGCAAACCTTCACTGCGCATTTTTGAGAGTTCGCTGGACATGGCGCTGCGTTCGACGCAGAGGTAGTCGGCAAGCTGCTGGCGGTCGAAAGGAATCGAGAAGGTTCTGCTTTTCCGTTTTTTTGCCTCCTCGGAGAGGTACGACAGCAGCTTTTCCCGGGTGCTTCGCTTGGTGATGTGATTCATCTTCTTCATCAGTTCAAGGTTCTTCTGCGATAACAGCTTGACTATGTTCTCAATCAAGGACTGATGATGGACACAGCCTTTTCGGCAGGTGGTGATGACCTGGTGGATGTTCAAAAAGAGAACGATGGTCGGTTCACAAGTAATGACGACCACCTCGCTGGGCAGCTGGGTGCACGCTATGGTTTCAGCAAAGCTGTCTGCAACGCCGAGGTTGGCAACCACCGTCCGGTTGCCCCAGAAATCGTGGCGGACGATGTTTGCCGATCCTGATAGGATGATTCCCATCTCGTCGGTGTACTCTCCCTCGTCGATGATGGTGTAATCCTTGGGAAACGTAGAGGTTCTTGCTTTCAGGCAGGAGAGCAGGTCCTCGACGTTCCCAGGCTGGATCCGGGTAAACAATACTGATCGCTCTAGAATCTGTACTACATCCATAGGATTTCCTTTCCTGTTGTAAAAACAACATAATAAACCTGAGCCCCATGGTACCATAGCCCTCGATTCGAGACAATGGAGGATAGTATGATCAGACAAATGATTACCATAGATGAAGAGAAGTGCAACGGCTGCGGCCTCTGTGTCAGCGCCTGTCAGGAAGGAGCCATCGGCCTGGTCAACAGCAAGGCGGTTTTGCTGCGCGAGGATTACTGCGATGGATTGGGCAACTGCCTGCCGGTATGTCCCACTGGAGCCATCAGGTTTGAAGAACGCGAGGCTCCTGCCTTCAATCATGAGGCGGTTGAAGCGTTCATGCAAACCGACAAGCCTGTATTCAGCTGTCCCGGCAGCCAAATCAAGGTGATGAAGGAGAGCCGGAGGGATGGTGCTCACGCACCTGCTGCAAGTCAACTGAGGCAGTGGCCGGTGCAGATCAAGCTTGCCGCCCCCAATGCAGCGTTCTTCAACAATTGCGACCTGCTCATCGCCGCCGACTGCGCTGCGTATGCGCACGGAGACTTTCACAATACCTTCATCCGTAGCCGTGTCACCCTCATCGGTTGTCCCAAGCTCGATGAAGGCGACTATGCCCGCCAGCTCACCCAGATATTTTCCAATCACGATATTCGAAGCATCACCGTGGCGAGGATGGAAGTCCCCTGCTGTGGAAGTCTGGATGGGGCGGTCAAGCGTGCCATCGACGCCAGCGGCAAGATCATTCCCCTTGCAGTGGTGACCATCTCCACCGAAGGGGAAATCCTGCGCTAGTAGATCCAGGAGGCTCCCAAGGTCAAAGCCGCCGCACTTGATTCATCCCAGTTGAACAAATCGCCGCTCTCTCCAAAGGGGGCGGCTATGTTTGCGATCAGGCTGAAGCCTTCAAACACCGACCAGGATGCTCCTGCAGTAACCAGGGTGCTGAGATCAAGCGGGGAGAGTATCGCCCTGAGGCTGTAGGAGAGCGAGCCGGTGGGGCTGTAGACGAGCTCGGGGTAGAGCAGCAGTGCACAGGACTCTTCTCTCTGACTTGCAAACTTCCACGTGCCGAACGGTCGGCTGAGTATTTCAAGTCGAAGGGACACATTTCTATCTCCGCTGAGATACTGCATATGAAACAGCCCGCCGCTGATCATCCAGGATTTCTGGATGTCGGAGGCGTTGGGGTTGGTCTGGTCGATGGCAATCGAGGAGGCAAAATACCAGTCGGGGCCGATATTTCCCTGCAGACTTGTAGAGAACTTGTGCACTCGGCCGCTTTCATCCTTGGTAAGGTAGCCCCCCTCTATTTTTGTCTCCCCTGCATTGGTATAGAAGCGTAGACCCATGCCCATATCCTCTGCTTTTCCTGTCATGGAGGGAAGCACAACCGCCTCGACAAAGCTGAAGAAGCCCATCGGGTAGTTGATACTTGCCATCCAGTCGGTCTTGGAACGCAGCTCTGTCTGGGTGAGATCCACCGAAACCGAAGAGCTGCCGTAGAGGATGTCTCCTGCATTGAACAGCATGCCATCGCCCCAACTGAGGCGGGTCTTGCCCGCTGTAAGGCGGAAGGAAGGGAACCGGGCGCGCAGGAAGGCCTTCCGTATGAAATCATCTACAGATAAAGATGTCTTGGTAGGATCAGGCGTACCCAAGGAGATTTCTCCCCGCACATTGCCTGAGTTCTCTGAGCTGACGGTCAGCTTCAAATCAGGGAGCATGACATTTCCCCACTGCTGTGTTGCGTATGAGTAGGAGAAAATGGAAAACAAATTCATCTCCACCACAGCCTTCTCTGCCGCCCCGATGCCAAAAAGAGTGGAAGCGAGGAGAATCGATGTTGCAAGCAGTCGTCTTCCTACCATGTCAGGTTCTCCAAGGTAAAGATTTTTCGGTCGAGCGGGATGTTTACCTCCAATGTATCCAAGGCCATGACAGTGGAGCTGTCACGCTTCATCTTGTCTTCAATCTTGGTCTCTTTGGGCAAGGTGCGCCCATCGACTACGATGGTATCCAGGACCTCCATCTCCTTGAGCAACCTGCCTTGAGCAGTCGAGTAAGCAGCTTTCCACACCAGGTAGGTCTCTTTGTCCACCCAGATTTTCTGGATGGGATAGGCGACCTGACGCGTTTTGGCAGTCAAGGTCAGGACATGGCAGTCGTGTCCGTTGACGATCTGGCTGCCATCGAGGCGGACGGTATAATCGTCCAAGGTATTCTTCTCCTCGGTCATATCCTCATAGGAGAGGTCCGAGCCGAGTACCGACTGCCTCAGCGCTGCTCCCTGCAATCTGATCAATTCCTCGGCATCGGGGTAGAAGAGGTAGAGGCTGCCCTTGGTCCGGAGGATCTTCTGGCCGCGTTCGGCAACACTGGTGAACTCTATCAGCGAGTCGCTGGAGCCCTGTGTCCATGCCTTGAAGGTGCTCACCTTGGCACCGAAGCGGTCGGTTGTGGTAATGGACCCGGTTGAATAGGAGGTGTCGAAGGTTTGCATCCCGTCCATGGTCTTGATGATCTCTTCTGCCGTGATCGCCGATAGTGCAAAAGGAATGCAGAGCAGGCAGACTAGGGTTGCTGTAATGATACGAGTACGGTTAGACATAACGGAGTGCCTCCACAATTTGGATTTTTGATGCTCTTCTGGAGGGAATGAGCGTGGAAAGGGTAGCAGTGAGAAT
>JAAZAT010000001.1 GCA_012514185.1 Spirochaetales bacterium | reverse complement strand
TAGCAAATTACCCTCTATTCATGAATACCCAATTGAGTCTTACCCACCAGAAACAGCGAATAACCTGTTTCCAATTGGCTCTTATCGTGTTCCTCCTATCCATACCACAACAATCTTGAGGCGATCAGGGGCAGAAGCGGGAACTTGGTGCGGCTTGAGGACTTTGAGAGTCAAAGCGATGAGTGTTCCTGGATCGCCGACCAGGTGGTGGGCTATCAGGAGCAGAAGATTCCTCTCTCCGAAATCATGGTTCTGTACCGTTCCAGCTATGAGGCAAAGACGCTCGAGGCTGAGCTTATCAGGCGAAAGATTCCCTACCGGTTCGTCGGGGGGTTGGTGTTGACCAAGTCCGCCCACGTCCGGGATGTGTTTGCCCTGTTGCGGTTGGTAAGAAACAGCACCGACGACCTTGCATGGATGCGGTATTTGCAGTTGTTTCCCCGAATCGGAGAGATTACTGCCGAGCGCATCGTCAGCAGCCTGCAAGCTGCCGATTCAGTCGTTCAGGCTTTGGAGAGTGCGGTAGGTGAGGGCCATCCAAGTGTCGAGGCTCTCTCTGCAGCAATGAAAGCAGGCTCTACACCCCTGAAGTGCATCAATGCGGTAATTCAACAACTGAGTCCGCTTCTCAGTGAGCGCTATGATCATTGGAAACAACGCAAGCAGGATTTGGAGTTGCTTGAGAAAGTGGCCCGTACGTATACATCCCTTGGGCAATTCATTGATGATTTCACCCTTGATCCGATGCATGGCACGCTTTTGAGCAACAAGAGCAGCGACGATGCCCTCACTCTTATCACCGTCCACAGCGCCAAGGGTACCGAAGCACCGATTTGCTTCATTGCTTCTGCAATTCCCTCACAGTATCCACACTCCCGTTCCCTAGGCAATCTGGAAGCCGAGGAGGAAGAGCGAAGGGTGCTCTATGTCGCCTGTACCCGTGCAAAGAATGAGTTGATCATCACCCGGTATGCAAGGGCGAGAAACTCCATGTGGGTGGACTCTTCTCCTGCGATTGGAGATGCATATTTTCTTGAATCTGTCCCGCCAAACTTGGTACAGGCAACACTGCATGGGTATACAAGCAGACCAATCAGTTCACTGAGTAGTTTGAGGGATGAGTTTTAGGGGAACAGAAGCGAACAATTTTTCTGTGGCATATTGCCTGTTCTGTACGTCATTGAGTTTTTAAGACGAAAACAACCCTTTTTTAGGTGAAGAGACCTCTTTGTCTGCACAGGATTGTTATAATCCTTGCCAATTTCGAATGGTAGGAAATCAGATGAAAACATGGAAATTGGTAGTATTCATTGGGTTAGTGCTTGTGGTGTTCACCGGATGCAGCGATGTGATTGAATTTACGGTAACCTTTGACAAACAAGAAGGATTTGATGGAACTGATTCTGTGAAGGTTGCTGTAGGTTCGGCAATGCCGCATGCGCTAGCCCCGATTCTCGCAGGCTTTTCATTCGGTGGATATTACGATGCGGAGAATGGAGGCGGGAACCAATATTATACGGCCTCAATGGCAAGTGCGCGAAGCTGGGACAAGACGGCTGCTACGACGTTGTACGCCAAATGGACCAATGCCTATGCCATCAATTACGATGCCAACGGGGCTACTGGAGGAACTGCGCCAGCTGTAGGCACAAAGCTCCACGATATCAATTACAACATATCAGCAAACACTGGGAACCTAGTGAAAACCGGCTATGCCTTCAGTGGATGGAATACTCAAGCAGACGGATCAGGAACCGATTATGCAACAGATGACATCTACTCTGCCAATGCAGCTTCCTCGCTGTACGCGAAATGGATAGCAACGATTACGTTCGACGACCAAAGCGCAACAACCCGTGTTGATCCTGTGTTCGTGACTGTGTTATACACCTCAGAGTCTGATACGGTTGCGTCATTGCCGACGCCTCCCCACAAGATAGGTGCTTCCTTCGGAGGTTGGTACACGCAGACCAACGGAAGGGGGATTGAATTCAATGCATCCACTCCCGTGACCGGTGATATTACCGTATATGCGAAATGGAAACATACGGTTACGTTCGATGATCGGGAAGCAGACACCAGTGTTGATCCTGCGTCCAAAACAGTGTTGTACACAACAGGGACTGATACTGTAGGCTCCTTGCCGACGCCACCGGTGAAGAGAGGTGACACGTTCGGTGGATGGTACACCGAGGTAAAAGGTGAGGGGACTGAATTCAATGCCTCCACACCGTTGTCGGGCGACATCACCGTCTATGCAAAATGGATACCTGATTATGTTCCTGGAGACACTGGTCCTGCCGGTGGGATAGTATTCCATGACCAGGGGAAATATCGTGATGCATGGCGGTTCATGGAGGCCGCTCCATCTGACATTACCACAGAATTCGATGCTAAAAGACCATATCTACACATTTTCGGGCTCTACCGAACAGAACCTGTTGGAGATAACCTTGCAGTGGGGACGGGTACCGAGATAGGAACCGGTAAGGCAAACACAGAAGCTTTGGTGAATGCAATGGGAACCACAGCATATTACGTAGGTGATGATTCTGATGTGAATACGGAGTATTACGCAGCAAGAACCTGCAGCCTCTATGAGTACGGAGTGTATGACGACTGGTTCCTGCCGAGTAGGGATGAATTGAATGCAATGTATGAAAATCTCCACCATAGGGAGGTTCCTATTGGTAATTTTACCGATACCTATTATTGGAGTTCCTCAGAATATCCAAACGCTCAGGGATTTGGAACCTCTCAATTCTATGTTTGCATTCAATCTTTCCAGAATGGAGGTATAGTGATGAACCCTCGACAACAAAGCATGCTCAGGGTAAGGCCCGCACGAGTTTTCTGATAAGTGATGTATACCCACTTCACAGGCAGAGGGCAAAGTCCTTCTGCCTGTTTCTAACGATACAGAAAAATAAAAGCGTACGGATTCCGGCTCATCATGTTTTTGCAATTACGGTAGTTCCGCAACCGGGACAGGAGATTTTGATTTTCCCTTTTCCTTTGGGTACTCTGTAATGCCTACCACATTCCCTGCAGGTGAAGTAGCAATAGGTCTTTCTGTTTGCATACACCTCTTTTCTGAAAGCAAACCATGCTCTCGGCTTCTTAATGAGTTTCAGGAATTTGTCGTTTTCAAGCCTTCGTTTCGTGGTGTTTTTGGAGGATGTCCTGAACGTTACCAGAACCATGAATGCAAATGCAGCTATCACGAGCAATTGGAAGTCCGGAATAAGTGACAACCCGATACAAACAAGACTGATGATGTATAAGACCCTGGACAACTGATCAAACCCATATCGTCCGTATGACCACTGTTGCAGGGATAGTTTGAGCTTCTGAAGGAACTTTTTCACTTTCCATCCTTTTTATATTCGGTTCTCATGAATCAGCGAGACAGGATTCTTGCGGCTTGCTTATTCAAGAGATACTGTAGCAGGGTAGAGAGCGTCAAGGACAAAGCATGACATGTCTTCTTATTCTTATTCTTTCTTACTTTCAAAGCGTAACGAATAGCCATATGTATTAGCAGCACGCTACTTCTTCTTTGTGGTTAACGAGAACAAGGTACTCAAGGCCCAGACAAAAAAATAAAACAGTCCAAAAAGGATGATTCCGATGACTAAGAAGACCCTCTCTGTTTTTGAGGCTTGTTCCCACCAACCATGGTCCCAAATTGATTTCTTTCTCATGCTTGCAGTCTATGACATGAAATCTTAGGAGTACACCAGAGCTATCAAGCCACAAATCCAAGATACCCTCTATCAAAGAAAAAACCAGTCAAAAGACTGGCTCTTTATGGGCGCGATTGGGTTTGAACCAACGACTTCTACCGTGTGAAGCTGATTTTATTGCCAAAATGCAATTTGATATACTCAGCTATTAGCAACTTTATTTTAATATATCTTACATCATTATAAGAAAATGTAAATACTTAATCGAAACTATTTTTACTCGCTGTTACTCATGCTTACCCCCCATGCGGATAGGGTTTGCATACCCTTTTGCATACCCTTTTAGGGTCAATAAACACAATACAGTAAGAGGGGATAACAAAAATAAGGTCTGGATTTGATGGCTCATAGAAAAGAAGAATAAACTACGCTAAGACGTGGTACAATATTGATTGAGGTAGTGACCGATATGAGGAAAAACTTACTGTTGGTACTGATTATTCTAAGTGTGTTACTCAGTGGATGTGACCTCTCCTCCTATTCTGGTATTTTTAGCACAAATTCTATTGATGGTCTTTACATATCAAGAAGCAATGGAAGGTATATCGGAGGGAATCTCCTCGAAATCTACGGTACTATAAAGAACTCTTCCCAGTTCTTTAAGAACAACGTTAAAGCCAAAGTCATTCTGAAGGACAGTCATGGCAATCATCTTAAAACGTATACGGAGTATTGCGGCCCCATAGAGCCCGGAAAGGATATTCCATTATGGATATCTT
>JAAZAT010000234.1 GCA_012514185.1 Spirochaetales bacterium | reverse complement strand
TTCTTGAACTTCCATCAAGGTATCTTCTACCTCCTCAAACTCAATGTGCAGAGAGTTTTTATATTCAGAGGAGAGAAAATCCAGAAGGTTTTTAGGAATTTTCCCCGAGACAGTGAAATCAATAGGGGGCTTTTTCACGACTACCAGCATAGAGTACCTCCACAATCCATGTGTTTTTTCACATGATACGTTGGGTATTTAATGCACAAAAGCATGATACTTCGGTTGCACCGAGTCAGTCCCCCTACCATGTTGCACATTTTGTCCAATCTCTGCTTCTCTTTGCATAGTCATAGTAATAAGTAAATTATTACTTTGCAAGTGGTTTTGATACTGTACCAGGAGACACTCATGAGCCGCCACGTTTGTATCTGGAATGAATATGCACTATCAAACACCCGATTGAGTACTTGTCAGTGAAATGTATCTCATCTCCTTCTCAAAGAAACCTCCCTTGTGCATCCTTGAAGCTCACTCTTGGCAATTCATTTGGAAGGTGTTGCAGAGAAGCCCAAGCTGTGGGACAATCTAGGGAGTTTGGGGGGACAGACATGCATTTGACCATTGCGGGAACCGGCTATGTAGGATTGGTGGCAGGCGTGTGCTTTGCCAAGGTGGGGCACCAGGTAACCTGTGTGGATATCGACGAGAAGAAGGTGGAGATGCTGAACAAAGGCATCAGTCCCATCTATGAATCTGATCTGGAAGAGTATCTGCAGGAAGGGCTGGAGAAGGGCCTTTTGCACTTTACCACCAATTACCGAGAGGCGTATAAGAGTCCCGATGTGATTTTCATCGGAGTAGGGACGCCCGAGCTTCCGGACGGCTCGGCCAACCTCAGTTATGTAGCCTCGGTTGCCCGTCAGATTGCAGAGAACGTTGAACGCGATTGTCTGGTGGTTGTCAAATCCACTGTCCCGGTGGGTACCAACGACAAGGTTGAGCAGTTCATCAAGGACTCCTTGGTCCATCCAATCCGCATCGAGGTTGCATCAAACCCTGAGTTCCTTGCCCAAGGAACCGCAGTGCATGACATGATGCACGCCCAGCGCATCGTCATCGGGGTGGAAGACAAGCACTCTGAAGCGATTCTGCGTGAACTCTATGCACCCTTCAACCTGCCGGTGGTTGCAGTAAGCCGACGCAGTGCTGAGATGACCAAGTATGCAGCCAACGACTTTCTTGCATTGAAGATTTCTTACATGAACGATCTGGCGAACCTCTGTGAACTTGTTGGCGCAAACATCGAAGACGTAGCACTGGGCATGTCCTACGACGAGCGTATCGGCTCGCGCTTTTTGAAGGCCGGCATCGGATACGGGGGCAGTTGCTTTCCCAAGGACACCAAGGCCCTGCAGTATCTGGCAACCCAGTACGGCTACAATCTCAGGACGGTTGGCGCGGCTGTGGAAGTAAACAATGAGCAACGCTACAAGCTCTACCGCAAGGCCTGCAACCGCATGATCACCTTCAACGGCATCAAGGTAGCGGTTTTAGGATTGGCCTTCAAGGCAGGTACCGATGACCTGAGGGAGTCTCCGGCCATTTACAATATTCCCCTATTGCTCAATCAAGGGGCGATAATTACTGCCTTCGATCCCGTTGCACAGGAGAACTGCAAGCGCCAATACCAATTTGATATGCAGTATGCATCAACGGTCGAGCAAGCGCTCGCCGGTGCCCAGGTCTGCTTCATCTTCACCGATTGGCCTGAGATCCGAGCCCTCTCTCCTTCGGTGTTCAAGCAGCTCATGCGCACCCCCCTCGTCTATGACGGGAGGAACCTCTTCAACCCCCGCTCCATGCTCGAAGCCGGAGTGGAGTACTATAGCATAGGGAGGTAGTATGCCTGAAGACAAGCGGTCTTTTTATGGCGTAATTCATTCAATCCAGCCCCGTATCAGGCTCAATCGCTCCTTCGATGAGGCCTTTCACACGTACCTCGGCTATGCGCTGACCATTGTGGAAGCAGATGGCTCCATCCTGCATATAGGCATCAGCGAACAGCTGCACGAAAAGCATCGTCTGAAGGTTGGTGTCGTGGTCTCTGGTTCATGCAAGCCGGTTGAGGACACCAAGCTGGAGAGTGTGGACTACTACCGGGTAACCGGATTCAAGGTTCATGATTCTCTGGATGCAGAGTCTCAGTATGAAGTCCCTCCGCCTCTTGCCACCTATCGGGAGCGTGGTCCCAGGCGTCTCGCTGCCAAAACCTACGACAGCAAGTGTGGCAATTGCATGTGGGGTTGCAAGATGGCCGTGGAGATCATTGTCGACCAGTGGAAGCCTTGGATTCGCAAGTACCGCCTGGAGACCTTTTGCTACGGCCCCAAATCATGCAAACACTACAGCCCGGGACCAAAGAGACGCGTCAGCGGCAGAAACGGGATGGTGTATGTTGAAGAGGATTGGGTGGACGAAATGCTGACCGAGCACCGAGGCGAGGACGATTGAAAGAAAAGGGTCTCTCGCCTGAGCGAAAGACCCATCTTGAACATATTGCAGTTCTTATCGCAGGGCAAACTCCACCATGTGCTGTTTTGCACCGGCGATATTGCCCTTGTCCATCGCCTTCTTCACCTTCAGCAGGATTCTTCTTCCCTCTGCTTCGGTGAGGGTGTTTCCCTCAAGCGTCTGTGCCAGATGAATGCTCAAATCCAGCACGCCGTAAGCGGCTTCAATATTACCCCGCTGGATGTTCTCGATCAGAGCTGAATCGAGCATATCAAGCAGGAACGGAGTGGTGACTACGGTCGGCTCATCCCTGAGCAGCGTCGCACCATGTGGTGTATATCGTATCATAGGCTTTTATCCTTTCTGCAGGGTTTGTTGTCCCCCTAAGGGTAATATCGCCATAAACGCTTATCTTTTCAAGTAGTAGCAATGAGTGTTGCTCTCCTGCCCGACCAAGGTGACCATTTCACTGTTTCCATCACGGCTTTGGGAGTAGTTGATCGTAATCGGCAAGGCCTGGCCATCGTAGTGGAGTGAAAAACCTCCTTCCTCATCAAAGACCAATCTCCCATACAGAACTGCTTTATTGGTTGCAGTGAGTGTTGCCTCAAGCTCGCTTGCTTGTACCGCAGCACTGCCGAACGAGAGTTCCTTCAGACAGAGGCCGAACAGCTCAGCAAAAGGGGGGATGCCCTCGGTATCGTCGATTACCCATCGATTGCCTGCAAGTCGGGAGACCACATCGATCGCCTCTTCGACTGTCGGCTCCTCGAACACAGGTTGGTAGCTGCAGCCGTAGCAGCCGAAGGTGAAAATGAAGAGCAGCACCAAGGCAAACGTGACAAGGATTGCAATCTTGGGTTTTGACAGCTTCTCTTTCTGGTTCTTTTCCATAAAGTCCTCCTCTCTGACTAAGAATCAGTATTTCTTCATCGCAGGGGGGTTCTCTAGTTACA
>JAAZAT010000120.1 GCA_012514185.1 Spirochaetales bacterium | reverse complement strand
TCAGGTCCATTTCTATACAAATCTTCAAATTACATGCTTGTTTTCATCTAGGCTGGGCTTCTGAAGCTGCCTCAAGTAGCTCAGAAGAATGAAAATATCAGGCATTTGCTATTTTGCAAGAGCCTCTCGAGTATCATATTTCACACCTTTTAAACGCATTTACGTCTAATAAAAGCTCTAATACTAGAATAGTATTGCATATATGGTCCTTTCTCAACAAATTTCTGCATCAAACAGGAATCATCGCAGCCAAATCAGCTACTTCGACATATACCTTTTTACCTTAAGAAGCAGACTTGCCTCCTTCGCTTCAGATCTTCGATGAGTCTCTATACAAGACAGCTCAAATTTCCGATACTTACCATAAGGAGCCACACCCATGAAATGTGCCACGGTTGCCATCATCGGCCGACCATCAGCAGGCAAAAGCACCCTGCTCAATACCATCTGTGAGATGAAAGTCTCCATCACCGCCTCTACACCCCAGACGACACGCAATGCCATCAGGGGAATCTATACCGACAGCCGCGGGCAGTTGATCTTCACCGACACCCCGGGATTTCACCTCAGCGAGAAGACGCTCAACAAGCGTCTGCAGGAGACTGCGCTCAAGAGCCTCGAGGAGAGTGATGCCGTGCTCTATATCCTCGACTCCAAGCGAAGCGCCGGCGAGGAAGAGCTCGCCCTGGTCTCCCACATTGCAAAGCTCAAGACTCCAGTGGTTTGTGTCATCAACAAGGCCGACATCATCCGCGACAGCGAAGAAGAGGCTGTCAAGGCCTTTCTTGCCGAGCACCTTCCCGATAGGCCGGTGCTGAAAGCTTCGGCCAAGCTGGACGAAGGTGTCGACGAAATACTGATCGAACTGTTCAAGCTTGCCCCGGAGGGCGAGCTGCTCTACCCCCCCGATGCCTACACCGACCAAAACCTTGAGTTCCGCATCAGTGAAATCATCCGCGAGAAGGCCATCAACCTGGTCACCGAGGAGATTCCTCATGCTATCTATGTCACCATCGAGGATATAGAGCATACCGAAGCTACCAATACCATCTGGGTGCGTGCAGCCATTATTGTCGAGCGTGAAACTCAAAAGGGCATTGTGGTCGGCAAGGGCGGTGCGAACATCACCAAGATCCGAAAAGGAAGCGAGCCCGAGATCCGCCAGATATTCCCCGGCAAGAAGCTCAGGCTCGACCTCAGGGTGAAAGCCCAGGACAAGTGGAGAAACAACTCCGTCGTCCTGGACAAGATCCTGCGCTAGCGGATGTAGTTCGTTACAAACCGTCTTTCAGCCTCAGGAGCTGCCAAACCTGCTTGCCTGCCTGCAGCAATACTCTGCAGCAACCAGGCAAGGTTGGAACCGAGGTTGCGCATCACCTGCAGTCCCTCCAGGTCCTGCTCCGTTTCTTCCACTGAATTTCCATGGATTGAATTCCAATAGGTTGAAGAGACCACCGGCATGCCGCTGATGGTGAAGTACTTGTTCAGTTGGTCGAAGGAAGCGCTTGCCCCGCCTCTTCTGCAGGAGACCACAGAGGCACCGGGCTTGAGGTACATGCGCTTGGAAACAACGCGGAACAGGCGGTCCAAAAAGGCGCTTGAGGCCCCTGCAATACTGGCATAGTGGACCGGAGCTCCAAGAATGAGGGCATCAGCGGCGAGAGCCTTCCTAGCTGCCTCATTGACTTTGTCGTCATTGAAAACGCAGACACCGTGCTTGAAACAATAGCCGCAGTCGATGCAGCCGTGCAGACTCTCCTTGCCGATCCACAGGAT
>JAAZAT010000301.1 GCA_012514185.1 Spirochaetales bacterium | reverse complement strand
GCATGGCATAGGGTCCTTCATTGCAGATGGAAAGGATGTTGAGGACCAACGGGATGCTGAAACAGGTTTGGTGGTGCACAGCCTCTACAGCCACGGAGGAAAACCGGTCGATCCTGCTGTATTTCGCGACATCGATTGTATTCTTTTCGACATTCAGGATGTAGGACTTCGGTTCTACACCTACATAGCGACTCTTAAGCAATTGCTTGAGCTTGGCAAGCCCTTGATCGTTCTCGACCGTCCCAACCCTCTGGGGGGCTTGGTGGTCGAAGGCCCGATTCTTCCTCCCTCCCAAGAAAGTTTCGTCGGACCGGGCGGCCTTCCCGTCCGATACGCCCTGACCATCGGAGAGCTTGCGTTCTGGATGCAGGATCACTACGGCCTCTGCGGCGAGCTTGAGATTGTTGAGCTCTCCGGTTACAGAAGAAGCGACCTTTGGCACGATACCGGCCGGCCGTGGGTCATGACCAGTCCCGCCCTTGCACACCTTGAGGGAGTGTTCCTCTACGCCGGCTTTTGCCTGCTGGAGGGGACAACCCTCAGTGAGGGAAGGGGAACGAGTGCACCTTTCGAACTCTTCGGAGCCCCCTTCATCGACCCCTACCGCTTATCCGACGAAGTCGGCAGGCTGGGTTTGCAAGGAGTCGTCTTCACCCCTGTCTCATTCGTCCCCTCCCAGGGCAAGCATCAGGGACAGCTCTGCCACGGCTTGTACGCCCACATTCTTGATTACCAAACTTTGCGTCCGTTCAGCATCTGTCTGAGGGTGCTTTCAACCATCCATCGGCTGTATCCTGACCAGCTTGTTTTCAATTCACATTTTTCCAAGCTTGCAGGCTTCGGACCTGAAGAGCTGTTCGCCGACAAGCTCGGTCACACGTTGCAGAAAGCTGAGCAAGAGTCACAGGCATTCATGCAAGAGAAGAGGAGATTTGAACGATATGGGACTTGAAAGACGGATCAGGATCGGTCAGCACTTTGTCTGCGGGTTCGACGGATTGGAGATGGATGAAACCTTCATTGAGGCTGTGAAGCGTTACAAGATAGGCAATGTCATCCTGTTTGCCCGTAATATAGCTAGCAAGGAACAGCTGTTCCAGCTTTGCCAAGATATCCAGAAGCTGGTGCAGCAGGAGTGCGGCCATCCCGCCCTCATCACGATAGACCAGGAGGGCGGGATGGTGACCAGGCTCTCAGGCGATTG
Source organism: Spirochaetales bacterium (assembly GCA_012514185.1). Lineage (GTDB taxonomy): Bacteria > Spirochaetota > Spirochaetia > Sphaerochaetales > Sphaerochaetaceae > Sphaerochaeta. Next base: position 1,504 of record JAAZAT010000301.1, on the reverse strand, counting down.
CACCAATGTCCCCTCTGCGATGGCTATTGCAGCAACTAAAACGACCCAGTCTGCTTTTAAAGCCGGCCGGATTACCGCAGCAGAGCTGATGGCGCTTGGAGTGAATGTGGACTTCGCTCCCTGCCTGGATGTGAACAGCAATCCCGACAACCCGGTGATCGGGGTGAGAAGCTATGGCGACGACGACGAGGTGGTCTCCTCGTTTGGTCTTGCCATGATTGATGGATTGCAGAGTGCAGGCGTGATGGCCGTAGCAAAGCACTTTCCGGGCCATGGGGACACACACCTTGACAGTCACGTGGCGCTTCCTGTCGTACAGGGCACCAGGGAAGAGCTGGAAGAGCACCTGACCCCGTTCAGGCGTGCGGTGCATGACGGGGTGATGGGAATCATGACCAGCCACATCCTGTTTCCAAACCTTGAATCCGAGAACCTGCCCGCCACCATGAGCCGCAGCATCATCAGCGGACTGTTGCGTTCTGAGTTGGGTTTCAAAGGCCTGATCTTCAGTGATTGCATGGAGATGGATGCAATCGCAAAGCATTATGGGACGGTCAAGGGGGCGGTTGCCGCCCTCAAGGCAGGCGTTGACCTGGTATGCATCAGCCACCGCGTCGGCCTGGGCTGTGAGGCCGTCGAGGCGGTGGAAGCCGCCTTGGATGCAGGCCTGTTGAGTGAAGAGGAACTGAGGCGGTCGACAGAGACGATTCTCTTGGCCAAAGATATGCTGGGGCAACAGCACAAGCCGCCTCTGTCCGTGGTCGATTGCCAGGAGCACCAATCGATGAACCATGCTCTGCACCGGCAGAGCCTGACCTTGGTGCAGGATGCACCCTTCGAATTGGGAGAGAACCCCTGCTTTGTCGGGCCCCGATGTTTTCGTGCGACCAATGTCTCCAGTGATGAGGCTGAGTTGGTGTTCGCACCCTACATGGCCCTCCTGTTGGGAGGATCCTCGATTGTAATCGGCAACAACCCCGAAAGCGGGGAGATCGAAACAATAACGACGCAGGTCGACAGGGCTTCGGCGGTGGTCTGTGCAACCTACAATGGCCATCTCAATGTGGGACAGATCCGGTTGGTGAATGCGTTGGCAGCCAAAAAGCCCGTACTCTGCATCGCCTTGCGCAACCCGTACGACTTGGCCCTGGTGGATGGGCACATTCGCAGCATCGCCGCATATGCCTATACCAAACCAGTGTTTCTTGCACTCGCTGAGATGCTGAGAGATCAATGGGTGCCAGAGGGAAGACTCAGCGTTTCATTGGGAGGAAAGCATGCCTGATATGTTGGTCAGACTCTATGACCTGCCATCCAGCAGCCCTTTGCTTGAAAAGCTGGAGGAGCAGGGGATAACAATCCAGAGGGCGATGGCCCCTGATAAGGTTCGGGTACTCTCTTGGATAGGTGAACACTCCTCCATCAGTGCCCAAGGAGAGGCGGATGTGTGCTTTGCACGCCATCCCATCTCACTGTTTCTTGCGGTGAAGGAGAGGCAGATTCT
>JAAZAT010000072.1 GCA_012514185.1 Spirochaetales bacterium | reverse complement strand
GGAAATCACATTGGCATAAAACAACATCTGTTCAACCAAGGTGGTTTTCCCGGTTTCATTGTGGCCGATGATGGCAACATTCCTTAAGTCAGTGCTGACAACGCTCATAATTCCTCCTTCGATCACCGCTGATTCTTGAATGGTGATCCAGAACGCATGCATCAATGGTACGCTCCTTAATCCCATATGTCAAAAGAATTCTACTCCCAATAAAAAAGGCAGACACTCATGCACGAGCATCTGCCTGGAAATGCAGGGAAATCAAAAACGAGAGTGTATGGTCAGCGTGTCAAGCTTACATTCACATCGATGATGTGGCTGATGTCCTGTTTCAGTTTGTAGGCGAACTGATCCATCACCGTCACATCGTTGGGCAGCTTGTCACCGTCTTCACAAAAGAACGTCCAGCAAGGTACATCCAATGCAGCACTGATTTTCTCGATTGTAGCAAAGGAAGGGGCTTTTCTCGAGGTTTCAATCTCTGTAACAAAGGAAGTGGAAACCCCGATTTTCTCAGCAAGCTGAGCTTGGGTCAAGGAAAGCTTGCGTCTGCGTTCCTTGAGATTTCTCGCGAAAATGTCCTGCAAATTGTAAGTTCTAGCCATGTTGTACTCCTCTTAAGTAATTGCAATACCAGCGATCTATATCAAAAGGATCATGATACCATTCTCCTTCAGTCTAAAAATCCTAACAGTTTCAATACATTCTAGGCACGGAACAAGAGTTTTCGCAAGGTTCAACCCCTTCTTTTTTCGAGAATTCCATACCCTTAGCGGTTTTTTGGCTCGTAGTGGTCGAACTCCATGGAGAAGGTTCCTCTGCCCTGGGTTGCCGATCTGAGAACCGTGGAATATCCAAAAAGTTGGGAAAGCGGTGCTTGCGCATGAATGTGCTCGCTGGTCGTTCTGCTCTCGATGCTGTGCACCAGGCCTCCGCGGCTGGTGATGCTTGAAATGGCTTCGCCGACATATTGGGCGGGAACCACGACGGTGACTTTCATCACCGGTTCCATGAGCACCGGTCCGGCTGACTGGGCCACCTTGTCGAAGCACATGGCCCCGCACGCTTCAAAAGCAAACTCGCTGGCTGTCAGTTCATGAAAGACGATATCGGTAACGTCGACTTCAAGATCGCATGCTTCGTAGCCGAACTGAATGCCGCCTTTGAATGCGTTGGTGACCCCCCGTTTGATCGCCTCAAGATAGATATCGTCAATACCGCGTGTTTTTGCACTCATGCGGTACTGAGTTCCACTTCCGGTCGCCAGTGGTTTTACCGTCATGCTCAACCCTGCTGTATTCTCTTTTCCTGCCAATACTTTGGAGAAGGTCTCAGAGCCGCTGGCAACCTTGCTGACAGATTCACGGTAGGTGACCTGCGGCTTGCCGACCCTGGCCTGGATTTTCATCTCCTTGGTCAAACGGGTGACCAGCACATCCAGGTGCAGTTCTCCCATCCCGCTGATGACCAGCTGGCCGGTTTCCTCATCGTCGCGATAGGTGAAGGTGGGATCTTCCTGGGCGAGGGTGGAGAGTGCAGCGCGCAGTTTGTCCCCGTCGCTGATGGTGTTCGGTTCAATGGCGACCGAAATCACAGGAATCGGGAAATGCATCTCCTCGAGCAGGATCTGGGCACCTTCGCTGCCGATGGTATCGCCGGTCCTTCCTTCCTTGAAGCCGATGACCACCCCGATGTCGCCTGCTTCGAGCTCGTTGACCTCTTCGGCCCGGTTTGCATGCATCCTGAGGATTCTATTGACTCGTTCGCGCTTCTTCTTGGAGATGTTCAGCAGCGCAGTGCCTTTGCGTATGGTCCCGTTGTAGACGCGGATAAAGTCCATGGCGCCGGCCTCGCGGTCGACTTGGATTTTAAAAATCAAGGCTAAAGGAGGCTTGTCCTTGGAGTAGGGGACCTCGACCTGTTTCTGTGTCTTCAGATGAATGCCCATAATCGGCGGGACTTCGGAGGGCGAAGGCAGATAGTCGATGACCCCGTCAAGCAACGACTGAACTCCGATGTCCTTCAACGACGATCCGACGAATACCGGCAGTGCCTGGCGTTCGATGGTTGCTTTTTTCAAGGTTTTCTTGAGCAGGTCTGAACCAATCTCGGCTCCGTCAAAATAGAGTTCGGTTATCTCGTCGCTGAAGGAGGAGACGCTGTCGATCAAACGTTCATACCACCGATCAACCTCCTCTTGCATCGAAGAGGGTATGTCCTGCTCAACGATGGTTTTCCCCTGGTCCTCATTGCTGAATACCAGATATTTCTTCTTGATCAAATCGATGATGCCGCTGAAGTTGCTCTCAGTTCCGACAGGCAGGAATACGGGAATGGGATTTGCCCCAAGCTTGATTTTCAGCTCATTGACCGCTTCTTCGAAGTTTGCACCAAGGCGGTCCATCTTATTGATGAACGCAATACGGGGAACCCGGTAGGTATCAGCCTGCCTCCAGACTGTTTCGGTTTGCGGCTCAACCCCGCCGACGGCACAAACCACCATGACCGCCCCGTCCAGCACCCTCAGCGAACGCTCGACTTCGGCGGTGAAATCCACATGGCCCGGAGTATCGATGATGTTGATCTGATGCTCCTTCCAATAACAGGTGGTGGCTGCGCTGGCAATGGTGATGCCGCGGTCCTGTTCCTGCTCGAGGAAGTCCATCGTTGCTTCACCGTTGTCCACCTCTCCGATCCTATGGTTCTCCCCGGTATAGAAGAGAATCCTCTCGGTGGTGGTGGTCTTGCCTGCATCGATATGTGCCATAATGCCGATATTGCGTGTCATCTTCTCGTTCATGCTATCAATCCTTCAAACAATCTGTGCAACAATACCATACATGGAGTTGAATATCAACGAGAAGGACGGAAGAGCAGAATCCGCAAGGCATTGAAAATTGCGATGATCGTCACCCCGGTATCGGCAAGCACTGCGATCCACATGGAGGCATATCCCATCGCTCCCAGCCCAAGAGCCAATGCCTTCACCAGGAGGGCGAAACCGATGTTTTGCCTGACGATGGCTGCAGTATGCCTGCTGATCTCAAGCAGGTTCGCCACCTCTCGCAAGTCATCGGCAAGAATGACCACATCGGCGCTTTCCATCGCGGCGTCACTTGCATTGCTGCCCATGGCGATGCCTACCTTGCTCGCAGCGAGGCTGGGGGCATCGTTCATGCCATCTCCCACAAAGACCAGATTTTTGCGTTCTGCCGATATTGCTAGCATGCGTTCCTGTTTCTGGTGGGGCAGAAGAGAAGCATGCACCTCATCCAAGCCGAGCTCGGCCGCCACGCGGTTTGCGTGCACCTCCCTGTCGCCGCTGATCATGGCGAGGTGAGTAATACCCAGGTCCCTGAGATGCTCGACCGCGGATGCGGCCTCAGGACGCAGCGTGTCGCGCAGGATGAACGAGGCTTCATGGCGGCCGTCGACGGCCAACAGGATTGCGGCCTCATCGTCAGACCCCGGTTGGGTTGCGATTCCCAAATCCTCAAATAGTGCGGCATTGCCGGCCGCAACGCGTCTGCCGTCGACCAAGGCTGACAGGCCTTTTCCCGCGACCTCCTGTATATCGAGCGCCGCATACGGGGCGTCGAGGGTGAGGAAGGCTTTTGCCAGCGGGTGGTTGCTGTTTCGTTCAAGGGAGGCTGCAAGTTCCTGGAGATAGGCTTCTCCTTGGGAGGCAGAGGCCGTCAAGCGAACCTCGACCAAGGCGAACGTCCCGCTGGTAAGGGTCCCGGTCTTGTCGAACACGATGGTATCGGTCTTTGCAAGGGCTTCCAAATAATTGCCCCCCTTGACCAGGATGCCCCTCTTGGCGCTTTTCCCGATTCCTGCAAAATATGAAAGCGGAACGCTGATGACCAAAGCACAAGGGCAGCTTACCACCAGAAACACCAGCGAACGATAGATCCAGGTTTGCCAGGATCCGGTTATCAGGCTTGGAATGACGGCGAGGGCAACGGCCAAGAAGACCACGATCGGGGTATAGTACCGGGCAAACGATGTGATATAACGTTCGGTTTGCGCCTTTTTCCCGGCGCTCTCCTCAACCAGCTGCAGAATTTTTGCTGCAGTACTCTCCTCATACGGCTTGCTCGCCCTGATATCGAGCGTCCCTCCAAGGTTGATGGAACTGCCGAGCACCTCGTCTCCGGCTTTCACCGTTCTCGGAATTGACTCACCGGTCAAATGCTGCATATCCAAACTGGAATTTCCGCTGACAATATATCCATCGACTGGTATTTTCTCACCTGAAAGCACCCGTATGTGTGAGCCGGGAACAATCTCCTCGACGGCAACCATGGTAGTACTTTGTCCCTGGATCAGCCGTGCCTGCTGCACCTTCAAGTCGAGGGCCTCGATGATTGATTTTCTGCTTTGCAGTACCGAACGGGCTTGGAAATACTCTCCGACAAGATAGAAAAGCATGACTGCAGCCGCTTCCCCCGTTTCCCCTATGCCCAGTGCCCCCAGCGTTGCAATGCTCATCAAGAAATTTTCATCAAAGATTTTTCCATGCACTATATTTCTCGCTGCCTTGAGCAGCACATCGTAGCCGCTTGTCACAAAGCTCAGTATGAACAGGAAGGGAATGTCGAAGAGCATGGCCAGAGTGAAGCTGAGTACCGAGACAAGGATTCGGACCAAGGGGACCCAGAGTTTGTCATCTGCGTTCTGAGAGCGGTTATCCAGGCTTTTCACCTTGAGCGACGGTTCCACCCGTTTGGCTTCCTTGATAAGGTAGCTGTAAAAGGATTCCTGCTGTTTATCGGTGGTGTTGATGCGTATTTGCTTGCGCGAAAAATCGACCCTGGCTGATGCAACCCCTCCGATTCGCTGGATGCGGTCCTCTATTTTTGCAGCACAGACAGGACAATCCACACCTTCGAATGTGTAGAGGCGTTCATGCAATGGGGATGGTTCTGTGTGATGTGCTTTGGATGGATGCATGATGGACTCCTAATATATCAATATATGAATAGATGTTCATATATTAAGAAGTGTTGGTATCCTTGTCAAGCACGTATGTCAGACATCCCAGTCGGGATCGATGATTTGGGGCACGATCTGGCGTTCGTAGATGGAGAGTCTGCCGCTGAAAAGGTAGGCTATGCTGCAGACAAAAAACAACGAGGTGGGGTTGCCGAAACCGTACAGTTCCAATCCCAACACAAAGCAGGCCAAGGGCAGCTTTGTGCTGCCGCTGAGCATCCCTATGGCTCCGAACATGGACAGTGCAGAGACCGGGATGGGAAGCAGCGTTCCGAACAGGGCTCCGGTTGTGGCGCCGATGACGAGGATCGGGATTACCTCGCCGCCGACAAAGCCGCTTCCGATGGTCAGGGCGGTCAAGAGGAGCTTGAAAAGAGGGGCGAACTTGCTGGTATTTCCGTACTCTGCCTCAATGATGAGGTTCAGCGAGAGTCCGTTGTAGGCAAAGGTACCGGTGACCAGGTAGATGACGATTGAGGCAAGCAACAGCAGCGAACCGGCAATCAGAGCTTTCTTGTAAGGGTTCGATGTAAGGCGGGAGAACAGGCTCTTGGTCAGATGGATCAGGTGGCAGAAGAGTCTGCTGGCAAAACCGAGCAGGATGGAGTACGCCAGCAATATGAGAAGGGTGGGAAGATCGAGAGCGAAGGCTTCGGCTGTCACCGGGACCAAGGTGTGCGTATGCAGAGCCTGGCTGGCCATGCAGGCGGTGAATGAGGCGGTAAGGCATGGCAGAAGGGCGTCGGTCCGGTTCACCCGGGGATTTGAGAACTGCATTCCGAACAAGGTTCCGGCAATCGGGGCGTTGAACAGCGCTCCGAAGGCGGCGCCTGCACCGCTGATCAGCCAGATACCTTTTTGCTGGATGGATTGCCTCTGGCCCAGCATCCGCATTTCCAAGCGGGAGCAGTAGCTTCCGATGGAAGCCCCGATTTGGACCCCGACGCCTTCCTTGCCCCCTGATGCTCCCACAAGATGGGTGATGAACGTATTGAACAGCAAGAGAGGAGCCATTTTGGTGGATATCTTCTGCTTGTGTGCATCACGATCCATCTCGTAGCCGATGCTGGTGGGGTGGGCGATATCGAGAATGCCCTGATTGATCAAGTCAATCACTTGGGAACCGCCGTCTCGCAGGTAAGGCCCGAGTTTCTGGTACAGAAGGGCGGTAAGCAGAGCCCCAAGGGGCATGAGAAAATGAAGCCACGGATGGGTTGTGCGGATCGACCCGGCTTGGGCGACGAGAAAGGTCAACAGACTGATGACCGGTCCGACCAAGAGGCCGAGCACTACCGCCCGAACAGTCCAAGCCAGTATGGGAATTGAGAAATTGCGTCTTGATTGGTTCATGACCCTATCATAGGGGCTTTTCCCATTTCTTGGAACCACAAGAGAGCCTGGTTTGCCTTGACAACTCACAAAGGTTGGCACACACTTGCTTCTGGTACGCAAGGAGTCAAGGTATGTTGAAAGAGTTGAAAGAGAGAGTCTGTGAAGCAAATGTGCTCCTGCAGACACATAAGTTGATCACCTTTACCTGGGGCAATGTCTCTGAAGTGGATGAAAATCGTGAATGCATGGTGATCAAGCCGTCAGGTGTAGCTTACGATGAGCTGACCCCCTCTTCCATGGTGGTCGTTGAGCTGGCAACCGGCAGGCGGGTGGAGGGATCGTACAATCCTTCCAGCGACACGGCGACCCACCGATACTTGTTCAATCATTTTAAGACGGTAAACGCAGTAGTCCATACCCACAGCAGGTGGGCGACCATCTTCGCCCAGGCTGGCCGGGGAATTCCGGCTCTGGGGACAACCCATGCCGACTATTTTTACGGGGAAATCCCCTGCACCCGTGCCATGACAGCCAAGGAGATCCAGGGTGAGTATGAGATGGAGACAGGCAAAGTAATCGTTGAGCGATTTTCCGGCATCGATCCCAAAAGCATCCCTGCTGTCCTGGTGAACAGTCATGGACCCTTCTGCTGGGCTGATGATGCCCTCAAGGCTGTTGAATATGCGGTGGTGCTCGAGGAGGTGGCGATGATGGCCTACCACTCGATGCTGCTCGGCGATGCAACGCACATGCCGATGGATGGACATCTGCTTGATAAACACTATTTGCGAAAACACGGCGCTCATGCCTATTATGGTCAGATTGGTAAATAGGGGGTAATGCAATGAACAACATGGAAACGGTCAGGTTGGGTTTGGTTGCCGTCAGCAGAAGCTGCTTTCCCCGCACATTGTCCGAGAAACGACGCAAGGCGGTGAAACAAGCTTACAAGGGGGACCTGTATGAGTGCCAGGTCATTGTAGAGAATGAAAACGATATGCTGAGTGCCCTCAAGGATGTCCAGGACCATGCAGTCAATGCCTTGGTGGTATTTCTCGGTAACTTTGGGCCTGAAACTCCTGAGACTTTGCTCGCAAAGCATTTTCCCGGTCCGGTGATGTACGTCGCTGCAGCTGAAGGCGACGGGGATTTGCATGACGGCAGGGGGGATGCCTATTGCGGCATGCTCAATTGTTCATACAACCTGAGTCTTCGCTCCTTGCGTGCCTATATTCCCGAATACCCGGTGGGCAGCGACCGCGAGGTGGCCGCCATGATCGACTCATTCATCCCGGTCGCCCGTGCTGTGCTCTCGCTGAAAAAGCTGAAGATCATCAGCTTCGGACCCAGGCCCCAGGACTTTTTGGCCTGCAACGCCCCCATCCAGGGACTTTTTGACCTGGGTGTTGAGATCGAAGAGAACAGCGAACTCGATCTGCTGGCTGCTTACAACAAGCATGCCGGCGATCCGAGGATTCCTTCGTTGGTTCAAGAGATGCAAAGCCAAATCGGTTCAAGTCCCTACAGCGGGATTCTTGACAGGCTGGCCCAGTATGAGCTGACCCTGCTCGATTGGGCTGAGCAACACAAAGGGGAACGTTCCTATGTAGCCTTTGCCAACAAGTGCTGGCCTGCCTTCCAGACCGAGTTCAAGTTCGTCCCTTGCTATGTAAACAGCCGCCTGAGCGAGCAGGGCATCCCAGTCAGCTGCGAGGTCGACATCTATGGAGCGCTGAGCGAATACATCGGGCAGTGTGTCACCGACCTTCCGGTGACATTGCTTGATATCAACAACACGGTTCCCGCCCAGATGTATGAACAACACATCCGCACCAAGCGCCCGTACCGCAATGACGATTTGTTCATGGCTTTCCACTGTGGAAACACAGCCTGCTCGCTGCTCAAGAATCCCCATATGGGCTACCAGCTCATCATGAAACGGGACCTGGAGCCGGAGTTGAAACATCCGGATATCACCCGGGGAACCATGGAAGGTGATCTCATCAGCGGACCGGCAACCGTCTATCGACTGCAATCCAACGCCCGCGGACAGTTGAAAGCCTATATTGCACAAGGGGAGGTCCTCGATGTGCCCACTTCCAGCTTCGGAAGTATCGGGATCATCGGGATTGAGGAGATGGCCCGGTTCTATCGTTACGTGCTGTTGGCTAAAGCCTATCCACACCATGCTGCAGTTGCTTTCCGGCATGCTGGAAAAGCCTTGTTTGAGGTGTTCCGATATCTTGGAATCGAGGATATCGCATACAACCAGAAACCAGGTCATTTCTATCCAAATGAAAATCCCTTCAAGCATTGAGCTTGAAGGGATGGTGACGAATGCTAGATCCAGGAGTTCCTCAAGGTCTCGATTTCCTTGAGGTCCTTGGTATCGGTTGTCTTGATCGGCTTGAACACCTTGGCCTTCTCCAGAATGTAGGAGAGCACCATCACCGCTTCTTGGCGATCACTCATCTGCGTCAGGTTGACCGATGAGTAGAAGGGTTTGGTCGCCCCTCCATCCTTGCCTTCGTAGTAGCGGTATTTCTCTAGGTTTGTGGAAGCTTTCTGCCAATCCTTTTGCATCTTGGAGAGCTCCTTGGCACGTTTTGAGGCACTCCAGTTTCGAGCGTACAACTCCTCTGCAAGCTTCTTGTAGTGTCCGGGATAGAGCAGATGGGAGGGAATGGTGTCGAGGGCCATGCGCATGTAGCTTACAGCCCAATCCTTGTTGCCAAAGGAGATCACCCCGCCGGGAAGCTCATCGTACAGGCTTGAGAGCACATACCATGTCTCGCTCGAATCAAGAGTCTTGAAGTCGTTGACGATGACCGTAAGATCCTCGAGCATGCCCTTTGCTTTCCCCAATGCATTCAGAGGTCCCTTCGTTTGGCCCCATCGGCCGACGTTCGATGACTTCCAGAGGTAGCCGAAGGGGGTGGGGTGTTTCTCGATTGCCGATAGTGCATAGGTCTCACCCTTTTCGTACATGGCGAATCGTCCCGCCTTGTCCTCCTTGTCCAGGTCGTCTCCGAGGGAGACCATGACACGGGCAAGCCTCCACAGGATTTCTGATTCTTCTTCGGCGTTTGCAGCCTTGTCCAACTGGGCGAGCAGCTCCTGCTCTGCTTCGCTGAAAGCATCCCTGTCGTAGAGAGCGTCCGCCTCAGTCACGGTAATTGCTGAAAACGCCAGACTGCAGACCAAAAAGAGTGCAATCAGGACCACCCATCGCTTCAATTTCATAGAACCTCCTTGTGTACGTTAGAAAAAGAGTCGTTTGATCAAAGAAAGCTTGCCGCGATACGGGGCATACCGCAGTTTCACTTCGAGCCATGTTTTGCTTTCAAGCATGCTTTTAGTATGGCTGAAGGTCTTGAAACCTTCCCGCCCATGATAGGCTCCCATGCCGCTGTTCCCGACTCCCCCGAAGGGAAGGGCGGTATTGGAGAGGTGCATGACTACGTCATTGATGCATCCACCGCCGAAACTCAACGAAGTGAGAACTTGGTTTTTATGCTCCTTGTTGGTTGTGAAGCAGTACAGGGCGAGCGGCTTTTCGCGCTTTTGGACAAAGTCTATTGCTTGCTCGAACGAATCGTAGGCGACCAAGGGAAGGATGGGACCGAAAATCTCCTCCTGCATCAAGGGAGCCTCCAGGCGGGGATCGGTGATGATGGTGGGGGCGATGCGTCGGGTTTTTGGATCGATTTGCCCGCCCCAGGCGAGCGTCCCATGCTCAAAGAGTCCGATCAGGCGGGAAAAATGCTTCTCATTGATGATGTTCCCCAAATCGCTGGAGTGCAAAGGATCGGATCCAAACATGGCCATGATGGCGATTTTCATCTGTTCAAGCAGTGCATTGTGAACTTTTCGGTCGACGAGGACATAATCGGGAGCCACACAGGTCTGCCCCGCGTTCAGGCACTTGCCCCAGATGATTCTTCGTGCTGCCAAGCCGATATCGGCATCCGAGGTGACAATGACCGGGCTCTTGCCACCGAGCTCCAAGGTGACCGGGGTTGCATACCTTGCAGCGCTTTCCATCACCAATTTCCCGACCTGCGGGCTGCCGGTGAAAAAAATGTGGTCGTATCGATGCCTCAGCAGCTCCTGGTTCATCTGTGCCCCCCCTTGAAAGGTGGCGACATGGTTGCTGTAGAAGAGTTTTGAAAGCATCTCCTCGATGACAAGCGCTGTATGGCTGCTGTACCTGGAGGGTTTGAGCATGACGCAATTGCCCGCTGCAATCGCACTGATCAGGGGGACGATGGAGAGTTGGAACGGGTAGTTCCACGGGCTCATGATCAAGACAATGCCCAGAGGCTGTGCAATGGTGTAGGATTTGGAGGGGAAGGAAAGCAGGCTTGATCTTACTCGTTGCTTTGCCGCCCATGCATCCAGATGCTTCAGATGCTCGTCCAGTTCTGCATACACAATGCCCAATTCGGAAGCGAATCCCTCAAAGTCTGTTTTTCCCAAGTCTTCATACAAGGCATTGAGAATCTGTTTTTCATGCGAACGGATGCCGCTTTTCAGTTTTTTGAGTTGTTCTTTCCTCCAGGCGATGCTCAGCGTAGTTCCACTATGGAAAAACGCCTGCATCTCACTCAGGCAAAGCTCGATTTCATTCATGCTCCCCCCCTTTCAGCCAGTATGACACCCAGAGTATGGATTTGTCAAAATGTTGCGATGGTTTGTGCGTCCAATTCTCCCAATACGGCCTCTGCCAGCCTGACCGAGTTTTGTACATCATCCAGGCTGCTCACTCCCCAATGGGTGTGGGCATAGCGTACCGGAATGCCGATTACAATGGTGGGAATGCCTTGCTCCGATAAATGGAGGGCGGATGCATTGGTGGCCCCTCCGTTGCGAACCCCTTTTTGCACCGGTATGTCAAACTTTTTGGCGATGTCCAGTGCAAACTTCTGGAAGCGGGGATTGGTGATCATTTTTGAATCGATGAACCTGAGCATGGGACCTTTGCCCACGATGGTCTGTTGCTGGTAAGCAGGCAGGAAGGTGTCATCGGCAGGGCTTCCTTCAAAGCAGACGGCAACATCGGGCTTGATCCTGCGGGCGGTCAGATGGGCACCCCTGCAACCGACTTCCTCCTGACTGGCGAAGGCGGCAACGAGATTGACAGCAAGGCTCTTGCCTTGGAGGGACTCAAGCACATCGATGATGGTGGTGCAACCCAGCCTGCAATCGAAAGCTTTGCCGAACAACAACTTGGTATCTTCCTGATAGATGCATGCCGCTTCCGGGATGACGGGACTTGCAACATCAACGCCCATGCTCAAAACCTGCTCGATGCTGGAGGCCCCGATGTCGATATGCATGGATGCAATGTCGGGTGCACTTTTACGCTCCGCTTCACTCTGGTAGTGCGGAGGCTTCGAGCCTACGATGCCGGGTATGGTTTTCCCGGTGGAGGTTTGCACCCTGACCAGGTGTGCCGGAACGTTGGAAGCGACCCAACCGCCGATGGGGATGAATTCCAGCATGCCGTCGGCTCTGATGCATTTGACCATGAAACCGACCTCATCGGTATGGGCATCCAGCAAAACCATCGGTTTATCCTTTTGGTTTCCGGTTCTAAAGAGGTAGAGGTTTCTCAAAGAATCCTCTTCAAACCGCCCGAAGACTCCCGCTTCTTCGCGTATTGCCTGGACTACTTCGTCTTCAAAGCCGCTGATGCCGTTGGCATCACAAATTCTCTGTATCCTGGAAAGTTGACTCATTGCGCACTCCTCTTATGCTGGATAATTATCCATAGATTGCAACTCTTGTACACCCGCCTTGACTGTCGGGAACCTACTTTCTACAATGTGAAACGGCGATGGGGTTCGCCTTCAGAACGAAAACCGCAGGGCTTTGCAAGCTGCTGATAACTCCTATGATACATCCATTGTTTGGAGGCTTGTATGGCATTCAGTCTTGCTGCCGTGGTTTTGCTGTGCTTGTTCTTGGATTGGGTCCTGACCAAGGTTCGTATTCCCGCCCTCATCGGCATGCTTTTGGTGGGCGTGCTGTTCGGCCCGGCTGTTCTGGACCTCCTCGATCCCTCCTTGCTTGCCGTGGGAGCCGATCTGAGGATGATCGCCTTGATAGTCATCCTGCTTCGCTCAGGCTTGGAGCTTTCACGCGAGAGCCTTCATGCAGTAGGATTCCAGGCTATTCTCCTTTCTTTCCTGCCGGCACTCTTTGAAACAATGACCGTGATGCTCATCGCCCCGAGACTGCTTGGACTCTCCACTCTGGAGAGCGCCCTGCTGGGTTGTGTGCTTGGTGCTGTCTCACCTGCAGTCGTGGTGCCGATGATGGTCAATCTCATTCAGGAAAAGCGGGGTACGCAGAAGGGGATACCCACCCTTGTGCTCGCCGGTGCAAGCATGGATGATGTTACGGTCATCGTTGCATTCAGCGTTGTGCTCAGCCTGTATGTCGGCGATACCGTAAACCTTGCATGGATGCTTGCAGGGATCCCCCTTTCCATATTTTTCGGGATAGGCGCCGGCTTGGCAATCGGCCTTGTTTTAATTCGGGCTTTCGAGCGGTACAACCCCCGTGCAACCAAGCGGGTCCTGGCCATGCTGATGATCTGCATCATCCTTGTGCATCTGGGCGATGTGCTTGAAGCAGTACATATCCCCTTCGCAGCCTTGCTTGCAGTCATGGCCATCGGTTTCATCATCTTGGAAAAGCGTGAGCACATGGCCCATGAGCTTTCGGCCAAGTTGGGGAAGATCTGGATATTCGCCCAGATTCTGCTGTTTGCCATGGTGGGTTCCCAAGTGGATTTGACAGCAGCCAAACATGTGGGTCTATCGGGGATTCTCTTGATTCTCATCGCACTCAGCGGCCGAAGCATCGGAACGTTTCTTTGCACGCTTGGAAGCGGCTTCACCGCAAAAGAAAAGGCGTTCATTGTTATTTCCTATCTGCCGAAAGCGACCGTACAGGCAGCCATCGGCTCGACTCCGCTTGCTGCGATGAGCTTGCATGGCATGCCTACGCGAGCCGGCGAGGTGATTTTGGCTGTGGCGGTGATGAGCATACTCATGACAGCTCCCTTGGGATCGATTGCCCTTGACTGGGCCGGAAGGCATTTTTTGACCGTCGATCCACGGCCTGCATTCAGCAGTCTGACAGCAGTGAAGGAGAGCCTCAACGAGGGAGCTGCAACCTAAAGCGCTGTGGGTGTGGATACAACAGCCTTAGATTGCAGCCCGGAAGAAGGGTACATCACACGGATGGCAGGTAGCTGATTGGGAGATATGATGCTATCAATAGGCCATCCGGTATCTTCTTTGTATACCGTGTTCTAGCAGAAGTCAAGAGTGAGGCTCCCCATCCTGATGAGAGGTATCGGAACAATAAAAAAGGGAACCTGTACGACTACAGGCTCCCATTATATCATCTCCTAGGGGAATTGAACCCCTGTTGACGGGATGAAAACCCGTTGTCCTAACCACTAGACGAAGGAGACATTACTGCATGTTCCAAAAAACAGAGGCAAGATGAGCCGCACAGGATTCGGACCTGTGACCCACGCCTTAAAAGGGCGTTGCTCTACCGACTGAGCTAGCGGCCCCTGCAACGTTAAGGACTATAGCAGAGAGCAAGAAAGGGTGTCAACTACCTTGGTGGAAAAAAGAAAAGAGAAGAAAACCCTAGTGATAATGACGGTCTTTGGGGAGCAGGTAGAGTTGTTGGGCTATTTCCATAATTTCTTGTGTCACAGACTCTTTTCCTTCATAATCGGCTATGGTTCTTGCAACTTTGCAACAGAGGTACGAGCGTCTGAAACTTTGCTGAGACCCTCGAAAAACCTTGGTGTATAACGGCAGGAGGCCTAAGATTTCCTGTTCGCTTCGACCCTTTTGCATGGTGTGTACGTATTCGATTCGTTCGTAATCAACGGGGGTTGCATTCACCTCGCTTACCAGGAGGTTCTCGCTTGTCAGCGCAAGGGCCATGGCGAAGCGGTCAAGCAGGGGATGGCCGAGCTTTGCCCAAAATTTGTCGATTTGTATTTCGCTGCAACGGCAGATTCCCTCAAGCGAGCCCAGATTTGCGCAGCTGCACGCATTGGTGGCACAAACCACCAAGGTGCGCAGCGGATAGCCTCCAAAGGTATGGGTATCCATCACCGAGGCCAGTGTTGTTCGTATATTGGGGCGTTGATGAGACAACTCGTCTACAAGCAGGGCCCCTTTATGTGCTTTGCACAGGTTTGGAACGACACCTTCGGCCAAATCGGCCTGCCTGAAGCCCAGAGGTATGGAAAATACCGGTCTCTTTTCGACGGGTCGACCATGCAAAGCTGATATTTGCTGTTGTGCTTCGCTGTCCAGCGGAGGCAGCAGTGAGGCGACACGGCTGAGCAACAGGGTTTTTCCCGTTCCCGGTGGACCATAGAGAAGAAGCGGCAGATTTCCCGATGCTGCGTAGATCAGGGCTTGTTTGGCTTGCTTCAATCCGATGATGTTGGCGAACGGATCGAGCGGTGAATCTGCTTTTGCAGGGGTTTTGCATTGGTGCACCTGCTGTCCTTGGTGTTGGAGGGAATACCTGCAAAGTTGTGAGCCTGCCTCCATCAGGGTGCTGCACTCGCAGAACTCCAAACCTTCGCTTTGCGTTGGAAGCAGGCTGTTTCGACCTACCAGCACTAAGCCGACGCCATATTGCCCACACAACGAGGGTATGTCGCGAAGCGATGGTGACGGCCTGATCCCTCCTCCAAGGGCCAGTGAACCGAAGCAAAGGACCGCAGGTCCTTGGAGTTCAAGCAGGTGTTTTTCATAAGCAACAAGGGCAAGTGCGAGCGGGGCGGCCATCTCCTGAAGGGTGCTCTGAGGCGGAAGCTGCACCGTTGCCTTGGGAAGGGAGGGAAATATCGACAGCAACAGGAGTTTCAACTCACGCTGCTTCGCATCCGAATAGCCGAGAATGGTCAATTCATGGGTGCTTTTCACCAGTTCGATGGGAATGAGACTGCCCTGAAAGCCGTGACTTTGGTATCCATAGATGAGCATGTACGCATAGGCCGGCTTTATCCCCTATTGCTTCAGCAGACGGGAAAGCCTGGTGTATTGGAGTTTGTAGGCCACCACCAGAAGCAACGCTGCCGCCATCCATGCGATGGGGCTGGACAAGCAGATGCCGACATAGCCGAGCAGCGGGGGAAGGGTGACCGCCACCAGTGCACGGAACAAGAGCTCCTGGATGGATGAGAGCATGGGTATGAGTCCCGAACCCAGTCCTTGGCATGTATTGCGAAAGACGAAGATAAGGCCGAGAGGAATGAAGAAGTAGGAGATGATGTGCAGGTACTGGACCGTTTGTGCAACCACCTGCTGTTCTGACTGTTCAATGAAGAGGAGGGCGAGTTGCTTTCCGAAAAGAAAAACCAAGCCCAATGCAAGGACGCTGAAGAGGATGCACAGTCCAAGCGCGCTGCGGATTCCCTGCTGCACCCGGTCGAGCCGACCCGATCCAAGATTCTGTGCACTGAAGGTGGCCATGGCCAGGCCGAGCGTGACCAACGGCTGGGTGACCAGTTGCTCGATCTTTACCCCTACCGAGTATGCTGCCACCGTGTCGCTTCCGCTTTCGTTTATCACCGATTGCACGATCATGACCCCGATGGCGCACACGGAAAATTGCAGGGCGCTGGGCAGTCCTATTCTCAACAATCTGCTGATCATAGGCCAATCGATCTTCCAGTCCTGGCTGGTGAGATGCAGGCTTGGGTACCTTTTGTGGATGAATACCAGGCACAGCAATGCGGAAATCATCTGGCTGAGGACGGTGGCCAATGCCACGCCTTTTACACCCATTCCCAAATTGACGACGGCGATGAGGTCTCCTGCAATATTGAGCGCCGATGCTATCAAAAGGAAATACAAAGGAGAACGGCTGTCGCCAAGCGCTCTGAGAATTGCTGCAAGCAAGTTGTAGTAGATGGTTGCCACAATACCGATATAGATAATATTAAGATAGACATGCGAGTCGTCGATGATGTTCTCTGGAGTATTAAGTAGTTCCAACAACGGTCTGGCAGTCAGTATGGCAAGCGTAGATACGAGAATGGAGAGAAAGCACGCGCTGAGCATGCTCATTGCAACAGCCTTGCGCATGCTCTGCGGGTCCTTTGCCCCGAATTTCTGGCTGATGATCACCGAGAAGCCTGCAGTGAGGCCGACAACGAAGCCCAGGATGAGAAAGGTCATCGAACCGGTGGCTCCTACTGCAGCCAAGGCCTCGACTCCAACATAGCGCCCGACTACATAGGTATCGACCATGGAGTAAAACTGTTGAAACAGGTTTCCGCCGAGAATCGGCAACATAAAGAAAAATAACAAGCGAGCGGGCTTGCCGCTGCTCATGTCGTGTTCCATGGGCTGTTCTCCTGCGATGCATCCTATCCCTGAATCCTTGGTTGGGCAAGCAGGAGCACGTGGCAGGCTCTGTGATTTCGTACGTTTTTCATGAACTTACTGGACAGAAGCAATGAAAGCCCGTATAGTGCCATCTTGTCGGCCGGACGAGCCGGTTCGGGAAAAAGCGGAAAAGGGGAGAAAAGCCCTTGACTGAAAGGGCCTGAATCGGGTAAGTTGGTCGAGCGCCTCAGAGAGTGGGGTGCGGGAAGCAGGCTGGTGCCGGCTTACCCTGGAT